>NZ_JBOHGA010000153.1:0-15729 GCF_050699915.1 Actinophytocola sp.
GTGTCCGGCTCGTCGACGTGGTCCGGACCGAGCGCGCCGCGGACGAAGCGGCCGGCGATCCAGCCGGCGAGCACGGCCCCGACGGCGGCGAACGCGGTCGTCAGGCCGGAGCCGGCGTCGCCCTCGCCGAAGACCGCCCGCAGCACCACCGCGCAGCCGGCACCCAACACGGAGACGACCGCGCCGAGGGTGACCGACAGCGCGTTGGCCTCGACGAGGTTTCGGGTGGGCACGACGTGCGGCAGCGCGGCGGACAGGCCGGCGCCGATGAACCGGCTGATCCCGATGACGACGAGCGCGAGCAGCAACAGCGTCAGCCCACCCAGGCCGGCCGCCACTGCGATCGCGGCCCCGATGATCAGCACGGCCTGCAGCACGTTGGCCGCGACCAGGACCCGCCGCCGGTCCCAGCGGTCGAGCAGCGCGCCCGCGAACGGCCCGATGACCGAGTACGGCAGCAGCAGCACCAGGAACCCGGCTGCGATGGCCGTCGGTGAGACCTCGCGCTCGGGGTTGAACACCACCGCACCCGCGAGGCCGGTCTGGAAGAGCCCGCTGCTCCACTGCGAGGCGAAGCGGCTGAGCAGCAGTCGCCGGAACTCGGCGAGGACCAGCAGCCGGCGCGCGCCGATCCGTAGATGATGCGCCGACTCGGAGTCACCCGTCTGGGTGATCTCGTTCGCATCCTGCGCCGACGTGCTCACGGGTTGTCAGCCTACGGCGGAAGCACGAAGGGCGTGTGCCCAACGAGGCACACGCCCTTCGTCGACGAAGCACCCGGTCGCCTCTCGGCGGTGTGGCGCATCGTGGCTCCAGCCGGACGGTATTCCACGACGGCGGTTCTTGGTTGGGCCCGGGGGACTCATTGGTGCTCCAGCCACCAGCGACAACGTGCTGGCACACCCCATTGTTCCCCAACATCCGGCCGGCCGCTGGATTCCCACTCGGCGGGTGGGATCATGTGCCGGTGCGATCCGATGCCCCCGATGCGGCCGTGGAGCCGGGCACGCTGCTCGTGGCGGCACCCAGCCTCACCGACTCCAACTTTCGCCGCACGGTCGTCTTCGTGATCGACCACCGGAGCGAGGGCACCCTCGGTGTCGTGTTGAACCGGCCGAGCGAGGTCCCCGTCGACGACGTGCTGCCGAGCTGGGGCCCGCACGTGACCAACCCCGGCTCGGTGTTCGTCGGCGGCCCGGTGGAGCAGAAGACGGCCCTGTGCCTCGCGGCGCTGCGCACCGGCGAGGAGCCGGGCGGGATACAGGGGCTGATCGGCGTGCGCGGCCCGGTGGCGCTCGTCGACCTGGACGCGGATCCCGAGATCCTGGTGCCGAAGTTCAAGGGCCTGCGGGTGTTCGCCGGCTACGCGGGCTGGGACGTGGGCCAGGTGGCCGGGGAGATCGAGCGTGGCGACTGGATCGTGGTGCCGGCGCTGCCGAACGACGTGCTCGCCCCGGCCGACCAGGACCTGTGGGGCCGGGTGCTGCGCCGGCAGGGCATGCCGCTGGCGCTACTCGCCACGCACCCCGGAGACGTCCGCACCAACTGACCTCACGAGCTCGCAGCCACCACACGCGCAGCCCTTGCACCCCTCGGGCAGCTCGGGCTTCTCGTCGGGCAGGGCCTGCGCCGACCGGTGTCCGAGAACCCCGCCGGCGACGGCGATCGCGACCATCCCGACCAGTCCGACGAGCACCACGACGGTCCCGGCGGCAAGACCCATCGCGCCGCTGACCACGCCGACCAGCCCGGCCGCGGTCAGCGGCGGGCCGGCGACCTTGTTCGCCAGACGAAAGGCGCGGTCGCCGCGCAGCGTCGCGGGCGTGCGGACACCCGCGAACCTGTTGCGCGGCAGCCGTTCCAGCCAACCGAGGACACCGACGGCGGCCACCACGAGGCCGACGACCAGCGGCACGAGCGCGAGAAGAGGCACGGCCCGATCGTAAGCGCTCAGCCGAACCACTCCCGGCGGCCACCCTGGTTGTGGTGTGCTGCTCGCCATGCGAACTCGCGTACTGGCCACCGTGGCGGCGATCGCCGCCGGCCTGCTCGTCGCCACGCCGGCCACGCCGGTCTCCGCGAACACCGCCGGCGCGCCGAAGGTCCGGCTGCTCGGCGAGCGGATCATCCCCGCCGGCACCTTCCAGGGCACCACGGTCGGCGGCCTGTCCGGGATCGACCGCGACCCGCGCACCGGCGGCTACGTGCTGATCAGCGACGACCGTTCCGCGCTGCAGCCGGCCCGCTTCTACAACGCGACGATCGACATCGGCGAACACGGACTGGGCGAGGTGACGCTCACCGGCACCCGCCCGTTCCTTCGCCCGGACGGCACGCCGTTCCCACCGCTGTCGGCGAACGGTGGCACCAACGCTGGCACGACCGTGGATCCCGAGGACATCCGCGTCGACCCCTGGACCGGGGACTACACCTGGAGCCAGGAGGGCGAGCGGACCCTCACGCCCAGCCAGGTGTTGATCGACCCCTCGATCCAGACGGCGCACCGGGACGGCTCGTTCGGCCGGATGCTGCCGACACCGCCGATCGAGCGGATGAGCGCGGAGAACCGGGGTCCGCGGCAGAACCAGGGGCTCGAGGGACTCACGTTCGCCGGCGCCGGCACGCTCGTGGTCAGCGCCCTGGAGGGCGCGCTGCTGCAGGACGGGCCGGAGGCGACGCCCGAGCACGGCACGACGTCCCGGATCACCGTGCAGACACGGACCGGACGCGTCGTCGCGCAGTACGGCTACGAGCAGGAACCCGTGTTCGCCCAGCCGAACCCGCCCGGCTCGTTCTCGGTCAACGGTGTGGCCGCCATCCTCGCGGTGAACCCGCTCGACCCACGCCGCCACCTGGTGATGGAGCGCTCCTTCGTCACCGGCGTGGGCAACAAGGTCCGGCTCTACGAGATCGACACCCGCGGCGCGACCGACATCGCCCGCCACGACTCGATCGCCGGCGAGAAGATCAAGCCGGTGCGCAAGAAGCTGGTCGCGGACCTGGCCGACTTCGGCCTCTCGACGGTGGACAACATCGAGGGCATGACGTGGGGTCCGCGGCTGCGGACCGGAGAGCGCACGCTGCTGCTGGTCAGCGACGACAACTTCAGCGCCACGCAGGTCTCCCAGGTGGTCGCGCTGGCCGTCCGGTGACGTGGGACGGCGCGGGAGAAAGGGTATTGGCGTCCGCGCTATCCTGGTTGACATGAGCTCGGACATGAACACTGGACGCCTGCTCCTTAGCGGGCCGCGCTGACCGACGGTCGGCGCGGCGGACCCCTCATGCCTTTGGCAGAGGGGTCTTGTTGTGTCCGGAGCACGCACCAAGGAAGGACCCCACGATGAGCGCCACGACGGGCCCCGCTGAGGGACACGTACCGGGAGACGCCGCCGAGTCGGTGCCGGCGCACCGCTACACCGCCACGCTGGCGAACTCCATCGAGCCGCGTTGGCAGGACTACTGGGAGGAGCACCGCACCTTCCACGCGCCCAACCCGGTGGGTCCGCTGGCGGGCGAGGTGCCCGGTGACATGCCGGCTGACAAGCTGTTCGTGCAGGACATGTTCCCGTACCCGTCCGGCGCGGGGCTGCACGTCGGCCACCCGCTGGGCTTCATCGGCACGGACGTGTTCGCCCGCTACCACCGGATGACCGGGCGCAACGTGCTGCACACCATGGGGTTCGACGCGTTCGGCCTGCCCGCCGAGCAGTACGCGGTGCAGACCGGTCAGCACCCGCGCAAGACGACCGAGGACAACATCGTCCGGTACCTGAGCCAGATCCGCCGGCTGGGTCTGGGCCACGACGAGCGCCGTCGCATCGCCACCACCGACCTGACCTACTACCGCTGGACGCAGTGGATCTTCCTGCAGATCTACAACGCCTGGTACGACGAGAAGGCGAACAAGGCCCGCCCGATCGCCGAGCTGGAGGCGGAGTTCGCGCAGGACAAGCGGTCCACTCCGGACGGTCGCGGCTGGTGCGAGCTGACGCGCGCCGAGCAGCGGAAGATCATCGACTCGCACCGGCTGGTGTACCAGTCCGAGGCGCCGGTCAACTGGAGTCCGGGCCTGGGCACCGTCGTGGCCAACGAGGAGGTCACCGCCGAGGGCCGCACCGACCGCGGCAACTTCCCGGTCTTCCGCAAGAACCTGCGCCAGTGGATGATGCGGATCACCGCCTACGCCGACCGCCTGATCGACGACCTGGACCTGCTGGACTGGCCAGAGCGGGTCAAGACCATGCAGCGCAACTGGATCGGCCGCTCGTCGGGCGCGCACATCCGGTTCCCCGTCGGTGACGAGGCGATCGAGGTCTTCACCACCCGTCCGGACACCGTCTTCGGCGCGACGTACATGGTGCTGGCGCCGGAGCACCCGCTGGTCGACGAGATCACCGCCGGCGCCTGGCCGCAGGGCACCGACGAGCGGTGGACCGGCGGCGCCGCCACGCCCGCGGAGGCGGTCGCCGCCTACCGCCGGGCCGCCGCGCAGAAGTCCGAGCTGGACCGGCAGGAGAACAAGGACAAGACCGGCGTGTTCGTGGGCATGTTCGCCACGAACCCGGCCAACGACGCCGAGATCCCGGTGTTCATCGCCGACTACGTGCTGATGGGCTACGGCACCGGCGCGATCATGGCGGTGCCCGGCCAGGACCAGCGCGACTGGGACTTCGCGACCGGGTTCGGGCTGCCGATCATCCGCACCGTACAGCCGAGCGAGGACTTCGAGGGCGAGGCGTTCACCGGCGAGGGTCCTGCGATCAACTCGAGGTTCCTGGACGGTCTGGACGTCGTCGAGGCCAAGAAGACGATCATCGAGTGGCTGGAGGCGCACGGCCACGGCGAGGGGCGGCTGCAGTACAAGCTGCGCGACTGGCTGTTCGCCCGGCAGCGGTACTGGGGCGAGCCGTTCCCGATCGTCTACGACGAGGACGACCTGCCGATCCCGCTGCCCGACAGCATGCTGCCGGTCGAGCTGCCCGACGTCGACGACTACTCCCCCCGCACCTACGACCCGGACGACGCGGACACCGAGCCGTCGCCGCCGCTGTCGCGCGCCGACGACTGGCTGTACGTCGAGCTGGACCTGGGCGAGGGCCGCAAGCGCTACCGCCGCGACGCCAACGTGATGCCGCAGTGGGCGGGGTCGTGCTGGTACCAGCTGCGCTACGTCGACCCGACCGACACCGAGCGGTTCTGCGAGCCGGAGAACGAGGCGTACTGGCTGGGCCCGCGCCCGGCCGAGCACGGCCCGGACGACCCGGGCGGCGTCGACCTGTACATCGGCGGCATCGAGCACGCCGTGCTGCACCTGCTGTACTCGCGGTTCTGGCAGAAGGTGCTGTACGACCTGGGTCACGTGTCCGCGCCCGAGCCGTACCGCCGGCTGTTCAACCAGGGCTACATCCAGGCCTACGCCTACGCCGACGCGCGCGGCGTCCACGTGCCGGCCGAGGAAGTGTCCGAAGTGGACGGCAAGTACCTCTGGGACGGCGAGGAGGTCCGCCAGGAGTACGGCAAGATGGGCAAGAGCCTGAAGAACGTGGTCACGCCGGACGAGATGTGCGAGCGGTACGGCGCGGACACCTTCCGGTTCTACGAGATGTCGATGGGCCCGATGGACGTCTCCCGCCCGTGGGCGACGAAGGACGTCGTGGGCGCGCAGCGGTTCCTGCAGCGGCTGTGGCGCAACGTCGTGGACGAGCAGACGGGCGAGGTCAGGGTCGCGGACGATGGTTCGGCCGCCGAGCTGGACGAGGCCACGCTGCGCGCGCTGCACAGGGCGATCGACGGCGTGCACGCCGACTACGCGGCGATGCGCTTCAACACGGCCGGCGCCAAGCTGATCGAGCTGAACAACCACGTGACGAAGGCGTACGCGGCCCGGCCGGTCCCGCGCGCGGTGGCGGAGCCGATGGTGCTGATGCTGGCGCCGCTGTGTCCGCACATCGCGGAGGAGCTGTGGTCGCGGCTGGGCCACGACTCGTCGCTGGCCGCCGGCCCGTTCCCGCGGGCGGACGAGCGCTACCTGGTGGAGGACACGGTCGAGTACCCGATCCAGGTGAACGGCAAGGTCCGCTCCCGGGTCACGGTCTCGGCGTCGGCCGGCCAGGACGAGGTCAAGGCCGCCGCGCTGGCGGAGGAGCGCATCGTCGCGCTGGTCGACGGGAACGAGCCGCGCAAGGTGATCGTGGTGCCCGGGCGGCTGGTGAACGTGGTTCTGTAGCCGCGTAGGTTCGCGGGTATGCGCGTGCTGTTCGCGAGCCTGGCGTCGGTCGGGCACACCTACCCGATGATCCCGCTGGCCGTCGCCGCGCGCGAGGCCGGGCACGAGGTGCACTTCGCCGCCGGCGAGGAGGTGCACTTCGCACTGCACCAGAACCGGCTGGAGCCGTTCCGGCCGGCGGACGTGTTCTACGAGATGTACGCCGAGGATCTGGAGTCGGACCTCGCGCGGCTGCGGCCGGACCTCGTCGTGCACGGGTGGGGCGTGCCGGGGGCGGCCATCGCCGCGGCACGGGCCGGGATACCCGGGCTCTGGCACGGGTTCGGCCGCATGTTCCCGGACGGCATCGGGCTCGAGCTGCCGACGGCGATCGCCGAGGCGCCCGGCCGGCCGCACCTCGACATCTGCCCCCCATCCCTGCAGGACAAGGACTTCCTGACCGGGGCGGACCGGATCGAGCTGCGTCCCGTGCCCTTCGCGGCGCCGGGTGAGGTGCCCACGTGGAACGGCTCGCGGCCGCTGATCTACCTCACGTTCGGCACCGCGTTCGCCACCTCGGTCCTGCTCACAACCGCCATGGCGGGGTTGGCGAAGCTGGGTGGCTGGGTGGTGGTCGCCGCCGGGCGGGTGCCGCCGACGGAGCTCGGGGCCCTGCCGGCCGGCGTCACCGTGCGGCCGTGGGTGCCGCAGACCGACCTGCTTGCCCACGTCGACCTGGTGGTGCACCACGGCGGCAGCGGCACGACCCTCGGCGCGCTCGCGCGCGGCCTGCCGCAGCTGGTCCTGCCCCAGGGCGCCGACCAGTTCGCCAACGCCGAGGCGGTCCACGCCGCGGGCGCCGGGCTGCGCCTGCTGCCCGAGGAGGTGAGCGTCGAGACCGTGGCCGACCACGCCCGCGACCTGCTCGCCCCACGAGGCGGCCACCGCGACGCGGCACGCGCCGTAGCCGAGGAGATCGCCCGGATGCCGTCTCCGGCCGAGGTGGCGCGCCGGCTACCCGACCACGCGAAACGCGGCTAGACGTGCGTCGCGGCGTCAGCGGCCCGCGTCGGAGAACCAGGACCAGGTCTGCGCCGCGGTCCTGTTCGTGCCCCGTGCGGGCCTCGGCCGGCTGACGAACGTCGCCCCGTAGACCCGGCTCGGGATCCGGCGGGTGTTGGCCTCGAACCTCGTGCGGCGCAGCTGCCGGCCCTGCCGGGGGTTCTGGGACGGCAGTCCCTTCACCACGGCCGCCACGACACCTCCGGGTGCCCGCTGTTCCTGCACCACCTGGCCACCGGCCAGGAGGTCGGCGCCGTGTAACAACGCCACCGCCACGAGGAGATCGCTAGCCGTCTTGCTCGCCGTTCTGCTCGCCGTTCTGCGCACGGTGAAATCAGCCCTCAGTAGTCGCCGGTCAGCGTCGACGGGCGCGCCGAGTCCTCGCGCGGGGACGGCTACCCGCCAGCTTCGATGGACGGCGTGTTCGCCACAACCAACACAGGGGCTGCCCAAGCCGCGGATCCATCCAGGGCGACGGTCGGCACTCGATCGGGGTGCCCGGACCGTATTCGCGCAAGACGGACCGCGCCGCCGGCACCGATCGCTCGGGGGGCTACGCGACCGGTACCGGCGGCGCGAAGTCCGGCCGATGCCTGCTGAGCCTGGCCGGACCCCGACGCTGGCATGCTCCGCCGGCGTTGGGTCTCCGACTGTGACGCTTCCGGTCTCCCGTCGACATCACGTGTCAGAGATGACGAACATTGTGGCACTACGGGTCGCCAGGGCTAACTAATCGTTAGCACTTGCGCACGAAAGCCACTATGCCGTGTCCGAATGACTCCGCTGCGTGCCGACGTGGGTCCCGGCCTGCTGCTTTCCGTCGTTTCGGACTGGGCAACTCTCGTCCCGCCGGGAGGGCGAAACATCGGTCAACTGACGGATATCACCTCGCGAGTCGTAGATTCCGCCGCGACTCGCCCGTCGATACCAGCGAGGGCCGGGGTCGCGTGCCTCAGCGCGCGAAGAAGCGGTTGGCCTCGCCCGTGGACAGCAGCACGATGGCCGCCACGGACAGCAGCGCCACCAGCACGTTGATCATCATGATGACGAGCAGCGTCGGCGCCAGCAGCGACAGCACGATGCCGATGATGTTCAGCGACGCGAAGACGTACACGACGACCCGCGCCCACCGCGCGCCCTTCGCCAGGTTGGCCGCCGCCAGCGCGAGGACCAGGCCGATGACCAGGATGCCGATCGCGACGCCGGTGTAGGCCGGCGCACCCTGCGCGGCGATCTCCCGGGGCAGCGCCGCCGCCGACGAGTTCGACTCGATCCACGCGTCGACGAGAGCGTCGTTCATCGTGATCGTGAGGATCACCCGCAGTACGACGAGCCCGAGGATCGCCCAGACGGCGAGGGCGGCGTTGCGAACGGCGGGCGGGGTGGTGGTTGGTGCGGTCATGGTCTGGCTCCTCCGTGTCGGGGTGGGGATACCGACACGGAGTGCGCGGCGCCCCCGTCAGTTCCGAAGTCTGTGCGGGGGCAAAGGGTAGGCCGGCCTACAACTTCTCGCGGGCCGCGACGAACGCGTCGACCGCGCGGTTGACGTCGTCGGTGGAGTGCGCGGCCGACATCTGGGTGCGGATCCGGGCCTTGCCGTGCGGCACCACCGGGTAGGAGAACCCGATCACGTAGATGCCCTGCTCCAGCAGCAGGTCCGCCATCCGGCCGGCGAGGGCCGCGTCGCCGATCATCACCGGGATGATCGGGTGCTCGCCGGGCAGCAGGTCGAAGCCCGCCTCGGTCATCCGCGACCGGAACAGCGCCGTGTTGTCCCGCAACCGCTCGAGCAGCTCAACTGACGAGGACAGCAGGTCGAGCGCGGCCAGCGCGGCGCCGACGATCGAGGGCGCCACCGAGTTCGAGAACAGGTACGGCCGCGACCGCTGCCGCAGCATCGCGACGATCTCCGCGCGGCCTGTCGTGTACCCGCCACTCGCCCCGCCGAGCGCCTTGCCCAGCGTGCCCGTGACCACGTCGACCCGGTCGGCCACGCCGAACAGCTCCGGCGTCCCGCGCCCGGTCGGGCCGACGAAGCCGACCGCGTGCGAGTCGTCGACCATCACCAGCGCGTCGTGCGCGTCGGCCAGGTCGCAGATCTCGTCCAGCGGCGCGAGGTAGCCGTCCATCGAGAACACGCCGTCGGTCGCGATCAGCCGATAGCGGGCGTCCGCCGACTCCTTCAGCTGCCGCTCCAGGTCGGCCATGTCCCGGTTCTTGTAGCGCAGCCGCTTGGCCTTGCACAGCCGGATGCCGTCGATCACCGACGCGTGGTTGAGCTCGTCGGAGATGACCGCGTCGTCCGGGCCGAGCAGCGTCTCGAACAGGCCCGCGTTCGCGTCGAAGCACGAGCTATACAGGATCGTGTCCTCCGTGGACAGGAACTCCGACAGCTTCCGCTCGAGCTCCTTGTGCGGCTCCTGCGTGCCGCAGATGAACCGCACCGACGCCATGCCGAAACCCCAGCGCGCCAACGCCTCGGTAGCCGCGGCGACGAGCGTCGGGTGGTCGGCCAGGCCGAGGTAGTTGTTGGCGCAGAAGTTCAGCACCTCCGGCTGCGAGCCGACCCGGACCGCCGCGTTCTGCGGGGTGCTGATCACCCGCTCCGCCTTGAACAGTCCGGCTGCCCGGATCTCGTCCAGCTCGGTGCGCAGGTTGTCGCGAATGGCGCCGTACATCGGGCCGTCCTTCCTCTCACGCGGTCCAGTCGAGAATGACCTTGCCGCAGCGACCTTCGCGCGCGATGGCGAAGGCGTCGGCGTAGTCGGTGTGGGCGAACCGGTGGGTGATCACCGGCGAGATGTCCAGTCCCGCCCGCAGCAGCACGGACATCGCGTACCAGGTCTCGAACATCTCCCGGCCGTAGATCCCCTTGATCGTCAGCATCTTGAGGACCACGCGACTCCAGTCGACCGCGATCTCCGCCGCCGGCAGCCCGAGCATCGCGATCCGCCCGCCGTGGGTCATGTTCGCGATCATGTCGCGCAGCGCGGCCGGCTGGCCGGACATCTCCATGCCGACGTCGAACCCCTCGGACATGTCGAGCTCGCGGTGCACGTCACCGATCGCGTGCCGGCTCACGTCGAGCGCGACGTCCACGCCGATCTTGCGGGCCAGGTCCAGCCGCGGCTCCGACACGTCGGTGATGACCACGTGCCGCGCGCCGGCGTGCTTCGCGACCGCGGCGGCCATCAGACCGATCGGGCCGGCGCCGGTGATCAGCACGTCCTCGCCCAGCACCGGGAACGACAGCGCGGTGTGCACGGCGTTGCCGAACGGGTCGAAGATCGCGGCGACGTCGAGGTCCACCGGATGCGTGTGCACCCAGGCGTTCTGCTCGGGCAGCATCGCAAACTCCGCGAACGCGCCCGCGGTCTGCACGCCGAGGCCGATCGTGTTCGCGCACAGGTGCCGGCGACCCGCCTTGCAGTTGCGGCACGTGCCGCAGACCAGGTGGCCCTCGCCGCTGACCAGGTCGCCCACGGCGACCTTGGTGACCGCGGCGCCGACCTCGACGACCTCGCCGACGAACTCGTGGCCGACCACCAGCGGCGGCGTGATCGTCGCGGCGGCCCAGTCGTCCCACGCCTCGATGTGCAGGTCCGTGCCGCAGATGCCGGTACGCAGCACCCGCAGCTTGACGTCGGTCGGTCCCGGTTGCGGCTCCGGCACGTCCGTGAGCTGTAAACCCGGCCCCTGGGCGTCCTTGACCAGAGCCTTCACGCATTCCTCCGCACGTCGCTCGCCGTTGTCTGCCGTCTACTAGTCCGAGGCCCGGCTGATCTTCCACGGCGACCGGAACATCAGGCTGCCGATTCGCACGTAGCTGGCCCGGCGCAGCTGTAGCGAGCCCGCGGTGATCGTGCCAGTCACCACGAACCGCGGCCGGCCGGTCCCGCCGCCGACCTTGTCCTTGATGCTGCCGGCGGTCACCCGCACCTGGTCGGTGACCGCCGAGGAGCGCTCGGGCAGCAGCAGCTTCACCGAGCCGCCGCTGACGTTCAGCGCGATGCGCACCTCGTCGTAGGGGATCTGCGCCTCGCTGAAGTCCAGCTCCGTCGAGCCGAGGCGGTTACGGATGATCAGCTCCCGCGGCACCGTCCAGCGGCCGTCCCGCTTGAGCGTGGACATGTTGGTGGTCAGCTCGACCGGCTTCTCCCGCACCGGCGAGTTGGGGTCCTGGTGCGTGACGCCCGGCAGGTCCACGAGCACGGCGTTCAGCTCGGCCCGCGTCTTCGCCGCCAGCGCCGCGTCGGTGCGCTCGGTGAACTCGTCGAGCGAGAGCAACCCGTGCCCGATCGCCTTCTGCAGCACGTCGACGACGTGCGCGCGCTCGGCATCGGACACCCGCAACTCACGGGGGTCGATCGGCTGCGGCGCCGGTGGCTGGGTCACGCCCCCACGTTATCCCGCCCGGCTCGAGCCGGTGTCGCCGTGCGGGTGGAACGGCTCGAACGGTACCGGCCTACCGCCGCCCACCACCGCGTTCGGGTTCCGGATCGGCGTCCAGGCCGTGCTCGATCGCGTAGCGGGCCAGCTCGACCCGGTTGTGCAGCTGGAGCTTGCGCAGCGTCGACTGCACGTGGTTCTCCACCGTGCGGTGCGACAGCGTGAGCCGGCTCGCGATCTGCCTCGCGGTCAGTCCCTTGGCCACCAGGCGGAGCACCTCGGTCTCCCGCTGGGTCAGGCTGGGCTCGTCGCCGCCGGCGGGCTCGGCCGCCATCCGCCGGTACTCGCCGAGTACCAGGCCGGCCAGCCCGGCCGTGAAAACCGCGTCGCCGGCGGCGGTCTGGTGCACCGCCTCGACGAGCTCGGTCGCCGACGCCGACTTGACCAGATAGCCCGACGCGCCCGCCTTCACCGCCTCCAGCACGTCCGCGTGCTCGCCGCTCGCGGACAGCACCAGCACCCGGGTCTCGGGCAGCGCGCCGGTGATCCGCCGGATGGCCTCGACCCCGGACACCGGCATTCCGTTGACCGAGCCCAGGTTGAGGTCCATCAGCACCACGTCCGGTCGCACCGTGCCCGCGATGCGCACGGCCGAGTCCGCGTCGCCCGCGGTGGCCCGGACCTCGAAGCCGCGCTCGGCGAGATCGCGCGCCACGCCGTCGCGCCACATCGGGTGGTCGTCCACGACCATCACGCTGATCTGCTCGGCCGTCACCGGGCGACCTCCCTGGGCACCCGCAGCTCCCACTCCACGCCCGCGCCGGGCGCGGTCTCCAGCTCGATCGTGCCCCCGAGGTCGGCCACCCGGCCTCGGATCGACCGCGCGATCCCCATCCGCCCCTCCCGCTCCGCCTCCGCGAGCCGGCTCGGCGCGATGCCGACGCCGTCGTCGCGGACGCTCACCACGATCTCGCCGCCCAGGTCCTCGAGCAGCACCCATGCCTTGGCCTCCGAGCCGGCGTGCCGCTCGACGTTCGCCAGCGCCTCGCGCACGACCGACTCGAGCTCAGCCGTCACCGCCGTCGGCAGCGGCACCGGGGTGGCCGGCACCGACACCTCGGTCCGGCCCGAGGCCAGCAGCCGCAGCCGCCCGGCGAGGTCCGCCGTACCGTCCTGCGTGGACACCTGACCGGTGGCCATCAGCGCGCGCAGGGCGATCTCCTGCTCGCCGGCCAGGCGGGCGAGCTCGGCCGCGTCGCCGTCCAGCTCCGCGCCCCGCTGCCGGACCCGGGCCAGCACCTGCAGCACGCCGTCGTGGATGGACCGGGCCAGCCGTTCCCGCTCCGCGATGGCGGCCTCGGCGCGCAGCGCCGTCTCCAGCCGGGCGGCCGACCGGCGGGACGTGGCCGCGGCGAGGCCGAGCACGAAGCCCACGCCGACGAGCAGCATCAGGTCCCGCGTCAGGTCGGTGTCGACGTAGCCGCGCACGCCGTAGTTGAACGCCGCCACCACCGCGCCGAACACCGCCCCGACCGCCGGCCCGGCGCACACCGCGCCCGCTGCCACCACGCCGGTGACCCAGACCGTGGTGACGAGCGGGACCGTGTCGACCGCCAGCTGCTCGGGCGTGAGGACCAGCCGCGAGGTGCACATCAGCGCGCAGTTCACGGCGAGGTCGAGCACCGCGAAGCCGAGCAGGCGCCCGGCCGGACGCAGGTAGCGCACGGCGATGGCGGCGGTCCACGCGGCCATCGCGCCGATCGTGGCCAGCGCGAGCCAGGGGCGCGCGTACTCGTCCAGGTAGACCAGCACCACGCCCGCCGCGAACAGCAGGGTGAGCACGCGCAGCAGGACGGCCGCGCGCCACAACGGAGTCGTCGGGTCCTTGCCGACCGGCGACCGGGCCGGCCAGGCCGGCCCGGTCACGGTCGCTCCCACGTCGCCTTCGTGTCGTCCGGCTCCGCCGCCTCGGTCTCCGGCGCCTTGCTCTCCGTGTCGTGCAGCACGTCGATCTCGTCGGGATCGGTGTCGCCCTCGTGCAGCAACGACTTGATGCCCGCGTTGAGCACGGCCAGCAGCGGCACCGCGAGCAGCGCGCCGGCGATGCCCGCCGCGATCAGGCCGGCGGCGATCGCGAGCACCACGGCGAGCGGGTGCAGCCGGACCGCGCGGCCGAGCAGCAACGGCTGGAGCACGTGGCTCTCCAGCTGCATCACGCCGATCACGATGGCGAGCACGATCAGGGCCTGGATGAACCCGTTGGCCACCAACGCGATCAGCACGGCCACCGTGCCGGCGATGACCGCACCGATGATCGGCACGAACGCGGACATGAACACCAGCGCGGACAGCGGGATGACCAGCGGCACGCCGACGATGGCGAGTCCGACGCCGATGCCGACCGCGTCGACCAGGGCCACCGCCGCGGTCGCACGCACGTAGCTGACCAGCGCGGCGAACCCGCGGCGGCCGGCCACGTCGACGCGCTCGCGGACCCGGGTTGGCACGCCGTGCGTGACGAACCGCCAGATGCCGGCGCCGTCGTAGAGGAAGAAGATCAGGATGAACACGGTCAGCACGAAGCCGGTGAGGAACTCGCCGATCGTGGTGGCCGTGGTGATCGCGCCCTCGGTGATCGCCGCCTGGTTCTCCTGGATGGCGCCGATCGCGTCGTCGAGGAAGTCCTCGATCTGCTGGGCCTGCAGGTGCAGCGGACCGTCGATGAGCCAGTCCTGGATCTGCTCCAGGGAGTCCGACACCTGTTGCTGCAGCTGGGGAAGTCCGTTGGAGAACGTGATGATCACAAAGGTGATCAGCCCGCCGACGACCGCGATGCCGCCGACCATGACGGCCGCGGCCGCGGCGGGGCGCGGCACTCGCCACTGCGCCAGCCGTTCCACGCCGGGAGCCATCAGCGCCGCGAGCAGCAGGGCGATGGCCAGCGGCACCATGATGTGCGAGAAGTAGCCCGCGAGCCAGACGATCACGTACAGCGCGGCGATGACGACGATGAACCGCCAGGCCAGCGCGGCGCTCACGCGCAGTCCGGTCGGTACCAGCTCGGTGACGGCGGCCGGGGACTTGCGCGAGTTCTTCGGCTCGCGGGGCGTTGTGGTCACGTGTCGAACGTTAGCGAGCGAGACGGACATTCGGCAGACGAACGGGCCCGCCTCGGCATCGAAGTCTGGCTGTGGACGGATTTTTACTCGCATGCCGCTCCGCCAGGCCCGACTACGGATCGTGAGTTGTGGACACACTTTGTGTTCGTCACACGATCAGGGAGTTCACCGGTGTTGAAGGTGCGCGACGGTCCGCCGCGATGCAAACCTCACTGCTGCACGGCCCGCTGGAACCGAACGTGAGCACCTGAGTGCGCAACGTTGCCAGCCGGAGCTTCCAACCAGGGCGAGGACTTCTCGGTGGATCAGACGATCAGCAGTGTTCGGGGCACGGCCGCCTTCGCGCGGCGCGTCGTCCTGCGCACCCTGACCGTCGTCGGCGGCGCCGCCGCCGGCACCGCCATCGCCTGGTGCCTCTCGTCCGCGTGCGCCTCGGCCGACACGGTCGATCCCGGCACGCCCGAGATCCCGGTCGTCAGCTCGGTCGTCTCGCCGGTCTCCGGCGCGCTCGACGAGACCGCTCGAACCACGGCCGACCGGCTGGCGCCCCCGCCACCGCCGCGCTCCGTGGCGGAGCTGGGCGAGCGGGTCAAGGAAGCCACCGGCAAGTTCCGCGAGCGTGCCGACGAGCAGCTGCCCGAGTGCGCCGACCCGCTGTGCGGGCTCGACGGTGCCGGTCGCAGCGAGGCGCCGGCCGCGGGTGACGGTGCCGGCCTCGGCCGGTCCGACAGCCCGTCACCCGCGCCGGCCGCCGCACCTCCCGCCGCTCGCGGCAAGGTGGCGAGTCCGGGCGTCGACCCGGACGAGGTGGCCGAGCGCACCGCGACCGGCCGTGCCTACTCCGACGGCATGCCCCGGCGCGGCTCACCCGCGCCGAGCGCGCCGTCCCTCCCCGACCTCCCGGTCTGGCCGGCGCCGCTCGCGCCCGCCCCGCCGGCTCCGGGTCACCACGGC
>NZ_JBOHGA010000154.1:0-15676 GCF_050699915.1 Actinophytocola sp.
CCGCGAGGTACGGGCCGGTCGGCCGCGCCGAGGCGTCCAGCACCGGCCGGTGGTTCCCGCCGCCTGCCGGGTCCACGGCGAGTCGGCGCAGCTCGGTGGTCGGCCAGGTGCGGACCTCCGCGGTCAGGTACGCGGTGGAGATCCGCTGCCCCCGCTCGACGACCGCCGGCGTGAGCTCCAGCGGCGCGAGGTAGAGCCCGCCCTGCCCCCAGCCGGCGCCGCTGACCCACGTCGTGCCGTTCGGCTCGGTCACCACCTCGGCGGCGTGCGAGTCGATCCGGCCGGCGAGGTCGCGGACGGAGAAGGCGAGCGGGTCCCGGCTGCGGTACACCCGGGTGTCGCGGTAGCCGGGATCGCAGCAGACGAACAGGTACCACCAGCCGTTCCGCTCGACCACGAACGGCGACTCGGTCGGACCGCCGAACGTGCCGGCGGCCGGATGCTCGAAGGCGACCCGCCTGTCGCTCCATCCCAGGAGGTCCGTGCTGGTGCGGTAGGCGACCTGGTGGTTGCCGCCGGCCGGGGTGCTGTTCGCCGTGTAGTACATGACCCACCGGTCGCCGACGCGGGTGACCATCGGGTCGCGGGCGTCGAAGCCGTCGGTGAACAGCGGGTTCGCCGCGCTGCGCGTCCAGTGCACGAGGTCGGCGGACGTGGCGACGTGCATCCGGTAGGCCGCGTGGTCGGGCGTGCCGGCGGCGTAGAACAGGTAGTAGATCCCGTTCGCGTACACCGCGTGCGGCGCCCAGATGTGGCTCTCCCCCGCGGCCGGGTCGGCGGTCAGGGCGAACGGCTGCTTGGTCCACGGCCCGCGCGGCGAGGGTGCGGTCGCGTGGCCGAAGTTCTTCTCGTCCAACGGGTTCGCGGGCTCGGCGTGGGTGATCGCGTAGACGTGCCAGGTGCCCGTGGCGACGTCCCGGACGATCGTGTGGTCGTTGTAGTACCAGGGCTCCGACTCGCCGACCGAGGGGTCGTAGACGTGGAACGCCGGGCCCGCGGACACCGTCTCGCCGGTCAGCTCGTAGCCGACCGTGCCGTCCCGAGGTTCCGCGCTCGCCGGGGCGGCCACGAACACCGCCGCCGCCGCGACGCTCAGCAAGGCGCTCAACAGTGCGCGCAGGATCATGGGTTCCTCAGATCAGGCTGGGGCGGGGGACCTGGTTGCCGGTGCCGAACTGGTCGTGCCACCTGGCCGACGCACCGAAGGCCGAGCCCGTCGACAACGCGGCCCACACGTCGGCCGCGTCGCCGCGGGTGAACGCCAGGATGTCCGTCCGGCCGTCGCCGTCGACGTCGGCGAGGCCGGGCGCCTCCGCGCCGGGCGCGAAGAAGTCGTGCCACTTCAACCCGTGCTGCACGAACCGAGAGCCGTCCGAAAGGGACACGAAGACGTCGGCGGCGGCGTCCCGGGTGAACGTGACCACGTCGTCGCGGCCGTCGCCGTCGACGTCGCCGGTGCCCGCGAGCTCGGTGCCGACCGCGAAGTTGTCGTGCCAGAGCCAGCCGTCCTGCACGAACGCGCCGCCATTGGACAGCGAGACGAACACGTCGGCCTGGGTGCCGCCGGTGAAGGTGACGATGTCGTCGCGGCCGTCGCCGTTGAAGTCGCCGACCGCGGGCCGCTCGGTGCCGACCGCGAAGTGGTCGTGCCACTTGACGCCCGGCCCGAACCCGCTGCCGGTGGACAGCGCGATGAACGCGTCGGCGGCCGTGCCGCGGGTGAACGTGACGAGGTCGGTCAGCCCGTCCCCGTTGACGTCGCCGACGTCGGGAATCTCGGCGTTCGGGGCGAAGGAGTCGTGCCACTTCGCCGCCGGGCCGTACCCGGTTCCGTTCGACAGCGCGACGTAGACGTCGGCGAGGGCGCCGCGGGTGAACGTGATGATGTCCGCCCGCCCGTCGCCGTTGACGTCGCCGGTGCGCGGCACCTCGCCGTCGATGGAGAAGAAGTCGTGTCCCTTGACCGCGGCGCCGAACGCGGAACCGGTCGAGGGCGCGGTGTAGACGTCCGCCTCCGGCCCCTGGGTGAACAGCACGGCGTCGTCGCGGTCGTCGTTCGTGGCGTCGCTGGTGTTGCGGGCCTGCGCGCGGGCGTTCACCACCTCCGAGGGCGCTCCCGCGTTGCCGGCGCCGTCCACGGCGACGACCCGGTAGTGGCGGGTGGTGCCCGCGGGCAGCGGGCCGTGCCGGAAGCCCGTCGTGGTCGTGGTGGCGACCAGGTTCGCCGGCGTGGTCGGCACCGAGGGGTCGGCCGAGGCGTACACCCGGTAGCCGGTGACGCCCACGTCGTCGGTGGCGGCGGACCAGGACAGCGGGATCGCGTGCATCCGGCCGGGGCCTACCGCCAGGCCGCCGACCCCGCTCGGCGGCGTCGAGTCGGTGAACGGCGCGACGAGGCTGGCGGCCGTGTAGTGCGCCGGCGGTCCACTGTGGACCGCTCGGCACCAGCCGGACAGTGATCTCGGACTTCCCCGCGGTCAGCGCCGGCGGCAGGGTCAGCTCGTCGTCGAGCCAGCGCTGTGCGGTGTTGGCGAGCGGCTGGGTCCAGGTGCCCGCGGCCGCCCCGTCGACGGTGACGGCGGCGGACTGGTAGCCGGCGTTCTGGTCGCTCGTCCGCCGCAGCCGCACGCCCTCGTTGCCCGGGTCGACCGCGAGCCGGAACTCGACCGCGCCGCCGGTGGTCCGCACCTGGCCGGTCACCGACTCGCCGTCGTCGTCGCCCTCGTAGGCGCTGGTCAGCCCGTACTGGGTAGCCGGGCCGGCCTCGGTGTAGCCGTGCGCGGCGCGGCTGGCGGGGTCGCCGACGACGATCGTGTCCGTGGTCCGGGACGCCACGGTCGGCCTGGTGTAGAGGAAGGCGGTCGAGCTCTCCTCGACCTGGTAGTCGTTCTGCGGCCCGTGCTCGATGCCGAACCGCAGGCCGGTCGTGTAGGGCACCGCGTCGCCGAGCTGCAACCGGTACATGCCGTCGCACTCGACCACGCACGAGCCGGCGCGCACCCGGTGGCCGGTGTTGCCGGTGAACACGCCGGAGTACTCGCCGCGGTTGAAGTACCAGCCGGACTCGTAGTAGTCCTCGGTGCCGGTGCCGTGGAACGCCGGGCTCGCCGCACCGTCCACATGGGCCCGTTCGTCGCCCTCGAGGTAGCCGCGCTCGTTGCCGCCGGCGATCTTGTTGTGCACGAGCTGCGTGACGCCGAGGAACCGGCCGCGGCCGGGCAGGTCGGCGACCGGCCAGTCGCGGCCCGGCGTCGTCTCGCCGCGCCGGGACTGGGTGGTGAAGTGGCCGGAGCCGCCGGTCGGGCCGAGCTCGCTCGTCCAGCGGTCGTTCGGCGCGTGGGTGAGCTCGGCCTCGATCCCGGAGACCGTCGCACCGGTCGTGTTGGCGAGGGAGACTTCCGCCGAGGACGCGTACGGCATCATCCACCAGGCGCCGTACCAGCCACCCGGGGCCGGGTCCATGCCGAACATCAGCGACCGCACGTCCCGCTCGCCCAGCGGGGCACCGAAGAACTCGGACACCGGGGAGTCGACCGTCGTCCGGCCGTCGAACGTCATGCGTAGCCGCAGGCCGTTCAGGTTCGCCTCGGTCGCGGCCCCGTCCGGGACGCGCAGGCGCAGCCCTGTGATCGCGGCCGGGCCGGTCAGGTTCGCGAGGGTGGCGGAGTCGCCGGGTCCGGGTGAGACGGTCGCGGTGGTCGTGGTGGCGCCGGGCTGTGCGGGCTTGGGGTCGGCGCGGCCGGCCTCGCGCAACGTGTTCACCACGTCGGTGGCCGGATCGGCCGGATCGAACCGGTCGACGCCGTCGGCGCTCGCGAACTCACGGTGGCTCACGTGGTAGAAGAGCGGGTTGTTCGTGGTGGTGACCAGCATCGAGTCCCGGTAGGGCATCGGCACCTTGATCGTGACGCCGCCGGAGTTCTGGTCCGCGTTGGACACCAGCGGCCACACGAACGGCGCGCCCAGCTCGCCGTCGACGACCCGCTGCAGGTTCGCGTCGAGGACCGTGACGCCGTCGAGCACGATCCGGATGTTCCCGGTGGCGCTCACGTTGCCCTCGTCGCGGGTGAACCAGATGGACGACACCTCACCGGGACCGCGGTCCTCGGCGAGCACGCAGCCCGGGCCGTCCGTGCGCAGGCAGGAGTAGGTGCCGCCGAAGCCGTCGTCGTTGCTGCCGTTGCGGGCGAAGCTGGAGAACTGCTTGGTCCGCGAGCCGGAGGCCAGGTCCGGCAACAGGTCCAGCCGCCGGTAGGTGTCCCAGCCAACCGCCCCGTTGCCGGCCGCCACGGGCGGGGCGGCGACCGCGGCATCGGCGGCACCGGGCAACCCGGTCATCGCCAGCACAAGGCAGGACAGCACGGCGAGCAGGGATCGCCGGAAACTCCGCATCGAGCTCACCCTTCCAGACCGGCCAGCGGGCCGCATGGGTAAACGATTACTCGATGAGTGTCCTTTCGTGGGTTCCCGACGTCAATAGACCGGACGGTGGTTTCGATTCACGAAGCCCGGCTCGCCGGTGCGGGCCGGCCACCCACGCGCCGGGAGACCGCGTGTGCGAGATCGGCGACCAGCCTGGCGAGCCGTTCCGACGGCGCACCAGGGGAAACCTGGCCACGCAGCCGCAGCGTCAGCCCGGCGACCGGCAGCCCGTCGTGTCCCAGCACCGGCGCGGAGAACTCCGCGGGCCGCGACGGCGCGACGATCCGCCGCCAGTTCGCGGTGAGGTGCCAGTTCGCCGTCGCGTCGTCGCGGCAGACGATCTCCAGCTCCTCCAGCGTCGCGAGGATCCGGTGGACCGACGACTTGGGCAGCTCGGCGGTGTCGACGAGGCGGGCGAGACGCAGGCCGTCGGGGCTGACGGCGAGGAGCTCGAGCAGTCGGAAGGCGTGGCGCACCGAGCGGCACGAGGCCGGACCGTCCTGGGTTTCGGGATTCATGCTGGGGGTCACCCACTCTCGTCGGAAACGGATTTCTCGGCGTGGACCGCGTGCCAGATATGAACCGTAGTATTGCAGGATCGTTCAACGAAATCTAGCCTCTAAAGGCATCCACCCCACCGCGTAGATGGGATGTGCACCATGAACTCTCCCCGGAACCCCGTGAGTCGACGGTCCCTGCGCCGGGCGTATGTCGCGAGCCTGTCGGGCACGGCCTTGGAGTACTACGACTTCGCCGCCTACTCGGTCGCCGCGGCCACGGTCTTCGGTGACCTGTTCTTCCCCTCCGGCGAGGACCTCGCCGGCACCATGGCAGCGTTCTCCACCTACGCCGTCGGGTACCTGGCGCGCCCGCTCGGCGGGTTCGTGTTCGGCCGCCTCGGGGATGTGTTGGGGCGCAAGAAGGTTCTGGTGTACACGCTGCTGCTGGCCGGCATCGCGACGTTCCTGATCGGCGTGCTGCCCACGCACTCGGCGATCGGCGGCACGGCCGCGGTGCTGCTGGTGGCGCTGCGCTTCGCGCAGGGCGTCGCGGTCGGCGGCGAGTGGGGCGGCGCGGTGCTGCTCTCGAGCGAGTACGGCGACCCGCGACGACGCGGGTTCTGGGCGTCGGCCGCGCAGATCGGCCCGCCGGCCGGCACGCTGCTCGCGAACGGCGTGCTGGCACTGCTGGCGCTGACGTTGTCCGACAGCGCGTTCGAGTCCTGGGGCTGGCGCGTGGCGTTCCTGCTGTCCGCCGTGCTGGTCGTGTTCGGACTGTGGATCCGGCTGCGGCTGGAGGAGACCCCGGTGTTCCAGCAGATCGCCGACCAGGGCGAGCGCCCGAGCGCACCGGTGTCCGAAGTGGTCGGTCAGGAGCGACGCGCGCTGCTCGCCGGCGTGCTGGTGCGGGTGTGCCCGGACGTCATGTACTCGCTGTTCACCGTGTTCACGCTGACCTACATCACGAACGAGCTCGACATGTCCCGCGGGCAGGGCTCGGCCGCGGTGATGATCGGCTCCGCGTGCCAGCTGCTGCTGATGCCCGCGTTCGGCGCGCTGTCCGACCGGATGAACCGGCGCCGGCTCTACCTGTACGGCACGATCGCCGCCGTGGTGTGGCCGTTCCTGTTCTTCCCGATGATCGACGGCGGCTCGTTCCTGTTGCTGGTGCTCGGCACGGTCGTGGCACTCGTGATCCACGCGCTGCTCTACGGTCCGCAGGCAGCGCTGATCACCGAGCAGTTCTCCCCGCGGCTGCGCTACACCGGCTCGTCGCTGGCCTACACGTTCGCCGGGGTGATCGGTGGCGCGCCGGCCCCGCTGATCCTGACCGCGCTGCTCGCCGCGTTCGACAGCTGGTGGATCCTCGGCGCGTACCTCGTGCTGACCGGCGTGCTCACCGGCGTCGGACTGCTGCTCGCCCGCGACCCGGCCGTGGAGTCCGAAGAGGACTCCTCGATGGCCCCAGCGGTCGCGAGATGACCACCGTCCTCGATCTCAACTGTGATGTCGCGGAAGGGTTCGGCGCCTGGCGGATCGCCGACGACGACGCCCTGCTGACCGTGGTCACCGGCGCGAACATCGCGTGCGGCTTCCACGCGGGCGACCCGTCGGCGATGCGCCGGGCGTGCCTGAACGCGGTGCGCCACGGCGTGGCGATCGGCGCGCACGTCGGCTACCGCGACCTCGCGGGCTTCGGCCGGCGCTACATCGACGTCGACCCCGCGGAACTGACCGACGACGTGCTCTACCAGCTGGGCGCGCTGTCGGCGTTCGCCGCGGCGGCCGGCGGGCGGGTCGGCTACGTGAAGCCGCACGGCGCGCTGTACGGCGCGATCGGCTCGGACGACGGGCAGGCCGGCGCCGTGGTGTCGGCGGTGCGCCAGTTCGACCCGGCCCTGCCGGTACTGGGCATGCCGGGCTCGCGGTGGCTCGCGCTGGCGGCCGAGGCCGGGCTGCCGACGGTGGCCGAGGCGTTCGCGGACCGGGCGTACACACCGGACGGTCTGCTGCTGCCGCGGCGGTCCCCCGGCGCGGTGCTGACCGATCCGGCCGAGGTCGCTTCGCGGGTGGTGCGGCTGGCCACCGACGGCGAGGTCGAGGCCACCGACGGGACCGTGCTGGCGATGCGGGCCCGATCGGTGTGCGTGCACGGGGACACGCCCGGCGCGGTCGAGCTGGCCCGGGCGGCGCGCGCGGCCCTGGTCGGCGCGGGCGTGTCGGTGCGGAGCTTCGTGTGAGAGTGCTGCCCTGCGGGGACGCCGCGTTGCTGGTGGAGGCCGGCGACGCGGCGCTCGGCGTCTACGCGGCGTTGCTCGACCGGCCGCTCGCCGGGGTGCGCGACCTGGTGCCGGCGGCCCGCACGGTGCTCGTCCGGTTCGCGCCGGCCGAGGTCTGCGCGGAGTCGCTGGCGCGGGCGCTCGCGGCGGTGCGGCCGGTGTCGGTGGCGGCCGGTTCCGGCGAGCTCGTCCGGGTGCCGGTGCACTACGACGGCGCGGACCTGGCCGAGGTGGGGCGGCTGACCGGGCTCGGCGAGACCGGCGTGGTCGAGGCGCACGCGGCGGCGCGGTACGTGGTCGCGTTCTCCGGGTTCGCGCCCGGGTTCGGGTACCTGACCGGGCTGGACCCACGGCTGCGCCTGCCGCGTCGGGGCACGCCGCGGGTGCGGGTGCCGGCCGGCGCGGTCGGCGTGGCGGGCGAGTTCACCGGCGTGTACCCGCGGTCCTCGCCAGGCGGCTGGCACCTGCTAGGCCGGACGTCGGTGCCGCTGTGGGATGCCTGCCGCACGCCGCCGGCGCTGCTGCGCCCGGGCACCCGGGTTCGCTTCGAGCCCGTCGCCGCGCTGCGGTCGGCGCCGAAACCCTCGGGATCGACGCCGCCGGCCGGGCCGCCCGGGGTCGAGGTCGTCCACTGTGGACCGCTGGCGACCGTGCAGGACCTCGGCCGACCCGGCTACGCGGCACTCGGCGTGGGCCGGTCCGGCGCGGCGGACGCGGCCGCGGCGGCGCTCGCGAACCGGTTGGTGGGCAACGACGAGGGCGCCGCATGCCTCGAGCTGACCTTCGGCTCGGCGACGCTGGCGTTCCGCCGGTTCGCGCGGGTGGCGGTCACCGGCGCGCCGTGCCCGCTCGACCGGGCGGCGGCGATGAACGCGCCGTTCACGATGCCGGCCGGTGGGATGCTCACCGTGGGCGCGCCGGCCTCGGGGGTGCGGACGTACGTGGCGGTTCGCGGCGGCATCGCGGTCCCTCCGGTCCTGGGCTCCCGGTCGACCGACGTGCTGTCCGGCCTGGGACCGCGCCCGCTGTCCCCCGGCGACGTGCTCCCGGTCGGCACCGACCACAGTGGACCCCCGCCGGCGGTCGAGGTGGCCCCGGTCAACCCACCCGCCGGCGGTGAGCTGGTCGTGCGGGTGACGCCGGGCCCGCGCGCCGGCTGGTGCACGCCGGCCGCGCTGCGCACGTTGCGGACGGCCCGCTTCACGGTGACGGCCGACAGCAACCGGGTCGGCGTCCGGCTCGCGGGCCCGCCGCTGGCCCGCGCCCGCCACGAAGAGCTGCCGAGCGAGGGCATGGTCCCGGGCGCGATCCAGGTGCCGCCGTCCGGCCAGCCGGTCGTGTTCCTCGCCGACCACCCGGTCACCGGCGGCTACCCGGTCGTCGCCGTCGTGCGCGCGGCGGACCTGCCGGTCCTGGCCCAGGCCCGCCCGGGCCAGCGGGTGCGGTTCGAGCTTCAGCCGGCGGCGCGGTAGGCCTCGACGAGCTGGTGCTCCGAGTCGTCCAGGTACTTGTGCAGCAGGCGTTCCGCGGCCTGGCCGTCACCCGTCTCGATGACCGCCAGGATCTCGCGGTTGCGCTCCAGGTAGGGCTCGTGGAAGCGGCGCGGGTCGGCCATCGTCTGGAAGTGCAGGCGCAGCTCCGCCAGCACGCCACGCATCAGCTCGTCCACGCGCGGGCTGCCGGCCAGCGCGGCGACGCCTTGGTGGAACATCATGTTGGCCGTGCCCAAGGCGCGCCAGTCCTGCGCCCGCATGGCCTCGTCTCCCTGCGCGACGGCCTCGGCCATGTTCCCGACGTCGGGCGGGTGCCCGTCGAGGCCGCGCACCGCACCGCACTCCACCAGCTTGCGCACCCGGTACACGTCGATGAGGTCTTCGACGGTCAGCTTGCACACGAACACGCCCCGGTTGAGCTCGTGCACCAGCAGCCGCTCGTGCGTGAGCAGCCGGAACGCCTCGCGCAGCGTGTTGCGCGAGACCCCCAGCGCGGTGCCGATCGAGTCCTCGGCGAGCCGCTCCCCGGGCGCGAAGAAGCCCTCGGTGATCCGTGAGCGGAGGATGTCGGCAAGCCGTTCCACAGTGCTGGTCCGTCCCAGCAGCCTGCGGTCGGCCGCCAGCTCCAGATCCGGGCTCACCGCGCCTCACACCCTTTCTGACCTGCGGCATCCAGGCGACGATTGTATCGCCACCCCCACGAGCTGGGACGGTGGTGCCCGGTCCACTGAGGAGATGCCGTGGCCGAACCGCATGTCCTGCACCGCACCGAGCTCGCGGCACCGGGCGGCCGGCGGCTCGACGCGTCCGGTGTGTTCCACCTCCAGGGCGCGGTCTACACCATCACGTTCGAGACCCCGGCCGGCCTCGACAGCTTCCTCGATCTCTGCCTGGCCGAGGCCGACGACACCAAGGTCGCGCGGCTGCACCTCACGCCGCAGGGCACCGGGTCGTCGCCGCGGTGCTGATCGCGATGGACGACGAGGGACGCAGCCACACGTAGATGTCCCACGGCGAGGCGGGGCCGGCGAGTGTCGCGTTGGCACACGACAGCTGGCATCCGGTCGAGACGGCGCTGCCGCCCGAGTCCTTCCTCAGTGTCATTCAACTACGGACGGTCCTGACCCAGTGGGCGTTCGGCGAGACGCTGCCGCCACCGGCGGTTCGCTGGCTGTCCGTTCGGGACGTCGGTTGGTTCTGAGCCGACAATTTCTATTCCAGACACTGGCGGATCCGGTCCATTCTCACGCTATTATCTGGGGCCATGGCGACCCCCAAATCCGATGGGAACTCGATAGTCCGGCCGGTCGGCGCCGAGCCGACCGCCGGGCATCTCGAGATACTGCGGGTGCTCGGTCGCTCGGAGAACGCGAACAGCATGGTCGACCAGATCCTGGTGGCGATCGGCGCGGCGATTGTGGAGGCGCGGCTGCGCCCCGGCGACGACCTGAACTCGGTGGAGCTGGCCCGGCTGTTCCAGAGCAGCCGCACGCCGGTTCGGGAGGCGCTGCTCACCCTGGAAAGGGAGGGACTCGTCGAGATCGCCGCGCACCGGCGGCCGCGGGTGCGCCGGTTGCTGCTCGACGAGGTGCGCGAAATATATGAGCTGCGGACCACTCTGTATGCATTGGTGAGCAGGCGCATTGTCGAAAATGCGACTGAATCCGACATTGCGTTACTGCTCGGCATCGTCGGCCTGCTGGAAGAGGCAGCCGAGGCCGGTGATGTCGACCGTTACTTCTGGTTGAATGTGCGTTTCCGAAACAATGAAGCCGTGATCGCCGGTAACAGTACGGTACGCCGAGTTCTGGACAGCGTCGGGGTGCGCACACTCCAATTACGCCGCATGAGCCTCGCCCAGCCGGGCCGGCTGCGGGCCTCGGCCGGCGACCACCGGCGGCTGCTGCGAGCCTACGAGGACCGCGAGCCCGACCTGGCCGCCGCGCTGTCCCAGTCGATCGTTCGTCGTGGACTGAAGGCCATCGAGCGTTCCGGGTGGACCGGCCGGCCCGACTGACCCGGCCCGGCATCTGCCCTAGGCTCGCCCCGTGCTCGATGTCCTGTCGACGACGCTCACCTTCGTCGCGCTCGGGGCGGCGCTCTGGGCGATCGTGCTGATGATCGCGAACCAGCCGGTGCTGCCCCGGCGCTGGTACGGCCTGTGGCTGCTCGGCGTGGTCGCGCTGCTCGAGGTCGGCCTGCTGGCGCAGGCGGTCGTCGGCCTGGTGCAGATGTTCACCACGGACCGCGAGCTGGAGCGGTTTACCTTCGCCGGCTACCTCATCGGGCCGCTGGTGATCGTCCCGATCGCCGCGCTCTGGGCGCTGGCCGAGCGGTCCCGCTGGGGGCCGGGCGTGCTGGTGGTCGGCTGCCTCGCGATCCCGGTGATGATCCTGCGGCTCGGCGAGCTCTGGGAGGCGCATGTCTGACGCCGACTCCGACGACACCGACTCCGCGCGGGCCGTCCGGACCCGGTCCGGCCCGGGCCGGCTGCTGATCGCCGTCTACGCGGTGTTCGCGCTCGCCGCCACCGCACGCTCGGGCGTGCAGCTCGGCACCAGGTTCGCCGAGGCGCCGCTCGCCTACCTGCTCTCCGCGTTCGCCGCGGTCGTGTACGTCGTCGCGACCGTGTCCCTGGCCCGGGGCGGCCGCACATCGCGCCGCGTCGCCACGGTGTCCATTGTGGTGGAACTGGTGGGCGTGCTCGCCGTCGGTACGCTCAGCATCCTTGACCCGCAAGCGTTTCCGGACGCGACGGTGTGGTCGGGCTACGGCAGCGGCTACGGGTTCGTCCCGGTCGTGCTGCCGGTGCTCGGTCTGTGGTGGCTGCGCCGAACCGCCCAGGTAGCAGATCGATAACGCACAACGATCATGAGATCAGTGTAGGAATAGCGCATGAGACACGTCGAGGTGTGGCGTGGTGCGCATGGCGATCCCGTGGCGCCGTTCGGGCCGCTGCCCGGCATCCGCATCGGGGACACGCTGGCCTACGAGTTCCAGCTGCCCGACCGGTTCGTCCCGTGGCCGGGGCGGACGCTGCTCGAGCGGGTCTTCGTTCTGCTCGACCTCGGCGTGAGCATGGCCCGCCCGTGCTGGCGGCGGATGCGCACGGCGGACGGCGAGGTCGACGGCATCGACGCCGCGCGCGACGAGCCGAGCACGTGGTACGTGGACCTGATCCACGTGACCCACGAAGAGGACCGGATCGTCCTGCGGGACCTCTACATCGACGTCATGGTCCCCACCGACGCCCGCCACCAGCGCATGCTCGACCTGGACGAGTTCGCCAACGCGATCGAGCACGGGCGCATGGACACCGCCACCGCCGTCGACGGTCTGCGCCGCTGGCAGACCTTCCTCGACCGCCACCTCCACCACGGCCGCGACCCGGCCGACCACTGGGCCGACTTCCCCCCGCAGCGGGTTCGCGCGCTCTCCGCGCTGCCCGGCCCGCTCGGTCCGGTCATAACCGTCCCCGGCTGAGCACCGTCCACACAGGACCGCCCGGTAACCGGGTGGCGCCGTCGCGCCCGCGGCGGTCACACTGCGCGACATGAACCGCATGGTCGAGACGCACGGTGTCCGGGTGCTCACCGTCGAGCCCGACGGAGCCACGCTGGGCAGCGAGGACGACGCCGTCGAGCTCATCGGGCAGGCCTACGGCGAGGAGGCGGACGTCGTCGTCGTGCCGGTGGCGCGGATCGACGAGCGGTTCTTCGCGCTGCGCACCCGCGTCGCCGGGGACGTGGTGCGGAAGTTCGCCGCCTACCGGATCCGACTGGTCGTGCTCGGCGACCTAGGCACGCACCTGGAGAGCGATTCCTTCCGGGCCTTCGTGCACGAGATCAACAAGGGCACGGACATCTGGTTCCTGCCCGACCGCGCGGCGCTCGACGAGCGGCTGCGCACGGCGGCCGAAACTCTGGGACGATCACGGTAGAGCCCACGAGAATGAGGTGCCATGGCAGGCGACACCGACGCCCGGGTCGAGCTCAACGACGAACGGTTCCGGTACGAGCTCCATGTCGGCGACACGCTCGCCGGGTTCGCGCAGTTCCACGAGAGCGGCAACCGAGTGGTGTTCACCCACAGCGAGGTCTACGACGCCTTCTCCGGACAGGGACTGGGCAAGGTGCTCGCCGGCGGCGCGCTCGACGACGCGGTCGCGCGGGAGAAGGTGATCGTGCCGCTCTGCCCGTTCATCGCCGCCTACCTGCGCAAGAACATCGACCGGTACCAGGGCCACGTGGAGACCCCGCCTGCCGGCGCCACGCAGTGAGGTCGCGGTGAGCAACCTCGACACGCACCCCGAGGAGACCGTCTGCCGGACGGCCGCGGACGACCACGCCGTCGCGCAGCTGCTCGAGCCGCGAGACGTGCCGCTCGGCGGGCTGCGGGGCATCCACGTCTCTCGCCTGCTGCCCCAGCGCGGGCTGCCGACCGTCGGCGCGTGGTGCTTCCTGGACGTGTTCGGGCCGAACAACTCGCAGATGAGCGTGCTGCCGCACCCGCACACCGGGCTGCAGACCGTGACCTGGCCGATCGCCGGCGAGATCCACCACCGGGACAGTGTCGGCAGCGACGTGCTGGTCCGGCCGGGCCAGCTGAACCTGATGACCGGCGGCCACGGCGTCGCGCACTCGGAGATCTCCGCGAACGGCGGCGAGGTGCTGGCCGGGCTGCAGCTGTGGGTGGCGCTGCCGGCGGAGCGGGCCGGCATGGCGCCGGCCTTCGAGCAGCACGTCGACCTGCCCGTTTACGCGCACGGCGGCGTCACGGCCACGGTGCTCGCCGGCACGCTCGGCGAGGCGACGTCGCCGGCCACCGTGCACACCCCGCTGCTCGGCGCGGAACTGCGGGTGGCCGAGGGCTCCCGGACGACGGTTCCGCTGCGGCCGGACTTCGAGCACGCGGTCCTCGCGGTCGGCGGGCCGCTCGTGGTGTCGGGCGTCGAGGTCCCGTCCGGCCGGCTGCTGTACCTGGGCACCGGGCGCTCGGAGCTGATGCTCTCCGCCGGCCGGGACGTGCGCGCGGTGCTGCTCGGCGGCGAGCCGTTCGCAGACGAGCTGGTGATGTGGTGGAACTTCGTGGGCCGCAGCCACGACGAGATCGCCGCCGCGCGGGCCGACTGGGAGGCCGGCCGGCCGCGCTTCGGCGTTGTGCACGGTCACGGCGGTGCCCGGATCCCCGCCCCGGAGCTGCCGGCCGTGCGGCTCACCCCGCGTCGCCGCCACGGCCGGTAGCCGCCGCTACTCCAGCACGCGGACCGGTGTGCCGGCGTGGAACGCGGCGATGTCCTCGACGATCTCGCGGAAGAACAGGTCGTACGTGTTCGCGCTGACGTAGCCCAGGTGTGGCGTCAGCACGGTGTTCGGCAGGGCGAGCAGCGGGTGGTCAGCGGGCAGCGGCTCGGTGTCGTACACGTCCAGGCCCGCACCCGCGATCCGGTCCGACGACAGCGCCTCGACCAGCGCCGACTCGTCGACGATCGGGCCGCGGGACGTGTTCACCAGGTACGCGGACGGCTTCATCAGCGCCAGCTCGCGCGCGCCGACCAGGCCCCGTGTGCGCTCGCTCAGCCGCAGGTGCACGCTCACCACGTCCGACGTCGACAGCAGCTCGTCGAACGGCACCGCCTCGACGCCGTGCGACCTGGCGTGCTCGGCGGTCAGGTTCTTGCTCCAGGCCACCACGCGCATGCCGAACGCCTGCGCGACGGCCGCCACCCGCGTGCCGAGCCGGCCCAGGCCGAGCAGGCCGAGCGTCGCCCCGGCCAGGTCCGCACCCGGCGGCGACCCGGCCTGCCAACGGCCCGCGCGCATCTCGGCGTCGGCGGCCGGGACGCCCCGCGCCACCGCCAGGAGCAGCGCCCACGTCAGCTCGACCGTCGCCGTGGCGTTCGACGCCGTGCCGCACACCGTGATGCCCCGCGCCCGTGCCGCGGCCAGGTCGATCGCCGCGTTCGCCATGCCCGCGGTGACGATCAGCCGCAGGCGGGGCAGCCGGGCCAGCAACGAGCCCGGAAGTGGGGTCCGCTCGCGCATCGCGACCACGGCGTCGAAGTCCGCGAGCCGCTCGGCCAGCTCGTCGGCGTCCGCGATGTGCCGGGCGAACGTCGCCACGTCGACGTCGGCCGGCAGCGTGGCCCAGTACGAGTAGGACAGTGCGACGCGCTGGTAGTCGTCGAGTACGGCGATCCTCATCCGCGAACCCTACGTCGACATCGCCGCCGGGCGGAGCTGAGAAGTCCCTGTGAACCCGGCCGCGGCGGGCACATAGCGGTTTTCGGTCGCGTTGAGAGAGGTAGTACGACTTCACCTGGAGGTGACCCGAGATGACGACAGCGTTCGCCCCGAACCCGTCGGCCATCAATCTGCCGACTCTGCCCGACGGCTGGCCGATCGGCTCCTACGACACGTACCGGGAGGCCCAGCGGGCCGTGGACCACCTGGCCGACAACGACTTCGCGGTTCAGGACGTCACGATCGTCGGCGTCGAGCCGATGCTCGTGGAGCGGGTGGCCGCGCGGCTCACCTGGGGCCGCGTGCTCGGCGGCGGCGCCGCGTCCGGCGCCTGGCTAGGCCTGTTCGTGGGCCTGCTGCTGAGCCTGTTCACGGCCGGCGCCGGGCTGTTCCCGATCCTGATCGGCCTGGTCTCCGGTGTCGCGTTCGGCATGGCATCGGCCGCGATGCGCTACGGCGCGACCCGCGGCCAGCGCGACTTCGTCTCACACAGCCAGCTCGTGGCGCGCCGCTACGACGTGCTGTGCAAGCCGCGCAACGCCGAGCTGGGCCGCAGCATGCTGGCCACCCTCACGATGAGCCCGGCCCCGGTCAGGTAACCCCCGAACGACCCGCTGGTCCAGCGCAACCCCGCCGGACCAGCGGTGTCCCGCATTGCCCGAAGTCTTGGACCACCCAACGCAACCCCAGGGGAACGTGACGCCAACCAGCCACAATCAACCCGGAAAGCCGAACCTCCC
>NZ_JBOHGA010000155.1:0-15652 GCF_050699915.1 Actinophytocola sp.
GGCGGGCTCGGCGCGGCGGCGCTGTGCGGTGGCGGCGGGCAGGGCGACGCGCTGCTGCTGCGCGTCTAGTCTGTCCGGTGTGGACGGTGCCGTGGACGTATCGGGCCTCGTCGGGCGGGCGCGTGAGGGGCAGGCCCGTGCGGTCGCCAGGCTGATCTCGCTGGTCGAGGACGAGAGCTCGCACCTGCGCGAGGTCGCCGCGGCGCTCAACCCGCTGGCCGGCAACGCGCGGGTGCTCGGCCTCACCGGCCCGCCCGGCGTCGGCAAGTCGACGACCACCTCGATGCTGGTGACCGCGTTCCGCGGGCAGGGGCTGCGCGTCGGCGTGCTCGCGATCGACCCGTCGTCGCCGTTCTCCGGCGGCGCGCTGCTCGGTGACCGCATCCGGATGCACGACCACGCCACCGACCCGGACGTGTTCATCCGCTCGATGGCCACCCGGGGCCAGCTCGGTGGCCTGGCCGCGGCGACCCCGCAGGCGTTGCGGGTGCTGGACGCCGCCGGCTGCGACGTGGTCCTGATCGAGACCGTCGGGGTCGGACAGTCCGAAGTGGACATCGTGGCGCTGGCCGACACGACGGTGGTGCTGCTTGCGCCGGGCATGGGCGACGGCGTCCAGGCGGCCAAGGCCGGCATCCTCGAGGTGGCGGACGTGTTCGTGGTGAACAAGGCGGACCGCGACGGCGCCGAGCAGACCGTGCGCGACCTGAAGCACATGATCTCGCTGGGCCGCCGCGAGCTCGGGCCGTCCTGGCGCCAGCCGATCGTGCGGACCGTCGCGTCGGCGGGGGAGGGTGTCGAGGACCTGACCGCCGCGCTCGACCAGCACCGCGAGTGGCTGGTCGCCCACGGCGAGCTGGAGGTCCGCCGCACTCGCCGGGCGGAGCGGGAGATCGAGGCGATCGCGGTGGCCGCGCTGCGCTCCCGGCTCGGCGTGGGCCACGAGGCGCTCGGCCGGGTGGCGCGGCGGGTGGCGGCGGGGGAGCTGGACCCGTACGCGGCGGCCGACCAGTTGACCGGGTGAGCTGAGCCGAGTCTGAGCCAAGTCACCGCACGTCGAGCCCGTCCGCGGTTACCATCGGCCGCGTGACGATGCCGCCAGGGGGACCACACTTCCAGCCGCCGTACGGGGGACCACCCGTTCCGCCGACCGGGCCGCCGCAGGGCTATCCGCAGCAGGGCTACCCCCAGCAGGGATATCCGCAGCAGGGCTACCCGCCGCCCGGCAATCCGCAGCAGGGCCCGCCGGCGGGCTATCCGCAGCCGAGTGGCTATCCGGCGCCGAACGGCTATCCGGCACCCGGCCCGAGCGCGCCGGGCATGCCGCCGGGCCCGACCGGCACCCGGCAGATGCCACCCGCCGGCCCGCCGTCCGGTCCGATGGGGGCCGGCCCGATGCCACCGGGCATGGCCCCGGGGTATGCACCGGGGATGGGGCCGGGCATGGCACCGGGGATGGCGCACGGGATGGTGCCCGGCTACGGGCCCGGCGCGCTCGTCATCGACGTCGGGAGCACCGACGGCAAGAAGGCGGCCATCGGCGCGGTGGTGGCCGGTGTGGTCGGGCTCATCGCGATCGTCTCCAGCCTGGCGGGCGCGGTCGACGGCGGCGCCGGCGCGCAGATCCTCGGCATCGTGATCGGCCTGCTGTTCCTGCTGCCCACCATCTTGGTCATCGTCAAGCGGGACAAGGTGTTCCGGCCGCGCAAGCTGGTCTTCGAGCCGGCCGGCATCCGTTGGGACGACCCGCGCGGCGCGCCGTGGGCCGTGCCCTGGTCCGAGCTCGCCGCGGTGTCGGTCTCCAAGCACACCCCGATGGAGGTCGACCACAGCCTCAACGCCAAGGTCTCCGGCGCCATCACCGACAAGGTCGTCGGCGAGCGCGCGCACGTGCGGCTGGACCTGTACCCGGCCGACCCGTCGTTCCCCGGCCGGCATCCGGAGCTCGCGCACCTGTGGGAGCGCCAGGGTGTCCGGGGCGGCTACCGGATGCCGCTCGGCAGCAACGTCAAGTTCATCCCGATGATCACCGAGGCGATGGGCCGCTTCGCGCCGCAGCTGTTCCGCGGGGTCCAGCAGACCGAGGGGTTCATGGGTTTGAGCTAGGCGGCAGGCACCGCACGGCGACGAGGTCGCCGGCCACCGTCGCCGCGCCGGCCGCGTGGGGGATCACGAAGGTCTCCCCGCGCGTCACCGGCACCTCGCCCGCGTGCTCGGTGTGCAGCACCCCGGTGCCCGACAAGGCCACCAGCACACTGAACGACGCCGCCAGCTCCGCCCCGCCACGCACCCGCTCCGCGCGGAAGAAGCCCCGTGCCGGAGACCCGAACAGGTCCCGCACGGGCGCGCCCGTGTCGTCCTGGTGGCGCACCAGCGAGTCGAGCCGGTCCCCGCCCCAGCCGGACCGGTCCACACAACCCAGCGCGGTCTCGAACCCGATGCCCAGATGTCCGCCGGCCTCCGCGTCGAGGAAGCCCTGCCACTCCAGGGTGACCGACAGGTCGGTCGGCTGCTGCAGCTCCACGATGAACACGCCCGCGCCGATCGCGTGCGGCACCCCGGCGGGCACGAACACCGTGTCACCCGGGCGCACGCTCACCTGGTTCAGCGCACCCAGCATCGCCTTGGAGTCCTGGCGGGCCACCCAGTCCGAGACCGTGCCGGCGGACACCTCGTCGGCGAACCCGATGTGGACGGTCGACTCCGGGCCGGCCGCGCCGACCACGATCCAGGCCTCGGTCTTCCCGTACCGCGAACCGAAGTGCGCCGCGGCGAACTCATCGGACGGGTGGCAGTGCACGGGCAGCCGCTGGCCCGCGTCGAGCAGCTTCACCAGCAGGGCCGGGTCGGCACCGAACCGCGCCAGGTGAGAGGCGCCGAGCCAGTTGTCCGCGTGCTCGGCGACCGCGTCCCGCAGCACCCGGCCGTCGGGCAGGACGGAGAGCCCGAGGTCGGGCGAGCCGTGCAACGTGGTGCACGACGCCACCCAGTCCTCCGGACCGAACTCGCGCTCGGGCGTCCCGCGCAGCTCCGCGATGGCCGCGCCGCCCCGGTAGAACCGCTCGGGCTGGTTGGCCGGCAATCGGACCGGCCGCAGTCCCTCGGCGTCTGTGCTCATCGTTCGCCCCGTCACTCTCCTCACGGGCCTGTGTTCATGGTTCGCTCCGCTCACACCTCACCAGAACCACGTGGGACAAGCCGGACCGGGAGCACGATACGGCGCGGCGGCGAGTCGTCGCCGTCCAGCCGGGCGAACAGCAGCTCGGCCGCGGCCCGGCCCAGCACGCCGGGGTCGGACGCGACCACGCTCACCGGCGGGTCGAGCAGGTCGGCGAGCTCGAAGTCGTCGAACCCGACCAGGGCCGGGCGGGCGCGGGCACCGGCGAGCGCGCGCAGGGCGGCCACGGTGATCCGGTTGTTCCCGGTGATCAGCGCTGTGGCGGGGGCCGGTCCGGCCAGCATCCCGCGCAGCGCGTCGGCCACCCCGGACGTGGTGTGCGGGCCCATCGCGACCAGGCGCTCGTCGTGGTGCAGACCGGCGGTGGCCAGGCCCTCGCGGAACCCGCGCAGCCGCTCGGCCGCGGTGAAGATCGCCGGCGCGTCGCCGAGGAACGCGATCCGCCGGTGGCCGTGCCGGGCCAGGTGTGCGACCGCCCCGGCCGCGCCCGCCACGTTGTCCACCAGCACGGTGTCCACCACGACGTCGCCGGGTGGCCGGTCGACGAACACGACCGGCGTGCCCGAGGCGATCTCCGGCATCAGGTGCGCGTGCTGCTGGCCGGCGGGAACCACGATCAGCCCGTCCACCCGCCGCGCGCAGAACTCCAGCGACAGCTCGCGCTCCCGGTCCGGGTCCTCGTCAGACGACCCGGTCAGCACCTGGCGGCCGAACCGCCGGGCCACCTCCTCCGCGGCACGGGTCAGCCCGGAGTAGAAGGGGTTGGCCACGTCTTCGAGGACGAGCCCGATCGTGCCCGTCGAGGATCCGCGGCGCAGGTTCAGCGCGCCGATGTTGCGCCGGAAGCCCAGCCGTGCGATCGCCGCCAGTACGCGCTCGGCGGTGTCCGGGTGGACTCCCGGCTCGTCGTTGACCACCCGCGACACGGTCTTGATGCTCACCCCGGCCAGCCGCGCCACGTCGCTTATCGTGGCCCGGCGCACCCGGCGGCCGCGCGGGTCGGACAACGTTGTCATGATCCACCGATTCGACTATGCCGTGCGCACGAATGTCAACGTCTTGACGTGTCAAGGAAATCTTCGCATGGTGGTCTAGACCGCAAGCAAGCCCCGACAAGGTTGTCAGGAGCGCCGGATGCGTACACCCCTGCACCGCAGAAGGTTCCTCGGACTGCTCGGCACGGCCGCCGGGCTCGGCGCGACGGGGGTGATCAGCGCTCCGGACGCGTTAGCCGCGCCCGCCCCGTCGTGGCGCTCCGTCGTTGACGACGTGCGGCGGGAGACCCGCTGGGCCTGGCGCAACTACGTGGCCAAGGCGTTCGGGCACGACCAGATCAAGCCTGTGAGCGGCGGCTTCGAGGAGTTCTTCGCGCCCGGCCATCCGGTCGGCCTGACGATCGTGGAGGCGCTGGACACGCTGTGGCTGATGGAGCTGGACAGCGAGCTCGAACAGGGCCTCGACTGGGTGCGGCGGAACCTGCGGTTCGAGATCGACGCGCCGTTCCAGGTGTTCGAGACCAACATCCGGATGCTCGGCGGGCTGCTGTCGGGCTACCACTGCACGCGCGACACCCGGCTGCTGGAGCTGGCCGCCGACCTCGGCGACCGGCTGCTGCCCGCGTTCAGCAAGTCGCCGAGCGGGGTGCCGTACCGGTTCGTGAACCTGCTGACCGGCGCGGTGAGCCGGCCGGAGACCAACCTCGCCGAGACCGGGACCTACATCACCGAGTTCGGCGCGCTGTCGAAGTGGACCGGCGACCGGCGCTACGTCGACGCGGCCAAGCGCGCCTTCGAGGTGACGTTCGACAACCGCAGCCCGCTGGACCTTCTCCCGTTCGCCGTGCACGCGGAGACCGGTGAGTGGCTGAACACGACCGCGACAGTCGGCCCGCCGGCGGACTCGTACTACGAGTACCTGTGGGACGGCTGGCGGCTGCTCGGCGACCGGGACCTGAAGTCGTGGTACGACACGCTGGTGGGCGGCATCCTCGCCCACCAGTCCGAAGTGGTCGACGGGCGGCTGTGGTTCGCGCAGGTGGACGCGTTCACCGGGGAGATCGTGAGCCGGGAGCAGAGCGAGCTCGGCTCGTTCTTCGCCGGCCTGCTCGCGGAGAGCGGCCGCGTGCGCGAGGGCCGGCGCTACCACGACTCGTGGAACGCCGTGCAGGACCGCTACGGCGTGCTGCCCGAGGGGATCGACTACACCACGCTCGCCGCGACCAGCGAGGGCAACCAGCTGCGCCCCGAGTTCGCCGACGCGGCTTTCAACCTGTGGCTGGCGACGCGCGACGAGCTGTACCAGCGGCGCGCGAAGAAGCACTACGACCTGATGAAGCGCACCTCGAAGGTCCGCTTCGGCTACACGATCCTCACCGACGTGACGACGAACCCGGTGGTACGCGGGGACTTCTGCCCGGGCTACTGGTGGTCCGAGCAGCTGAAGTACTACTACCTGATGTTCGGCACCGCAAAGCGGTTCGACTATCGGAACCACTACCTGTCGACGGAGGGCAACCTGCTGAAGGGCGCTCGGCGGTAGGCCGAGAAAGGGGTCGGGACCGGATGCACGCTGGCTGCGTGCCCCGGTCCCTTCGTCCAGCGCGGGAGCCTTCACCGCTTATGACGTGCGCGGACGCGGTCCGGTTCACGCGATTTCGCCGAACCGGCCGGTCGCGGCGAGCAGCGCGCCGTCCGGACCAAGGAAGTGGCCCTGGCTCCAGTAGTGCGCGACGATCCGGGCGAACGCCAACCGGAACGCGGGTTCCGCGAAGCGCGGGCTCGGCCCCGTGGTCGGCGTGATCGCGTCCTCCCAGGCGCACCAGTCCCGGGCCGCGGCCGCACGCTCCACTTCGGACGGTGAGTCGAGCAGGCGGGCGTAGCCGGCGACGAGGCCGGCCTCGCCCGCCCCGTCGCGGAACCGGGCCCACGCCTCGGGGAAGAGCGGCCCGAGCCCGCCGGTCAGGAGTGTTTTGAATGAGACTCGTCGAAGACGAGCCGGCGTTCGATGCCGAGGTGCGTCCGGAGCAGCTCCGGGCCGGCGATCAGGTGGCCGGCTTGCCGTCGGGGTTGCCGCACTGTTCCCAGTAGACGTGGTTGCCGCCGCCGACGTCGAGCATGCCGTGGGCGTACGGTTCGACTTTCGGATAGATCTCGGGCTCCCTTGGTCGCGAATCGCGGCCGGCATCGGCCTCGTTCGGGTGACGCTCGGCTATGTTCTCGCCCGTGGGCGATACAGGAAACGCCGCGGTGGTGGTTGAGGACATCCGCAAGGCGTATGAGGATCTGCACGCGGTGGACGGCGTCTCGCTGTCCGTCGCGGAGGGGGAGTTCTTCGGCATCCTCGGGCCGAACGGGGCGGGTAAGACGACGCTCCTCGAGATCATCGAAGGGCTGCGGGAGCCCGACTCGGGCACCGTCCGGCTGCTGGGCGAGTCGCCGTGGCCGCGACGCGTCGCGCTGCTGCCGCGCATCGGCGTGCAGCTGCAGGCGTCGTCGTTCTTCGAGAAGCTCACCGCGCGCGAGCAGCTGGAGACCTTCGCCTCGCTGTACGGCGTCGGCGCTACGCAGGCCGGCGAGATGCTCGACCTCGTCGGCCTCACGGACAAGGCAGACACCCGCGAGGACAAGCTCTCCGGCGGCCAGCGTCAGCGGCTCTCGATCGCCTGCGCGCTGGTGCATGACCCGGACGTGGTGTTCCTCGACGAGCCGACCGCCGCGCTCGATCCGCAGGCCCGGCGCAACCTCTGGGACGTCCTGCGCGCCATCCAGGACCGCGGCAAGACGATCATGTACACGACGCACTACCTGGACGAGGCGGAGATCCTCTGCGACCGCGTCGCGATCATGGACGAGGGTCGGATCCTCGCCATGGACCGGCCCGCCGCGTTGGTCCGCGGGCTGGACGCGCCGACCCGGGTGATCCTCGAGCGCGGCTCACTGTCCGCATCGGACGCCGGCGCGCTGCCCGGCGGCAACGACATCACCGAGGACGAGCAGTCGCTGACGATCTCCACCCGCCGGCCCGCCGAGGTGCTCTCGGCGCTGTCGGACCGGGACGCGCTCGCCGGGCTGCAGGTGCGCACCGCCACCCTCGAGGACGTCTTCCTCGACCTGACCGGACGGGAGTACCGGGCGTGACCGCGTTCAGGAGCCTCGCGCTCGCCATGCTCAAGGGCTTCTACCGGGACAAGGCGACGCTGTTCTTCACGTTCGTCTTCCCGCTGATGTTCCTCGTCGTGTTCGGCCTGCTGTTCCGTGACGCGGGCGCGGAGAAGATCGACCTCGGCGTCGTCGGCAAGGGGCCGGTGATCGAAGGGCTGGAGCGGACCGGCGCGTTCGAGATCGAGCGCCACGACTCGCTCTCCGATGCCGTGGCGAAGGTCCGCGAGGGTGACCTGCCCGCCGTGGTCGCCGAGGACGGCGACGAGATCACCTACCGGTTCGCGCAGAGCGACCAGACGCAGGCGGGCACGATCAGCGGGATCGTCCAGGGCGTGGTCAGCCAGCTGAACCAGGAGGCCACCCAACAGGCGCCGCGGTTCCGGGTGGACGGCTCGAACGTCGAGGACTCCTCGCTCAAGCCGATCCAGTACATCACGCCGGGCATCATGTCCTGGGGCGTCGCGGTCACCGCGGTGTTCGGCGCCGCGCTGACGTTGGTGAGCTGGCGCAAGAAGCAGGTGCTGCGCCGGATCCGGCTCGCGCCGGTGCACGCGTCCACAGTGCTCACCTCGCGCGTGGTGGTGACGATCGGCGTCGCGATCGTGCAGGCGGTGATCTTCCTCGGGATCGGCGCGCTGCCGTTGTTCGGCCTGCAGCTGACCGGCACGTGGGCGCTCGCGATCCCGGTGTTCCTGCTGGGCATCCTGGCGTTCTTCGCGATCGGCATGCTGGTCGGCGCGTTCTGCAAGACCGAGGAGGCGGCCACCGGCGCGGCGAACATCGTGGTGCTGCCGATGGCGTTCCTGTCCGGCACGTTCTTCCCGGTCGACCAGATGCCGCCGTGGATGCAGTCGATCTCGCTGGTGTTCCCGCTGCGGCACATGAACGACGGGATCATGGACTTCCTGGTGCGCGGCCAGGGCCCGAGCGCGCTCGTCATGCCGTGCCTGGTGTTGGCCGCGTTCGTGCTCGCGGTCGGCGCGATCGCGGCGAAGGTCTTCCAGTGGGAGGACTAAGGGGCGTCCCGTAATTGACCTAGCTCGGCGCGGCCAACCGGAGATCTCGGGTCGGGATGAGGGTGCCGTCCACGATCGTCACCTAGTCGACCCGCCGCTTGCGCACCGGCGCCAGCGCCAGCAACGGTCCGAGGGTGTCGGTCACCCGGTGCGCCGCGGAGTGCGACACCCGAACAACGGCCCGATCTGGCGCATCGTCAGGTTGGTCCGCCAGTACGTCGCCACCAGCAACACCCGGCCCGGCCACGGCAGACTCCACCGCCGGCCCGGACGCCCATCAGCGATCGCCTCACCGCCCCGAGCTGCCGCCGTGGCCACCAGCTTGCGGAACTGGCCGGGCTGCAACCCGGTGAACGGGACGATCCACTCCGACCGCGACGCCGAGATGACCTGCACACTCACATGATCAACTGCCGGGACCCGGCCCGGACGACCGACCCCACAATTTACGAGAGACGTCCCTTAGCCCAAAGGTTTCGCGCGCCGCCCGACACGAACGGGAGATCACCGGCGACGTGCTCCATAACCGACCGCCTGGGCCCGATGGCGGTGGAGTCACGGGGGCGACGCGGTGAGCGCGACGAAGGAGTACCTGATGTGGCTGATCGACCAGGGGCTCGGCGACCAAGCGGGTGAGATCGGGTTCTCCCTGGCCGACGAGTTCTTCGCCGACCACCTGGACGACGAGGTCGCCTACCGGGAGGACTCTCCGGGCTCGTTCGAGTTCGACGTGTTCGTCTCGCGCTCGTTCCGCGACCTGCGTGTCGCGGTGCCGCTGGTCGCCGAGCTCCGGCTGTTGGACGTGCGCGTCTGGTTCGACGTGCCGAAGGAGGATCCCGACGAGTCGCGGTTCATCCTCTACCGCTTCCTGCACTCCGCCATCCGCCGATCCCAGGTGGGGGTGGCCGTGGTCAACGAGTCGTTCCTGACCGGCAGGTGGGCGCCGCACGAGTTCAGGGGACTGCACCGGCACGGGCTGCTGAGGGCGGTCGTCCTGGACGGTGTCGACCAGGCCACCGCGTTCGCCCGACTGGAGGTCGACGCAGCGCCGCTCGTCCTGGATGCCACCGCCTTGCCGGTCGGTGAGCTTGCCGCCGAGGTCGTGCGCGGCATCGGGTGGGAGAGGTCCGCGTCGTCATCACGGGGCTAGTCCTCGAAGTCGCCGACCGCCTTGCGGACCTTGGCCAGCAGCTCGGTGAGCTGGCCGGTCTGCCGCTCGGTCAGCCCGCGCAGGCCGAAGTCGATCTCGGTGACCGCGGCGGTGGCCTCCTCGCGGCGCTGGCGGCCGGCCTCGGTGATCTCCGCGAGTGTCGTGCGCCGGTCGGTCGGGTGCGGCAGTCGCTTGACGAGCCCGTCCGCCTCGAGCCGGTCGACGATGTTGGTCACGCTCGTCGGGTGCAGCTGCAGGCGCTCGCCCATCACGCGCATGGGCAGGCTGCCGCGCTTGGAGAAGGTGAGTAGCACGAGCGCCTCGTAGCGGGCGAAGGTGAGTCCGTGCGGCCGTAGCGCACCGTCCACCGCGGACTGCAGCACCTGTTGGACGCGCATGATGCTGGTGACCGCGGCCATCGTGCCCGAGGGCCCCACTCGCTCCGACCACAGCTCGGCCGCGCGGGCGATGGGGTCGAACGGCAGCACTCGGCTCATGGCGGTTGAAGTTACCAGTCGGTACCCGAAAGGGTGCCCAGGCACAGTTCCACTCGGGAGAGGAGCAGCCGTGCTAGTCGCGTTCAGTGTCGCGCCCGCCGGGGGCGAGTCGGACAGCGTGGGCAAGGCCGTCGCGGAGGCGGTGCGCGTGGTGCGCGAGTCGGGGCTGCCGTCGGAGACGACCAGCATGTTCACCACGGTCGAAGGGGAGTGGGACGAGGTGATGGCCGTGGTCAAGCGGGCAGTCGACGTCGTGCAGGAGAGTGCCCCGCGGGTCAGCCTCGTGTTGAAGGCGGACATCCGGCCGGGGTACGCCAACCAGCTGGTGGAGAAGGTCGAGCGGGTGGAGCGACACCTGGCCGACTGACCGAATGGTGGTCGCCCCGACGGGCGATCCGGGTGTCGTGCCAGGATAGGACCGTGAGTAGGCCAGACCCACGTCAAACCGCAGCTCTGTCGGCCGCGCTGTCGGGAGCTGTCGATCTTTCCGGGCTCAAGGCCCGGGCGGAAGCCACGTCCGTGGCCCAGGGCGCCGGCTCGCCCGTGCCGCCGCAGGCCGACGGGTTCGTCATCGAGGTCACCGAGGACACCTTCCAGGCGGAGGTCGTCGAGCGGTCGCTGCAGGTTCCGGTGATCGTGGACCTGTGGGCCGAGTGGTGCGGCCCGTGCAAGCAGCTCTCCCCGATGCTCGAGCGGTTGGCCATGGCGGCCAACGGCGCGTGGATCCTCGCGAAGGTCGACGTCGACGCGAACCCGCGCGTCGCCCAGCTGTTCGGCGTCCAGTCGATCCCGACGGTCGTCGCGATCGCCGGCGGCCAGCCGGTCGAGGCGTTCGCGGGCGCGCAGCCCGAGCCGCAGGTCAAGCAGTGGATCGCGGCGCTGCTGGACGCCCAGCGCGACCGGCTGCCGGGGATCCGGGCGGCGGAGGCCGGCGCGCCGGTCGCCGAGCCGGAGCCCGAGCCCGAGGACGACCGCTTCACCGAGGCGGAGACGGCGTTCGAGCAGGGCGACTACGCGAAGGCGGAGGCCGCGTACCAGAAGATCCTCGACGCCGAGCCGGCGAACGAACAGGCGAAGGCGGCGCTGGCGCAGGTCCGGTTCCTCGCCCGCGCGGATTCGGCCGACCCGTCCGTGGTCGTGCGCGCGGACACGTCCCCGGAGGACATCGACGCCCAACTCTCGGCCGCGGACGTGGAGCTCGCGGACCAGCGGGTGGAGCAGGCCTTCGCGCGCCTGCTGTCGGTGATCCGCCGCACGACGGGCCCGGACCGCGACCGGGCGCGCACGCACCTGGTGGAGCTGTTCGGCCTGTTCCCACCGGAGGACCCGAGCGTCGCCAAGGCCCGCCGAGACCTGGCGAGCGCTCTTTACTGACCTGGACGTTGGAGGGGCCGAGCCCAGGAGGCCCGGCCTTCCCTGTCTGGCGTCGCGCCCTGACTCCTACCGATCGCCGAGAAGTCGTCGAGCAGGCTCCGGCTGCGACGAGTCGCCGGCGCGTCCGGCGAGCAGCCTCGGTTGAGGTCGGCTGACCGCCACACCGCGTTTGGTGAGCGAGGCCCGGTCGCGACGACCGGTTGGCCGCCATCGCCCGAGGTTGGCGGACAACTCGGCCGCCAGCTGAAATTCGACGCGAGCAGCGCCTGGTCGCAGCGGCCGGCCCGTCGCCCGGCGAGCAGGTTCCGGCCGCAGGCGGCCAACTCGTCGCCGTTGACTGTGCTCGGCCGGATCGCTTCTGGCCTGACGGCGGCCAGCCCCGGAGCGAACAGTCTCCGGGTTTGGCGCTGGCTCGACGGCCACACCAGCAGAGCCATGAGCAGGCATTTGTGGGGCGCCGCGCGTGGTCGGCAGCCTCCGAGATCAAGCGTACCGAGCACCACTGACAGTTCGGCCGCTCGATCTCGGCACCTGTGGACAACTCCGGACTCGCGGGGGGCTTTCCAGCGTAACGAGAGCCACCGACGAAACCGGGGCCGTTGGCTGAGGGCTGTGGACAACCCGCCGCCAGGAGCGGAGCCGGGGCGGGCAGAACGACGCGGCCCCCGATCCCACTGGGACCGGGGGCCGCGAAGTCACAGCCGAGTGGCTAGGCGAAGTCCTCGGTGCACGGGGCCGAGCCCTCCATGAAGCCGCGGCGGAAGGCTTCCACTCGGGCGAAGCCGGAGGTCACCTGGTCGCCGTTCACGTCTGCCGCGATGAGGCTCTCCTCCTGCAGCAGCTCGGCCACCGCCTCGTCCAGGTCGCCCACCGCCAGGCGCAGGTTGTCGTCCTGGCCGTCGGTGAAGCGGCCCCACGCGCCGGTCAGGCACGCGGTGCGCAGGCCCGCCTTCTCGTCGTCCAGCGGCGCGCCGATCGACTTCTGGACCGCGAGCGCGTACCTGGACGCGATCTCCGCGAACGCGGCGAAGTCGCCCAGCCCACCACTGTCCTCGCTGCCCGGCGGGGCGTTCGGGTTCGGCTTGGCGGCGATCTCCTGCACGGCCGCCGCGTCGATGCCGACGATGTTCTCGTCCGGGCAGTACGTCACCGGGCTCGTGGCCTCGCCGCTCTCGCACGTCGAACCGTTGTCGACGATCTTCGGCGCGTCCGCGCCGTTCTCCTTGAACGCGTCGTCGAGGCTCGCCTGGAGCTCCTCCAGGTACTCGATCGGGTCGATGTCGCCACCGACCGCCTCGTCCGCCTCGTCGCGCTCCTTCTCGGCGATCCGGCCCTCGATCTCCGCGACGTCCATCGCCGCGCACCGCTGCGGGTCGTTGGAGAAGCCCTCCTGGAACGCGTACACCCGGTCGAACGCCAGACCGTGCGCACCTTCGGTCTTCGCGTCCAACCCGGCCGGGTCGCGGATGAAGAACAGCGTGGCGAGGATGTCGTTGAGGCCCTTGCCGGTGTTGATCTGGAAGTACTTGGACTTGTCCTCGGCCACGTGCTTGAAGTAGTTGCCCATGTAGCAGTCGGCCTGCTGCTCGCGCACGATCGTGGGCGTGGCCTGGTCGATGTTGCTCTTCGCGCCGAGCCGGAACTGCACCGCGTGCCCCATCTCGTGGGCCAGCACGCCGACGACCGACATCGGGCCGAACATCTCGTTCAACATGGGCAGCAGCTCGCCGCGGTCCCACGCGATCGCGTCCTCACCGTTGCCGCCGCAGTAGAACGCGTTGACCAGCCCGGCGGTGTTCGCCCCGCAGATGTTCACCCCGGCGCCGCCCGAGTCGTACGACACCAGCCGCGCCAGCTTCTCGAACTCCTGGTCGAAGTGGGCCGGCAGCTGCTCGCCCCAGTAGTCGTACAGGTCCGCGATCGCGTTGGTGGCCAAGCGGTCCATCTCGCCGCCGTCCGAACCCTCCACGTTCAGCGTCGCGTTCTCGCCACCGTCCCGCGGGCCGCTCGGCCCGTCGTCGCTGACCTCGAGACCACCCGCGTTCGTGGTGTCGATGTCCCCCATCGCCTGGGGCGTGCCCTCGATCTGCTCGCCCGCACAGCCACCCAGCCAAACCACCGAGGCGGTCACGGCCACCAAGGCCGCTCCGATCCGCCAAGCACCCCTCATCGCACACCCCTCCGGTACCCCGACTCGAACCGCATGCCGCACCCTACTGGGAGGCCACGACAGGCGTACGACGTACCGACGGGCCGCTCGGTTTCAGTCCAGGCCGCAAGCCTTGTCGCCCTCGAGCACGCCCTCGCGGAACGCGCGCACCCGCTCGAACCCCGTCTCTATGCCCTTGCCGGCGATGTCCCGCGCCGCGTAGTCGTAGGCCAGCAGCACCTGAATGGCCTCGTCCATGTCACCGGGGGAGAGGTACTGCTCCTCGAGACTGAGCAGCGAGCCGGTGAACGAGCCGGCCAGGCAGACGGTGTTGTGCTGGCTGTCCGTGCCCTCGGTCGGCTTCTGCAGGTCGACGAGCGCGGCCAGCGCGTACCGGCTCGCGAGCAGCGTGCCGGTGGCGTAGTCGCCGATCTTCGTGTGGATCCGGGGCAGCTCGTCGGCCGAGTCGTAGTCGATCTGGGTGGCCTCCGGGCAGAACGCGACCGGGCCCTGGTCGGCGTCCGTGCAGGCCGGCTGGTCCTCGGTGGCGGTGAGCTTCGGCTGCTTCCACTGCTTGCCGCGCCCGGTGACCAGGGTGCCGAAGTAGTCGTTGAGGTTCGGCGTGATCGACTCGAACATCTCGTCGAAGGAGAGGTTGCCGCCCCGCTCGGCGTCGGCCGCGTTGATGAAGCCGGACTGGGTGAAGGTCCGGTTGTCCACGCTCATCTCGCTGCACATCTTGGCGCCCGAGTCGAAGCCGTCCTGGAACGCCGACACGCGGTCGAACGCGTCGCCGTGCGCGCCCTCGTCGGTCTGCTCGGTGCCGACCGGGTCCCGGAAGGTGATCAGCGCCTCCAGCGCCGGATCCAGCCGGTCGTCGCCCACGTTCAGGTACGTGGCGTTGTCGTCGACGACCCAGCGCACGAACGCCCCCGCGTAGCAGTCGGCCTGCGCCTCGATCAGGATCGTGGGGTACTTCGTGGGGTCGGCCTGCTGCTTCTCGATGGTCAGCCCGGCCCGGCGCTGCACCGCGTGGCCCATCTCGTGCGCGAGCACCAGCATCACCGCGGCCTCGCCGAAGCGCTCCTTGAGCACCGGCAGCAGCGCGGCCCGGTCCCAGGCCATCACGTCGGCGGGCGGACAGTAGAACGCGTTGCCCTCGACCTCGGTCGGCTCGTCCACGCACGGCGGCGCCGGTGCGTCGTCGCTCGAGGTGTCCACCGAGTAGTAGCCGCCCCGCAGCTCCTCCCAGTCGCCGCCGAACGTGTCGGGGAACGTCTCCGTCCAGTACGCGCGCACGTCGGTGAGCACGGCCGCGGCCAGCCGGTCGATCGGGCCCTCGTCGGTGTTCTTCACGAACGACGGGTCGACGCCGCCCGGCTCGTCCGGGTCGGTCTGCGTGATCACCGAGCCGGTGCTGGTCGCGGTGCCGGCGATGGAGGTGGTGCACGCTGTCGCGCCGAGGGCCGCGAGCAGCAACGGGACCACGGTCACGCGGGCGAGGCGGGTGCGCACGACCTCCAGTGTGCCTGGCCTCAGCCCGCCGGGGTTGCCGGACGGAGCAATCCGGTTACTACCAGCACGATTCCGAGCTGGGCGAGCGCGGCGGCCAGCAGCGTCCACGTCGTGCCGCCCACCTCGACGAGCCGTCCCGCGACCGTGGTGCCGACGCCGAAGCCGACCCACATCACGCTGAACACCCACGCGAACGCCTCGATCCGCTGCGCGGGCGCGCTGACCTCGCCGACGAGCACCTGCTGCACGGTGTCCACCGGCCCGGTGAGCAGCCCGGCCGCGAGGAACACGGCGCCGATCGCGACCAGCCCGGCACCGGCGGGCGGCGCGAACGCCCCACCGGCGAGCGTGAGTCCCGCGCCCGCGTGCAGCACGACCAGCTGCGCCCGCCGGCCGCCGGGCCAGGTGCGTGCGCCGTAGGCGATCCCGCTGACCACGCCGCCGAGCGCGTGCAGGCTGGTGAACACGCCGGCCCCGCCCTGCCCCGACGCGGCGGCGACCGCGGTGACCTCGAGGCAGCCGAACGAGAAGGTGTCCAGCGCGATCATGCCCAGCAGCACCCGGATCCGGCCGTCGGCGAGCGGACCGAGCCCGCGGGCGCGGTGCGCCGGCG
>NZ_JBOHGA010000156.1:0-15623 GCF_050699915.1 Actinophytocola sp.
AGCTCCGCGAGCGCGGCGCCGGGGCGCCACCTGCCGTCGGTTCCCCGCCGCAGCAGGCGGTGCACCTCGAGCCCGACCGCGAGCCTGTGTGCCGTCGCGCGGGGGAGGCCGGTCCGCGTGCAGAGCTCGGCCAGCCCGCACGGCTCCTTGGCGACCGCCTCGAGCACGGCCATTGCCTTGTCTAGTACGCCGATGCCGCTATGCTGTCCCACGTCTCGATATTATGTTCCCGATATGTGGGAAGTCCAGTCTCCCGGATCGTGGAACGCGAAAGTCGATTGGTGAATCCACATGGCGAAGACTCTTGCCGAGAAGGTCTGGGACCAACACGTCGTTCGGCGGGGCAGCGGCGCCGAGCCGGACCTGCTCTACATCGACCTCCATCTCGTCCATGAGGTCACGAGCCCGCAGGCGTTCGACGGCCTTCGGCTCGCGGGCCGCGGCGTGCGCCGGCCGGAGCTGACCATCGCGACCGAGGACCACAACGTCCCCACGGACCTGATGCTCGACCCTGCAAGCAGGTCTTCGGCAGGCATCGAGCTCTCGATCGCCGACCCGGTCTCCAAGACCCAGGTGGACACGCTGCGCAAGAACTGCGCGGAGTTCGGCGTCCGGCTGTACCCGATGGGTGACGCGGAGCAGGGCATCGTGCACATCATCGGCCCGCAGCTGGGACTCACCCAGCCCGGCACGACCGTGGTGTGCGGCGACAGCCACACGTCGACGCACGGCGCCTTCGGCGCGCTTGCGTTCGGCATCGGTACCTCCGAGGTCGAGCACGTGCTCGCCACGCAGACCCTGCCGCTGCGCCCGTTCCGGACGATGGCGATCAACGTGGACGGCGAGCTGCGGCCCGGCGTCACGGCGAAGGACGTCATTCTCGCGGTCATCGCGCGGATCGGCACCGGCGGCGGCCAGGGCTACGTGTTGGAGTACCGCGGCCCGGTCATCGAGCGGCTGTCGATGGAGGCGCGGATGACCGTCTGCAACATGTCCATCGAGGCCGGCGCCCGCGCCGGCATGATCGCCCCCGACGACACCACCTTCGCGTACCTGAAGGGCCGTCCGCACGCGCCGGCCGGCGCGGACTGGGACGCCGCCGTCGCCGCGTGGCGCGAGCTGCGCACCGACGAGGACGCGACGTTCGACGCCGAGGTGCACATCGACGCGAGCGCGCTCACCCCGTTCGTCACCTGGGGCACGAACCCCGGCCAGGGTTTGCCGCTGTCCGAACGGGTTCCCGACCCCGAGCGGATCGCCGACGAGAACGAGCGCCGGACGGCGGAGAAGGCACTCGCTTACATGGACCTCACGCCGGGCACGCCGCTGCGGGACATCCACGTGGACACGGTGTTCCTCGGCTCGTGCACGAACGGCCGGATCGAGGACCTGCGGGCCGCCGCGGAGGTCCTGCGGGGCCACAAGGTCGCCGAGGGCGTCCGGATGCTCGTGGTGCCCGGCTCGATGCGGGTGCGCGCCGCCGCGGAGGCCGAGGGGCTGCACGAGGTCTTCACCGACGCGGGCGCCGAATGGCGGTCGGCGGGCTGCTCCATGTGTCTGGGAATGAACCCTGACCAGTTGGCGCCGGGGGAGCGCAGCGCGTCCACATCGAACCGCAACTTCGAGGGCCGGCAGGGCAAGGGCAGCCGGACGCACCTGGTGTCGCCGCTGGTCGCGGCCGCGACGGCGGTGCGCGGCACGCTCTCCTCGCCCGAAGACCTGAGCTGAAAGGGACAAGACGACCATGGAACCCTTCACCACCCACACCGGCGTCGGTGTCCCCCTGCGCAGGTCCAACGTGGACACCGACCAGATCATCCCCGCCGTGTACCTCAAGCGGGTGACGCGGACCGGGTTCGAGGACGGACTGTTCGCCGCGTGGCGTGGCGACGACCACTTCGTGCTGAACCTTGCGCCCTTCCGTGCGGGCAGCGTCCTGGTTGCTGGCCCCGACTTCGGCACCGGGTCCTCCCGGGAGCACGCCGTCTGGGCGCTGTCCGACCACGGCTTCCGGGTGGTTGTCTCCGCACGGTTCGGGGACATCTTCCGGGGCAACGCGGGCAAGCAGGGGCTGCTCGCGGCGCAGTGCTCCCAGGCGGACGTCGAGCAGCTGTGGAAGGTGCTCGAGACCGAGCCGGGCACCGAGGTCACGGTGGACCTCCAGGACAAGACAGTGCGCGCCAAGGACTTCGTCGCGCCGTTCCACATCGACGACTACACCCGCTGGCGGCTGCTCGAAGGGCTCGACGACATCGCCCTGACACTGCGGTACGAGGACGCCGTCGGCGCCTTCGAAGGGGGTCGGCCGAGTTGGAAGCCGACCACCACCTCTACACTCCCGTCCTGATGGCCGCCGAATAGCCGCCACGCAACAGAATCCGGTCCCCCGTGCGGGGAAATTGGGCGAGTCGCGTGGAAATTGTCGCGATATAGGCATACGGTGGCCAGAAGTCGGCCGGTTTGGCCGAGAACGCAAGTGTGGTCAACACGGAGGACTGAAGGGTGAACAAGGCCCAACTCATCGAGGCGCTCTCGGATCGCCTCGGCGACAAGAAGGCCGCAGGCGCTGCGGTCGATGGTCTCGTCGACGTGATCGTGCGTACGGTCAACAAGGGCGAGAAGGTCAACATCACCGGCTTCGGTGTGTTCGAGAAGCGCGCGCGTGCGGCCCGCACCGCACGCAACCCGCGCACCGGCGAGACGGTGCGGGTCAAGAAGACGAATGTGCCCGCATTCCGTGCCGGCACGACGTTCAAGGACGTCGTGAGCGGTGCGAAGAAGCTGCCCAAGGTCGCCGCGACGCGTTCGGCTGCCAGCCGCACCGCGTCGTCGACCCGCACCGCTGCCGCCCGCCCGGCGGCGAGCCGTGCAGCCGCGACGACCCGGACCCGGGCCACCGCAGCAAAGCCGGCGACGCGGGCCACGGCAACGCGGGCCGCGGCGGCGAAGACCGCCACCCGGGCAACGGCGGCGAAGCCCGCGACGCGGGCCACCGCGGCCAAGACCACCGCCAAGAAGGCCACCCCGGCCAAGGCGACCCGGTCCACGGCAGCGAAGACGACCGCTGCGAAGTCGACGGCCAAGAAGGCTCCGGCCAAGGCAACCGCGAAGGCGACCGCCAAGGCCCGCCCCGCCGCCAAGAAGACGACGACGCGCAAGAAGTAGTGCGGGAACGGTAGAAGGCCACCCACCACATCGGTACTTGGTGGGTGGCCTTCACTGTGTCCGGCTCCGCGGGGACACCCGCGATCCTGAGAAGTCCTTAGGGTTTGGGAATGTAGTCGGCCGCCACCAGCCGCGGGCCGCCGTCCGAGACGAAGAACAGCGCCCACACGCTCGCCTTCTTGCTCTCCACCCGGCCCAGCTCGACTCCCGCGGCACCGGCCACTCGGGACACCAGGTCCGGAATCACGCCGCCCTGGCTGCACACGACCGCCGTGCCGTCCTCGCCCGCGATCTCGAGCAGCCGCGCCACCGCCGCCTCCTCGTGGCCCGCGTAGGCCTCCTCGGACAGCAGCGGTTCGTCGTCCACCGGCACTCCGGTCGACTCCGCCGCCGGCCGCACCGTCTGCACGCAACGGACCAACGGCGCCGCGTGTGCCCGCGAGACTCCGTACAACGCACACAGGGCGGTGACCGGCGGCACCTGGTGCCTCCCGTTGGACGACAGGGGACGCTCGGCGTCCGGGCCCGTCCACTCCCGGCGGCTGCCCGCCTTCGCGTGCCGAACGAGCAACAGCGTCGTCGCGTCGTGCGGCAGCGCGGTGAACGCCGACACGATGTCCGCGTCGTGCGCGTAGCTCAACAGGTCGCGCGCCGACTCGGGGACGACCCAGCGCACTTCGTCGACCTCGTCGTTGGGCTCGAACGAACCGTCCAGCGCCCGCGCGGCGTAGTACTCCACGACCTTGGTCGCCGGCTCGGGGCGGGTGACCGGGTACCGCGTGCGCCCGAGATGGCGGCCGAGCGCGACGCGAAACCCGGTCTCCTCGGCGACTTCCCGCGCCGCGGCGACCCGGGAGCTCTCGCCCCGCTCCAGCTTTCCCTTGGGCAGGCTCCAGTCGTCGTACCTGGGCCGGTGCACGAGCACGATCTCGGCGCTCTTGCCGGTGCGGTCGCCTTCGTCCGGCCGCCACACGACCGCCCCGGCGGCCGCGACCTCTCCCGCCATTCGTTAGCCCTGCGCCTGATGCAACGTCAGCATCTGCGTCTGGTGGTCGCGCACGGACGAACCGTCCGCCGGGGACGCCGACCACTCGCCGGTCTGCTCGAGCACCCAGCACCGGGTCGCCGGATCGAGGGCCGAGTCGAACATCGCGTCCAACTGCGCGGTGAGCTTCTCGTCGGTGATCCGCACCTGCACCTCGACACGTCGGTCGAGGTTGCGGTGCATGAGGTCCGCGCTGCCGATCCAGTGCTCGTTCGAGCCGACGAAGTGGAACACCCGCGAGTGCTCGAGGAAGCGGCCGAGGATCGAGCGCACCCGGATGTTCTCCGACAGCCCGTCGATCCCCGGCTTCAGCGCGCAGATGCCGCGCACCACGACGTCGACCTCGACGCCGGCCTGGGAGGCGCGGTACAGCGCGTCGATGACCTGTTCGTCCACCAACGAGTTGATTTTGATGCGCACCCCGGCGGGCCGCCCGGCGCGCAGGTGCTCGACCTCGCGCTCGATCTGCTCCACGATGCCGCGCCGGATCCCGTACGGCGCCACCAGCAGGCTGCGGTACTCGTCCTGGCGCGCATAGCCGGTCAGCACGTTGAACAGGTCGGTGAGGTCCGCGCCGATCGACGGCTCGGCGGTGAGCAGGCCGACGTCCTCGTAGAGCCGCGCGGTCTTCGGGTTGTAGTTGCCGGTGCCGATGTGGCAGTAGCGCCGGATGACCGAGCCCTCCTGCCGCACCACGAGCGCGGTCTTGCAGTGGGTCTTGAGACCCACCATGCCGTACACCACGTGCACGCCCGCCTTCTCCAGCGTGCGGGCCCACTTGATGTTCGCCTGCTCGTCGAAGCGCGCCTTGATCTCCACCAGCGCCACGACCTGAATGCCTGCCTCCGCCGCGTCGATGAGCGCCTCGACGATGGGGGAGTCACCCGAGGTGCGGTAGAGCGTCTGCTTGATCGCGAGCACCTTCGGGTCGTTCGCCGCCTGCTCGATGAACCGCTGCACGCTCGTGGAGAACGAGTCGTACGGATGGTGCACGAGCACGTCGCCCTCGCGCAGCGTCGCGAACACGCTCTTGGGCGTCTCCCGCTCACCGAACGCGGGATGGGTCGCGGGCACGAACGGCGCGTCCTTCAGCTCGGCGCGGTCGACGCCGTAGAGCTGCCACAGGCACGACAGGTCGAGCAGCCCCTGCACCACGACCACGTCGTGCGGGTCCACCTCCAGCTCGCGCAGCAGCAGCTCCATCATGTGCTCGCTCATGTCGTCGGCGACCTCGAGGCGCACCGGCGGGCCGAACCGGCGTTGCGCGAGCTCACGCTCCAGCGCCTGCAACAGGTCCTCGTCCCGGTCCTCCTCGACCTCGAGGTCGGCGTTGCGGGTGACCCGGAACGCGTGCACCTCGGTGACCTGCATGCCGGCGAACAGATCGCCGAGATGCGCCGCGATCAGCTCCTCCAGCGGCAGGAAGGTCGCCGCCGTGTCGCCGCGCTGGTGGTCGATCGGCACGAGCCGGGAGACGTTGTTGGGCACCTTGACGCGGGCGAACCGCTCGCCGCCGCCCGTCGGGTCGCGCACGGTCACCGCGAGGTTCAACGACAGCCCGGAGATGTAGGGGAACGGGTGCGACGGGTCGACCGCGAGCGGGGTGAGCACGGGGAAGATCTGCTCGCGGAAGTACCGGGTCAGCCGCTCGTGTTGGTCACCGGTCAGCTCGGCCCACTTGGCGATCCGGATGCTCCGCTCGGCGAGGGCGGGCCGCAGCCGCCGCTCCCAGGCGACCGACTGCTGTTCGACGAGCTCCTGGTTTCGCTTGGAGATGTAGGCCAACTGCTCGCGCGGGGTGAGCCCGTCGGCGCTGCGCACGGACAGGCCGGTCTCCTCGCGGCGCTTCAGCCCGGCGACCCGGACCATGTAGAACTCGTCGAGGTTGGACGCGAAGATCGCGAAGAACTTGGCGCGCTCGAGCAGCGGCTGCGACGCGTCCTCGGCCAGTGCGAGCACCCGGGCGTTGAAGTCCAACCAGGACAGTTCGCGGTTGAGATACCGGTCGTCGGGCAGCTCCGGGAGGTCGGTCTCGGCGACACTTGGCGTGACCGCGGGTGGCGCGGACGGCACGCCGCGAGGCTCCGGCGTGGTCGGTGAACCATCGCCGGCGAACTCGTCGGTGACCGGGGGCGGCGTGCCTGGTTGCTCCATGCTCTCGGTGCTCACAGCCTCATTGTCCAGCAATTACGGTCGGATGGGCGACCCCTGCCGGGGCCATCTCGTGAACTTTCCCGTCTGCCCTGCGAGGGAGGCGGTTCTGGGGCCGAGGCCGAGGTCGGCGGCCGCCAGGAGATCGTCGGCGGTGTCGACATCACAGCGCAGGGAGTCCGAGCCGGCGCCGACCGGCATCGCCCCGCTCGCGGCGTGCGCGGCCGCCGAGCCGACCCCGAAGCGCGGCTCGAGCGGCCCGCCGGCGGCGGACAGCAGCAGCGTCGTGCCGGTCCCGGACCGGTCGGCGCAGAACGCCCGCCGGCCCTCGGCCGCGGCGAGCGCCTCGGCCAACTCCTTCGAGCGCAACGCCGGCAGGTCGGCCTGCAGCGCGCCGACCACGCCGCGCCCGCTCCCGTGCCCACTGCGCTCGCGCAGCAGCCCGGCGCCGAACGACAGCGCCGCGTTCAGCCCGGGCAGCCCGCGCTCGTCGACGCACTCGACGTCGGTACCGCGCAGCGCCTCGGGCACCCGGGCGTCCTCGCAGACGACCAGCACCCGCCGCACGCCCTCGGCGTCCGCGGCCGCGGTGACCGTGTCCACCAGCAGCGAGAGCACCAGCTCGGCGTGTACACCGTCGACGGTGCCGCGCAGCCGCGACTTCGCCCGGTCGAGCCGCTTGATCGGCACCACCAGGTCGGCGGGGAGTTCGAAGGCCACGCCTCCATCGTGCAGGAGGCCCCGGACCGGCGCCGCGCGGCCGGGGCATACTCACGATGCAACGGAGCGAGGAGGAACAGGTGCCGCGGCGAATCGAGAAGAGCGGGTTCTGGGTGTGGATGACCGCTGTGATCTTCTACCCGCTCGCGTGGCTCGGGAAGATGTCGACCACCGGCGCCGAGCACATGCGACGCCCGGGCGGGGTGTTGCTGGTGATGAACCACGTCTCGCACATCGACCCGGCCATCGACGCCGTGTTCGTGCACCGCAACGGCCGGGTGCCGCGGTTCCTCGCGAAGGAGAGCCTGTTCAGCACGCCGGTGTTCAAGTACCTGATCCGCGGCGCCGGCAGCATCCCGGTCGCGCGGCGCTCGGCGGGCGCGGCGAACAGCCTGTCGGCGGCGAACGACGCCCTGCGCGCGGGTCGGCTCGTGGTGATCTACCCGGAGGGCACGATCACCAAGGACCCGACCGGCTGGCCGATGCGCTCCCACACCGGCGCCGCGCGGCTCGCGCTGGAGAACGACGTGCCGGTGCTCACCGCGGCCCGGTGGGGCACCAACTTCATCCTCGACGGCTACGCCAAGAAGTTCCGCCCGTTCCCGCGCAAGCGGCTCCACGTCGACGTGTCCGAGCCGGTCGACCTGTCGGCCTACCGGGGCCGGCCGGTCACCAACGAGCTGCTCCGTGAGGTCACCGACCTGCTGATGGGCCGGATCAAGGCGCAGCTCGCGGAGATCCGGGAGGAGCCGGCGCCCGACGGGTTCTTCGTGCCGTCGCGGGCGGCGCGCCAGGACACTCCGGCCGACAGCCCGATCGATGATGCCTGAGCTGGGCCCGGTCGCGGTCTTCGGCGCCGGTTCGTGGGGCACGACCTTCGCGAAGGTGCTGGCCGACGCGGGTAGCGAGGTGCGGCTGTGGGCCCGCCGGCGCGAGGTCGCCGAGACGATCGCGGCGGACCGGGTGAACCCCGACTATCTGCCGGACGTCCGGCTGCCCGCGAGCCTGAAGTCCACTTCGGACCCACGGGTCGCGCTGGACGGCGCCGACGCCGTGGTGCTCGCGGTGCCGAGCCAGAGCCTGCGGCACAACCTCACCGCGTGGCGGGCCCTCATCGACCCGTCGGCGACGCTGATCAGCCTCGCGAAGGGCGTCGAGCTGGGCTCGCTCAAGCGGATGAGCGAGGTCGTCGTCGAGGTGCTCGGCGTGCCGGAGAGCCAGGTGGCGGTCGTGTCCGGACCGAACCTGGCCAAGGAGATCGCCGCCGAGCAGCCGACCGCGTCGGTCGTGGCGTGCACCGATCACGACCGGGCGGTCGCCGTGCAGCGGGCGTGCAGCACCGGCTACTTCCGGCCCTACACCAACACCGACGTGGTCGGCTGCGAGCTGGGCGGGGCCTGCAAGAACGTGATCGCGCTGTCCTGCGGGATGGCCGGCGGGCTGGGGTTCGGCGACAACACGCTCGCGACGCTGATCACCCGCGGCCTGGCGGAGATGTCCCGGCTCGGCGTCGCGTTGGGCGCCGACCCGATGACGTTCGCCGGGCTCGCCGGCCTGGGCGACCTGGTGGCCACGTGCTCGTCGCCGCTGTCACGCAACCGCACGTTCGGCGGGCGGCTCGGCCGGGGCGAGTCGATGCAGCAGGCGCAGGCGGCGGCGCACGGTCAGGTCGCCGAGGGCGTCAAGTCCTGCTCGGCGATCCGCGAGCTGGCGCTGCGGCACGGTGTCGAGATGCCGATCACCGAGGTCGTGCACCGGGTCTGCCACGACGGCTTCGACCCGCGGGAGATGGCCGGCGAGCTCATCGGCCGCAAGACCAAGCCCGAACGCTGAGCTCGCCTCAGGCCACTTCGAAGACCATGATCGGGTCCGTCGTCGGCTGGTCGGAGCCGCCGGTCGGCTCGATCGTGATGCCCACCTGCCGCGCCGCGTCGATGCCGTCCACCGCCAGGCTCGCCCGGCCGGCCGCCGGCACGATCAGGCCTGCCGAGGCGATCTTCTCGCCGATCTTCCACGCCTGGTAGTCGTGCCCGCTCGGGGCCGGCGGCAGGTCGTCGGTCAGCAGCAGCATCTGGTTGGTGGACGGCGACATCAGCGCGGTCATCCGACCGGTGGACGCGTCGCCCTGGTTGAGGACCTGGGCGTCGCCCGCGCGGACGATCTCGGCGATCGCGGCGGCCTGGGTGTCGACCTCCTGCTGGGCGTTCTCCGCGTTGACCAGCAGCACGCCGAGCACACCGGACACCACGAGCAGCACGGCGGCCGCCGCGGCGGACAACCGCAGTGCCCACGGCGAGGCCGGGCGGCGCAGCGGCACGACCGGGGCCTCCGGCGGCACCTGGCGCACCTCGCGGATCTGCGCCATGACCGAGGCCTTCAGCCGCGGCGGCGGGGTGGTGGCCACCGCGGCGCCGAGCCGGCTCGCGGTCTCCCGCAGCTCGGCCACCTCCTGGCGGCACGCGTCGCAGTCGCCGAGGTGCCGCTCGAAGACCTGCCGCTCGTCGTCGGACACCGCGTCGAGTACGTAGGCGCCGGTGAGGGCGTGCACGTCCGCGTTCATCAGGCCACCCCCAGGCAGTCGCGCAGGCGGATGAGCCCGTCCCGCAGCCGGGTCTTGATCGTGCCGAGGGGAGTGCCCAGCAGCTCGCCCACTTCCTTGTAGGTCCGCCCGCCGTAGTAGGCGAGCAGCACCGACTCCCGCTGCAGGTCGGTGAGCGAGGAGAGGCAGCGGCGCAGCTGCTCCTGCTCGAAGCGCGCGCTCACCTGCTCGGCGACCTCGTCGAACGGCCGGCTGACGTCGCGGCGGCCGACGTGCTGCTCGCGGTCGGCCGCGGCCTGCGCCGAGCGGACGCGGTCGACGGCCCGCCGGTGCGCGAGCGTCATCGCGAACGTCAGCACGCTGCCCCGCTCGGGGGAGTAGCGCGCGGCCGTGCGCCACAGTTCCACCATCACCTCCTGCGCCACCTCCTCCGACTGCGCCGGGTCGCGGACGATGCGCCGGATCGCCCCGTACAGCGGGCCGATCAGCACGTCGTACAGCCGCTCGAAGGCCGCCTCGTCGCCGCGGGACACCCGCGACATGAGGTCGGCCGGGTCGGGAGCCGCCGCGGGATCCTCGCGGACCCGCCGAGCCCGAGCGCCCATCGCAACTCCACTCTCGTTCGCCATCCTCGGCATTCGGAGCGACCACGCCGATGGATTGGTTCAGCGTCCCACGGAGTGAATTCACTTGACCCCGCCGGGCTCGCGACTGTTTTCTACACCTCGTGTCGACGAGTGTGCGCAACCGGCGGCGGGGCTACCTCCAGCTCCGCCGGGTAGCCAGCGCACTGTGTCCGGCTTGGTGACCGAGCCGCCGACCCGTCACACCTCCCGAGAAGGCAATCCCGCATGTTCGCCGTGCCCGAGAACACCGTCGCGTCCGCCGAGACCGCGCCGACCGTCCACCCCGCGCTGATCGCCCGCGAGTACGCGGCCGCCCGCGAGCGGTGGGCCCACCTGCTGCGCTACGACCCGGACGAGCGCTACACCGCGCTCGTGCACCGCACCCCCGACCAGGAGGTGTGGCTGATGAGCTGGCTGCCCGGCCAGGGCACCGACCTGCACGACCACGGTGCGGCCACCGGTGCCTTCACGATCGTCTCCGGCGAGCTCACCGAGCACGTGCTCCACCGCGGCGTCACGCACGAGCTCGGCGTCGGCCAGTCCCGCGTGTTCGGGCCCGGCTACGTGCACCGGGTCCACAACGCCGGCCCCGACCCGGCGGTCAGCCTCCACGTCTACCGCGCGGTGCGGACGATGCGTGGCGTCGAGCCGCTCTCTCGCGTGTCCTAGCCGCGTCCTTCGCGAAACGGCGCCGGCCGCGCGGTGACATGCCCCGGAACGTCCACACCGGACGGAAGCTCGGGGCAGGGCAGCGGCTCGCCCCAGGTCTGGTGCAGCGGCAGCACGCCGGCCCACGCCAGTCCGTTGCGCTCCGGGGTCAGGTCGTCCTCGTCCTCCCCGGGTGGGCCGGAGCGGATCTTGACCGCCGCCTCGGCGAGGTCCAGCGCCAGCACGGCGGTCTTGGCGAACTCCTGCTTCGACGGTTCCCTGGCGTAGTCCCACTGGCCGGGCGCGAGGTGGTTCGTGAGCACGGCCAGCGCGGCGAGCTTCGCGTCCCGGTCGATGAGCTGCCGTGCCACGCCGTGGATCGTGGCGGACCGGTAGTTGACCGAGTGGTGGAACACGGCCCGGCTGTAGACGATCCCGTCCAGCAGCGTGACGTTCACGCAGACCTCGGCGCCCTCGGCCGCCGCGCGCAGGCTCGCCGCGCCGGTCGAGCCGTGCAGGTACAGCACCTCGCCGTCGCGGGCGTACCCGGTCGGGACGACGACCGGGGCGCCGTTCGCGACGAACGCGAGGTGGCAGATCAGGCCGGCGTCCAGCACGGCGTACAGCGCGGACCGGTCGGTCACCGCCCGGTCCTTGCCGCGGCGGATCGTGCTCCGTTCGGTGGGGGAGAGTGTCTCGGTCACGTCCCCATGGTGCCGGGGACAGTGGCACTCTGGAAGGGCCACGAGTTGTCGAATCCGGAAGGCCACTTCCATGACGGAGACGCCCGCGCTGCCGGTGACGCTGGACCGCGCCTCGGCCACGCCGCTCGCCGTGCAGCTCGCCGAGCAGCTCCGCGCGGCCGCGGGCGAGGGCCGGCTGCGCAGCGGCGACCGGCTGCCGTCCACCCGCGCGCTGGCCGCCGAGCTGGAGGTCAGCCGCACGGTGACCGCGGCGGCCTACGAGCAGCTGCACGCCGAGGGCTGGATCGCGGGCCGGCACGGCTCGGGCACGTACGTGACGACCGAGCCGCCCGGCTCGCTGCGCTCGAACACGAGGCCGGTGCGCCGGGACGCCGCCACGGACACCGCCCTGGACCTGACGCCGGGCTCGCCGTGGGCGGGCGGCATCGACACCGCGGCGTGGCGGCGGGCCTGGCGCGCGGCCGCGCACGTGGCGCCGATGGTTCGGCCCAACCGCGCCGGGCTGGCGAGCTACCGCGCCACCGTGGCCGAGCACCTGTTGCGCCACCGCGGACTGCGGGTCGGCACGCTGTCCGGTCAGGACGGTCACGAGGCGTTGCTCGCCACGTCCGGCACGAGCACGGCGGCCGCCGAGCTCGCCGCCGGCGTGCTGCACCCGGGCGACGTCGTGGCCGTCGAGGAACCGGGCTACCAGCGCGCGGTCGGCGCGCTGCGGGCCGCCGGGCTGCGCGTGGTGCCGGCCCCGGTGGACGCCGACGGCCTGCTGATCGACTCGGTGCCGGCCACGGCGAAGGCGGTCTACTGCTCGCCGGCCCACCAGTACCCGCTCGGCGGCCGGATGTCCGCGGGGCGCCGGGTGGCGCTGGTCGAGCGCGCCCGGGAGCGCGGCTGGCTCGTCATCGAGGACGACTACGACGGCGAGCTGCGCTACGACGTGGCGCCGCTGCCGCTGCTCGCCGCGCTCGCCCCGGACGTCGTCGTGCACCTCGGCACCACCAGCAAGATCCTGACGCCGACCCTGGGCGTCGGCTGGATGGTCGCGCCGCCCGCGGTCGTCGCCGCGGTCCTCGCGCACCGCGACCACACGGGCAGCGGCCCAGCGGCGGCCGGCCAGCTGGTCGTCGTCGAGTTCGCCCGGGGCGGCGACCTCGGCCGGCACCTGCGCCGGCTGCGCCGCGAGCTGTCCGAGCGGCGCTCGCTCGTGGTGGACGCGCTGGTGCGGGGCGGCGTGCCGGTGCTCGGCGACGAGGCGGGCGCACACGTCGTGGTGCCGGTTTCCTCGGCGGAGGCGGAGCGTGAGCTGGTCCGGCGCGCGCTGGGCCGCAGGCTGCTGCTCGACGGCCTGGCCAGGCATCATGTGGGCCGCGCACGGTGGTTCGGCATCGCGCTCGGCTACGCCGCGTGCTCCCGCGAGGAGCTGCGCGAGGCGCTGCCGGTGCTGGTCGAGCTGGTGCGCACGGGAACCCTGACCGCCGGCGGGTAGGGTCGGGCGCCATGGCCAGCCAAGAGCGCATCCGTGTCGCGGTCGTGTTCGGCGGACAGAGCACCGAGCACTCGGTGTCCTGCGTGTCGGCGGCGAGCGTGCTCGCGAACCTCGATCCCGCGCGCTTCGAGGCACTTCCGGTCGGCATCACGCGCGAGGGCTCGTGGGTCCTCGGCCCGGCCGACCCCAAGACGTTGGAGATAGAAGGCCGCACGATGCCGACGGTCACCTCCGGCACCGCGCTGACCCTGCCGGCCGACCCGACCGCGGCGAACCTCGTCGTGCTCGAGCGGGGCCGCGAGGGCGAGGTGCTGTCCGGGGTGGACGTCGTGTTCCCGGTGCTGCACGGCGCCTACGGCGAGGACGGCACGATCCAGGGGCTGCTCGAGATGGTCGGCCTGCCCTACGCGGGCGCCGGCGTGCTGTCGAGCGCCGTGGTGATGGACAAGGAGTTCACCAAGAAGCTGCTCGCCGCGGAGGGCCTGCCGGTCGGCCGGTACGAGGTGCTGCACCGCGGCGAGGGCACGCTGTCCGCCGCGCAGCGTGACCGGCTCGGCCTGCCGGTGTTCGTCAAGCCGGCGCGGGCCGGCTCGTCCACCGGGATCACGAAGGTCACCGACTGGTCCGAACTGGACGGTGCGGTGGCGAAGGCGCGGGAGATCGACCCGAAGGTGCTCGTGGAGTCCGCGATCGTGGGCAGCGAGGTGGAGTGCGGCGTGCTGGAGTTCCCGGACGGGCGCGTCGAGGCGTCGCTGCCGGCCGAGATCCGGATCACCGCGGGCGGTCCGGACTGGTACGACTTCGAGGCGAAGTACCTCGACGACGTCTGCGAGCTGGACATCCCGGCGAAGCTCGACGACGAGGCGACCGACCGGCTGCGCGCCATGGCGGTCGAGGCGTTCCGCGCGCTGGACTGCCAGGGCCTGGCCCGCGTCGACTTCTTCGTCGGCCCGGACGGCACGCTGATCATCAACGAGCTCAACACGATGCCCGGCTTCACCCCGACGTCGGCCTACCCGAAGATGTGGGCGGTCACCGGGGTCGACTACCCGACGCTGCTGTCCACTCTGATCGACACGGCCGTCGCGCGCGGGACCGGACTGCGCTAGCCGCGGGCCCGGACCGGCTGCGCGGGCAGCGTGCCGACGGCGGCCGAGACGTCCTGCAGCGGACCGGTTCCGGTGCCGTCGGGCACGGTGAGCGCGACGTAGACCGCGCGGTCCACGACGTACCAGGTGGTGGCGCCGGCGCCGGTGACCGGCAGCCAGCGGACGCCGGAGATCTCGCGCAGCGCGGCGGTGGGAGTCAGCTCGGCGGGCGGGGCGAGCCCGCAGCGCAGCACGAGCGGCTCGCCGCGCTCGCCGCCCCAGGCGGTCGTCGCGGGCGGTCGCGGCTTCGCGATCGGCAGTGTCCGCAACGTCTTCCCGTTGTCCGGCAGGGTCGCCGGCAGCGCCTCGATGAGCGCGGCGCACGGCGCGGACCTCGCCTCCGGCGCGTCCACGCCGACCACAGCCAACGGTCCGGTGCGGGGCGCGGTCGTGTGGTCGGCCTGCTCGGTAGGTTGGTCGCTGCCGGAGCTCAGCACCAGGCTCGCGACCACGATGCCGACCGCCAGCAAGGCGACGATTCCGACGGCGAGCCGCAGCGTCGTCGGGGTCAGGGGATCGTCGGACACGGCCCCACTAGAGCACGTCTCAGAGGTGCACCACCGGGCAGGTGAGGGTACGAGTGATCCCGTCCACGTTCTGGATCCGGGCGACCACGAGCTGGCCCAGCAGGTCGACGTTGTCGGCCTCGGCGCGCACGATCACGTCGTAGGGGCCCGTGACATCCTCGGCGGTGGTGACACCGTCTATCTCCGCGATCTTGGCGGCGACCGCGGCCGCCTGGCCGACCTCGGTCTGAATCAGGATGTATGCGTGGACCACGGCGCGCCCCTTCGTGTCGAGCAGCCCTCAAGAGGTAGGAACGTGAGCAGCAAAAGGTACCGCAGTTCTCGATCGTTTGGGGATCCGACTGTCGGAGGTGGTCATGAACGGTGACCGTGGTAGGTCGTCGCACGACCCGCCGGAGACGGTCGCGGACGTCGGCGAGTTCGCGCTGATCGGGCGCGTGACCGCCGGTCGCACCCAGCCACCGACCACGCTGCTGGGGCCCGGCGATGACGCCGCCGTGGTGGCCGCCGGCGACGGCCGGGTGGTCGCGACGACCGACGTCCTCGTCGAAGGCGTGCACTTCCGGTTGGACTGGTCGACGCCGGAACACGTTGGGCAGAAAGCGGTTGCGGTCAACCTGGCCGACATCGCCGCGATGGGCGCGGTGCCGACCGGGCTGCTCGTCGGGCTCGCCTGCCCGAAGGCGACGGACGCCGCGGTCGTCGAGGGCCTCGCGGCGGGAATGTGGAAGGAAGCCGTGCGTGCCGGCGCGGGCGTCGTCGGCGGCGATGTCGTCGGCGCGGACCAGATCGTGATCTCCATCACCGCGCTCGGCGACCTGCAGGGGCGCGCGCCGGTGACGCGGGGCGGCGCGATGCCGGGCGACG
>NZ_JBOHGA010000157.1:0-15471 GCF_050699915.1 Actinophytocola sp.
GGCCAGGTCCGCGTCGCCGCGCTCGCGGGCCTGCTCGGCGGTGATCGCGTAGTCCTCGTGGTCGATGCCGAACCCGGTGTTGGCGGCGAGGATCGCCAGCGGGCGCGCGGCCCGGTTGCCGAACGAGTGCGGCATCATCGCGGGGATCCGCACCATCGTGCCGGGCGCGAGTCGCAGCGCCGTGACCCGCCCGCGGGCGGCGTCGTAGAGCCCGCACGAGGCGTGCCCGAGCGAGAGGACGAAGTGCTCGCCGGCGTGCGCGTGCGGCGTGAACGCACTGTGCGGGGCGACCAGCCCCAGCTTGTAGGTGGCGTTGCTCGGCCGCTCCGGCGAGGTCTTGGCGTCGCCGATGAAGTAGCGGGCGAACTGGCCGTCGTCGATGAACGGCAACAGGTCCGACCCCGGCCCCAGCGACTCGGCGCCGCGCTCGTCGCGGACCACGACCTCGCCGTCGGCGCCGAACGTGTACAGCTCCACCCCACCCGGCAACTCGACCGGATCACGCGCCATGCCGCCGCGCTCCTCCCACCCCGAACCCGGGGGGAATCCTAACCAGCGGGAAGGCGGGAACGTTCCCCGATTCGGCGAACACTTGGCGTCGGGTGCACGTTGCGTCGCGGCGGGGCGGACCTGGCAATCTGGGCGTGATGTCACGCGCGAAAACTCTTCGGACCTACGACTACGATGTGCCAACCGTATCGACCGTCGGAGGTCGGCACCCAGGACCAGGACGGGCAGACCGCCGATGGTAGCTCGCGATCTCGCGTTCACCGGGGCGCCGCACGGGGAGAGACCCGAGCCCACCAGAGTGCTGTTGATCGAGGACGACGACGGCGACGCGCTCCTGGTGGAGGAGCTGCTGCTCGAGGTCGAGGCCAACGTCGACATGAGACGGGTGCGCTCGCTCGCCGAGGCGAAGGCCGCGCTCGCCGGCACCGCGTGCGTGCTGCTCGATCTCGGCCTGCCCGACACCCATGAGCTGGACGGCCTGCGCTGGCTGCAGGAGAACGTCCCCGCGGTCGCGGTCGTCGTGCTGACCGGGATGGCCGACGAGTACCTCGGCGCCGAGGCGGTGCGCATCGGCGCGCAGGACTACCTCGTCAAGGGACAGGTCGACGGGCAGCTGCTGAACCGGGTCATCCGGTACGCCATCGAGCGGGTGCGCGCCGACGAGATCCAGCGTCAGCTGCGCGAGGCCCAGATCTACGCCGAGGAGAACGCCCGCCTCGAGCGCGGCCTGCTGCCCTCTCCCCTGGTCGCCGACCCCGCGCTGCGGGTCACCGCGCGCTACTCGCCCGGCGGCCAGCGAATGCTGCTGGGCGGCGACTTCTACGACGTCGTCGAGTCCGCGGACAACTGGGTGCACGCGGTGGTGGGCGACGTGTGCGGGCACGGGCCGGACGAGGCCGCGCTGGGCGTCTCCATGCGGGTGGCGTGGCGGACGATGATGCTCGCCGCCCACGCCGGCAGCGAGGCGCTGACCACGATCGACCAGGTCTTCGCGCACGAGCGGTACCGGCCGAGCCTGTTCACCACGCTCTGCATGCTCTCGGTCGACCCGTCCCGCAAGGCCGCGCGGCTCTACCTCGCCGGCCATCCGCCGCCGCTGCTCATCACGCGCGCGGGTGTGCGGCCGCTGGACACGCCCCGGCGAACCCCGATCGGCGTGGGCGACGGCACGGTGTGGCCAAGCGGCGAGATCGCGCTCGGTGAGGCATGGTCGGTGGTGATGTACACCGATGGGCTGATCGAGGGCCGGGTCGGCCGCGGCGACGAGCGGCTGGACGTGAAGGGCCTCGTCGTGCTGGTCGAGTCCGTGCTCGCCGCGGGCGCGTCGGGGGTCGGACCGGGCGAGCGCAACGACCGGCTGCTCGACGAGGTCATCGGCCGGGTCCGTGAGCTCAACGGCGGCGACCTCGACGACGACCTCGCCGTGGTCTCGCTGGGCTGGCAGCCGAAGGGCGCCGGATGAGCCAGGTCGACAGCGTGGTCGAGGTCGTCGAGCGGGCACCGGGGATCGAAGTGGTACAGCCTTCTCCGCCGCCACCGGCGCGTACGCCCGCGAACGGCACGCGCTGGCCGCTGCGCAGGATCATCGACGTCAGCGTCGGCGTTCTCGCGGTGTTCTGCGTCGCCGCGATCGCCGTGGGAACCGTCGCACTGGCCAAGCTGGCCGACGCCCGCGCGCAGGTCGTGGAGCGGATCGACCCGGCCCTGCAGCAGGCCCAGCGGCTTGAGGCGGCGCTGGTCAACCAGGAGACCGGGGTCCGCGGCTACTCGCTGGGCGCCGAGCGCGACCTCCTCGAGCCCTACCCCGTGGGCCTCGCCGCCGAGGCCGACGCCGTCGAGCGGCTCGAGCCGGCGCTGGGCGAGTTCCCCGCGGCGGCGCGGGCGTTGCGCGAGACGATCGACCGGGCGGACAACTGGCGGGCGAGCTACGCGGAGCCGGCCATCGCCGTCGTGGACACCACCGGCGAGCCGACGGTCACCACCACCAGCGTGGACTCGGGCCGCATCTACTTCGACGCGGTTCGCTCGTCGGTCGGCGAGCTGCAGGCCGATCTCGCCGACGCCCGCGCGGAGGCCACGGCCGCCCTGGCGACGTCCGCCACGACCCTCAACGTCGTCTGCGTCGTGATCGCCGGCGGCTTCGCGATGATCGTGCTCGCGCTCGCCGTCGGGCTGCGTCGGGTCGCCATCCAGCCGGTGTCCCGGCTCGCCGCGGAGGTCCGCACGGTGGCCGGCGGCGACTTCTCCCACCGGGTCGAGCAGAGCGGTCCGACCGAGGTGCACGACCTCGGCGCGGACGTCAACATGATGCGCGAGCGGATCCTGCACGAGCTGTCCGCGCTGCAGGCCGCGCACGCCGAGCTGGACGCCCGGACGCAGGACCTCGAGCGGTCGAACGCCGAGCTGGAGCAGTTCGCCTACGTCGCCTCGCACGACCTGCAGGAGCCGCTGCGCAAGGTGGCGAGCTTCTGCCAGCTGCTGCAGCGGCGCTACTCGGGCCAGCTCGACGAGCGGGCCGACCAGTACATCGAGTTCGCCGTGGACGGCGCCAAGCGGATGCAGGACCTGATCAACGACCTGCTCGCGTTCAGCCGGGTGGGCCGCATCGTCCGCGAGCCCACGGAGGTGTCCTGCTCGGCCGTGCTGGAGCAGGCGAAGGTGAACCTGACCACGACGATCGAGCAGTCCGGCGCCGCCATCGAGGCCGGCGAGCTGCCCACGGTCCGGGCCGAGGTGCCGCTGCTGACCGCGGTGTTCCAGAACCTCGTCTCCAACGCGCTCAAGTTCCGCGGCGAGGACCCGCCGCACATCGTGGTCGACGCCCACCGGGACGGCGAGTTCTGGGAGTTCTCGTTCACCGACAACGGGATCGGCATCGAGCCGGACTACGCCGACCGCATCTTCGTGATCTTCCAGCGGCTGCACGGCAAGGGCGACTACCCGGGCACCGGGATCGGCCTCGCGATGTGCCGCAAGATCATCGAGTACCACGGCGGCCGGATCTGGCTCGACACCGAGCACGCCGGCGGCGCCCGCTTCCGCTTCACCCTGCCGGCGCTGGCCGGTTCGACCGACGAGGAGACCGACACAGATGACTGACTCCACCCCTCTCGACGTGGTCGACGTGCTGCTCGTCGAGGACGACGACGGCGACGTGCTGATGACCAAGGAGGCGTTCGAGTACCACAAGATCCGCAACCACCTCCACGTCGTGAACGACGGTGAGCAGGCGCTGCAGTTCCTGCGGCAGGAGGGCGAGTACGCCGACGCCCCGCGGCCGGGCCTGATCCTGCTCGACCTGAACCTGCCGCGCCGCGACGGCCGGGAGGTGCTGGCGGAGCTCAAGGACGACCCCGAGCTGGGCATGATCCCGGTCGTGGTGCTGACCACCTCCGAAGCGGAGGAGGACATCGTGCGCAGCTACCGTCTGCACGCCAACGCCTACATCAGCAAGCCGGTCGACTTCGACCGCTTCATCGAGGTGGTCCGCCACATCGACGAATTCTTCGTCACGGTGGTCAAGCTCCCCCGCTAGCACCGTGCCCGGATTTGTGTAGATCACGCGATCCCGGGTATTCCTCATTGTTGTCCGAATCGACGGAGGTGCCCGGGGATCATGCGCGAGACGTTCCACGCCCAGCTGGCCGAGCTTCGCGAGCAGCTGGCCGACATGTGCGCACAGGCGGCGTCGGCCATGCGGTCGGCCACCAGAGCGCTGGTCGAAGGCGACGCCGACCGGGCGAGACAGGTGCTCGACGAGGACGTCGAGCTCGACCGGACCCGCGACCGCTGCGAGCAGGCCGCCCAGCAGCTGCTCGCGCTCCAGGCACCCGTCGCCCGGGACCTGCGGTTCCTCCTCACCGTCGTCCACTGCGCGGTCAAGATCGAGCGGATGGGCGACCTCGCCGCGCACGCCGCGGAGACGGTGCTGCTGGCCCACCCGCGCCGGCCGGTGCCGGCCGACCTGGACGAGGAGTTCGCCGAGCTCGGCCTGGTCGCGGTCGGGATGGCCGACCGGCTCGCCGAGCTGATCCGGCGCGCGGACGAGGGCTGCTACGCCGAGCTGAACGAGACCGACCGGATCGTGGACGCGCTGCACGCGCGCGTCATGGCGACGATCACCGGCCGCGACTGGCCGCACGGCGTGCAGTCGGCCATGTCGCTCGCGCTGCTCGCCCGCTTCTACGAGCGCTTCGCCGACCAGGCCGTGTCGGTGGCGAAGCGGCTGGAGTTCGCGGTCACGGGCGAGCTGCCCGACGCGACCTTCAGCGGGCCGTCATCACGATGAAGTCGCCGTGACCGCCGTAGCCCAGCACGGGTTCGGCGTACTGCGTGCCGTCGAAGGTCAGCAGCCACCAGCCGTCTCGGACCGGGACCACCATGGGGTGCGGGATGTTCGTGCCGTACGGGGCGTCCAGCGTGCCGAGCAACCGCGTTCGTAGGTCGTAGACCTTGTACTGGCGGGCGTCCCCGTCGCTCGCCAGCACGTACCAGGTCGAGCCGAAGCGCTGCAGGATCGTGCCCTCGGTCTGGTCGACCGACGTGTCCGCGCCGACCAGCGCCAGGCCCTCGGTGTAGTCGCCGCCGCGCGGTCCCGCGGCGAGTGCGGGGTGGAAGACGAACGCCGGCTGCTGGGCCGGGCTCTCCACGAACGCGACATGCCACCGGCCGCCGATCTTCGTCAGCGCCGGGTCCCACGAGCTGACCGTGGTGGGCAGCGCCAGCTTCTCGGTGGCCAGCACGTGCACGCCGGACAACACGTTCGCGGTCGTCGCGACGTGGCGGATGTGCACGCCGTTGAAGTCGAAGTCGCCCCACGAGCTCATCGCCAGGATGAACCGGCCGCGGTCGTGGACGATCTGGCCGGCGTGGTCGCCGAGCACGACTCCGTCGCGGGCGAAGAACAGCGTGGCCACCTGTTCCAGCCGCGTCGGGTCGGCCAGGTCGAGCGTCCACACCGCCCAGTGCGCCTGCTGGAAGAAGCCGAGCCCGGCGTTGGTCAGCGTCAGGTACAGCTTGTTGTCCTTGATGTACGGCCGCCCGTCGGCGTGCTGGACGACGTGCGGGTCGCGCACCCCCGCCTGGCCGAAGTAGCCGGCGCGGACGCGGCCCAGCCGGGCGTCGCCGCGACCGCCGTAGCCGTAGTTCAGCTGGCCGAGCACGTCCGGGACCCGCAGGTCTATCCGCTCGCGGATCGGGTCGCGGGCGGTGAGCAGCGGCTGCCAGCCGGTCCCGGTGCCGGTCGGGTCGGCGAGCACGGTGACCGCGTTCTCGTTGACCACCACGGCGAAGCCGAACGGCGCCACGAGCGACGCGGGTGCCGACGCCACGACCTCGCCGTCGACCTCGATGGTCGCCGTGGTGCCGTCGTACCCGCCGAGCACGGTGCGGTTGCCGACCAGCCCGGCGAGCACGGTGCCGTCGAGCGAGCGGACCTCGACCAGCACCGAGCCGTACGGCGCCCGCGGCCGCACGCCGGTGTCGACCAGGGTCGAGCGCGCGGCCGCCGGCGCGACCGCGGAGTCGTACTGCACGAACCGCGGGGCGATCAGGTCGAAGGGCCGGTACTTCTGCTGGATGCGGAACGCCAGGTCGAGCGGGTTGTCGGCCTCGGGGGCGGCGGTGTCGGCCGAAGCCAGGCCGGGCGCGGCGAGCCCGGCGACGCCGGCCAGTCCCAGTCCGGCGAGCAGTGTGCGCCGGTCGATCTCGTGGACCACGTCGTCCTCCTAGAGCAGGGTGAGTCTTCGACCTTAGAGTCAGCCCACTGGGTTGACCGCGCACCGGCGGACAACGAACCAGACGGCGGAATGACCTGGACAGGGCCGCTCAGGTAACGTTCGGCGAGTGACCAGCGACGCACCGCACGCGCCGGCCGTGATAGACACGACCCGGCCGAGCGTCGCGCGCGTCTACGACTGCTTCCTGGGCGGCAAGGACAACTACGAGGTCGACCGTCAGGTCTTCGAACAGGTCGACGCCGTTGCCCCGCAGATGAAGCTGCTCGCCCGCGCCGGTCGCAACTGGCTGGTCCGGGTCACCCGGTTCCTCGCCGGATCCGCCGGCCTCGACCAGTTCCTCGACCTCGGCGCCGGGCTGCCCGCGGCGGAGAACACGCACCAGGCCGCGCAGCGGATGAACCCCGACGCGCGTGTGGTCTACGTCGACAACGACCCGGTGGTGGCCGCGCACGGCCGCGCCCTGCTGGAGGAGAACGACAACACCCGGCTGGTGAACGCCGACCTGACCCGGCCGGACGAGATCTTCACCGACCCGGAGATCATCCGTCACCTCGACCTCAGCCGGCCGCTGGCCCTGATCCACAGCAGCACGGTCCACCACATCTCCGACGGCGAGAACCCGGCGGAGATGATGCGCCGCTACGTCGAACTGCTGCCGTCGGGCTCCTACCTCGTGCTGAGCCACTTCGCCGACCCGCAGGACGGCGGCGAGGGCTCCGCGCTCGCCCGCTGCGTCGAGGACATCTTCGCCAACGGCGCGATGGGCTCGGGGTACTTCCGCACCCGCGAGCAGATCGAGGGCTACTTCGGCGGGCTCCAGCTGGTCGAGCCCGGCCTGGTGCCGCTCAACCAGTGGTGGCCGGACGGCCCGCTGCTCTCCCACACGACCGCCGACCAGGTGGCCCTCGGCGGCGTCGCGCGCAAGCCGTGACGACCGGGCAGCCTCAACCCGCCCCACACCTCAGGTTCCCCGGCCACCGTCGCGGGACCCGGTCCGTCCGAAGTGGACACTCGATCGAGGTGGGACCGCCGGCCGGCGGCTGGGGGTGTCCGACCGGCCGGCGGTTCTTGGTCGCCGGCGCAAGCAAGCGGGTGCGCGTCGACGGTGGTTGGGGGGACTCACACCGCCGGAATCACCAGCTACTTCCTGGCTCCAGGCAGCGACCAACACGTACAACGGTGCGGGGTGCCCGGACGTTCCCGCCACTCCGTGTGGTCCGTCACGTCGAAACGGCCCGCGAGCGGTAACATCACCGTTCAGCCACTTCCGTCGTCGAGGGACCACCGCATGCAATCGTCTCCGACGACGCCACCACACCGAGTCGTCCTGGTCGAGGACCACGACATGGTCGCCGAGGCGATCGGGTTGGCACTGGAGCAGGCCGCCGACATCACCGTCGTGGCCCGGGCGAAGTCCATCGCCGAGGCGCTCGCCGAGACCCAGCGGCACAAGCCGGACGTCGTCGTCCTCGACCGCCGGCTGCCCGACGGCGACGCGATCGGCGCGATCGGCGAGCTGTCCACCACCGGCGCCCGCGTGCTCGTCCTCACCGGCGAGGCCAGCGCGGCGGTCGCCACCCGGGTCGCGGAGGCCGGCGGCGCCGGGCTGGTGCTCAAGTCCTCCCGGCTGGACGAGCTCGAGGCCGCGGTACTCCAGGTGGCGGCGGGCGAGGTGGCCTTCGGGCCGGGGCTGCTCGCCGGCGTGCTGGACCGGCTCACCGGCCGCCGCGGCGGCACCCCGCTCACCGCGCGCGAGCAGGAGACGCTCGTGCTGCTGGCCGGCGGGGCCAGCACCGAGGAGGTCAGCGAGCGGCTCGGGGTCACCCGCAACACGGTTCGCAACCACGTGCAGCGGATCCTCGACAAGCTCGGCGCGCGCTCCAAGCTCGAGGCCGTGGCCATCGCCCGGCGCGAGGGCCTGCTCGACTGATGCGTATGCACTAGACACGGTAAGTCCGCTGCGTCTCGCCATCGGGCCTGACGGAGCGGACAGTGCAGACGTGGATGCACAGGCCGTGACACGCACGGAGGTACGGCTGCCGGAGAACCACCGCAGCGCCGCCATGGCGCGCGAGTTCACCCGCGAGACGCTCACCCGGTGGGGTCATCACAGTTGGCAGGATGCGGCGCAGGTCGTGTCGGAGCTGGTGAGCAACGTCCTCCTGCACGCGCACGGGCAACCGGTGCTGCGCCTGACGGACGTGGGCGACGGCGTCCGCGTCGAGGTCGCCGACGACAGCCCCCAGCCGCCGACCGTCCGACGGTCCGGTCCGGGGGGCCTGGGCATGCAGCTCGTCGAGCGGATGTCGACCGCGTGGGGCGTGTCGAAACGGGGCCGCGGCAAGGTCGTGTGGTGCGACCTCCCCGCAGCGCCGAACCCGCTGACGGCGTGAAGCAGGGCCGCGAGATGCCGGCGGCTCGCGTCGGGCAGAGTGACCAGATGCCGGACCCCACACCGTCGACAGATGCCGACTTCCGCCTGTTCGTGCAGGGCGTGTCCGACTACGCGATCTTCATGCTCGACCCGTCCGGGCACATCACGAGCTGGAACACCGGCGCGGAACGCATCAAGGGCTACCGCCCCGACGAGATCATCGGCCAGCACTTCTCGGTCTTCTACCCCGACGAGGACAAGACCGACGGCAAACCCGCCCGCGAGCTGAGGACCGCCGTCGCCGAGGGGCGCGTCGAGGACGAGGGCTGGCGCGTTCGCAAGGACGGCACCCGCTTCTGGGCCAACGTCGTCATCACCGCGCTGTACGGCGACGGCGGCGAGCTCCGCGGGTTCGGCAAGGTCACCCGCGACCTCACCGAACGCCGCACAGCCGAGCACGCGCTGTGGGAGAGCGAGGAACGCTTCCGGATGCTCGTGCAGAACGTCGTCGACTACGCGATCTTCATGCTGGACCCGTCCGGGCGCATCATGAGCTGGAACGCCGGCGCGGAACGCATCAAGGGCTACCTCCCCGACGAAATCATCGGCCAGCACTTCTCCGTCTTCTACCCCGACGAGGACAACCTCGCCGGCAAACCCGCCGGCGAGCTCCAGGCCGCCGTCGCCGAGGGCCGGGTCCAGGACGAGGGCTGGCGCCTCCGCAAGGACGGCACCCGGTTCTGGGCCAACGTCACCATCACCGCGCTGTACGGCGACAGCGGCGAGCTCCGCGGGTTCGGCAAGGTCACCCGCGACCTCACCGAACGCCGCACCGCCGAGCAGATCCTCGACGAGCGCCGCCGGCTGCTGCGCCACCTCGTGCACGCCCAGGAGCTGGAGCGCCGCCGGATCGCGTGGGACGTGCACGACGACTCCATCCAGTCGATGGTCGCGGTCGGCATGCGGCTGCAGCTGCTCGCCGGCCGCCTGCCAGAGGAGTACCGGCAGACGCTGATCCAGCTCGACGAGGCGGTGCGTGGCACGATCACCAGGCTGCGCACGCTCGTCTTCCAGCTGCGCCCCACCGCGATCGACCGGCACGGCCTGGTCTCCGCGCTCACCGACTACCTGCGCGACGTGGTCACCGGCTGGGGTCTCGCGCCGACGCTGCACCACGACGAGCTGGCCGAGGAGCCGCCGACCGAGACGGCGATCACGATCTTCCGGATCTGCCAGGAGGCGCTGACGAACGTGCGCAAGCACGCCAAGGCAGGCTCGGCCGACATCCATCTGTCCACTGTGGAGCACGGCACCCATGTCCGGGTGGTCGACGACGGCATCGGGTACAGCCGGGAACAGACCGAGGCCCAGCCGCTCGAGCACTTCGGCCTGATCGAGATGCGCGAGCGCGCCGAGACGGCCAGTGGCTGGTGGACGATCACCGGCGCGCCGGGCGACGGCACCACCGTCGAGTTCTGGCTGCCCACCATCATCCGGCCGGAGGTGACCCCGTGAGCGAGCTTGCGAGCGAACCAATGTCACAGGGCGACCGCGAGCGGCGGCACCGAGCCTGCGAGGGGGCGTCGTGAGCGAGCTTGCGAGCGAATCAATGTCACAGGGCGACCGCGAGCGGCGGCACCGAGCTTGCGAGGGGGCGTCGTGAGCACCGTCACCACGCGCCTGCGGGTCCTCATCTCCGACGACGACCCGATGATCCGCGACGCGCTGCGCGAGGTGCTCGACTCCGAGCCGGACATCGACGTGGTCGGTGTGGCCGGGGACGCGGACGAGGCCATCGCGCTCGCCGTGGAGCACGCGCCCGCGGTCGTGGTGCTGGATGTGCGAATGCCCGGGGGCGGCGGCCCGCGGGCGGCGCGGGAGATACTGAACCGCGCGCCGCGCACCCGGATCCTTGCGTTCTCCGCCTACGACGACTCGGGCACGGTGGCGGAGATGATGCGTGCCGGGATCGTCGAGTACCTGCTGAAGGGCTCGCCCAACACGGAGATCGTGGCCGCCGTTCGCCGGGCCGGCACGGAGTAGCACTCGGGAGTGGTCCCAGGCTCGCCGTGATCTCCTCCGCACCATGACACGACACGCGGCGGTGCTGCTGCTGGCCGGCGTTCTCCTGGTGCCGGCCTGCACGGCGAGAACGGGTGCGGCCTCCGCTCCGACAACGCCCCCCACCACGACTACCACCTCCTCCGCACCATCCTCGTCCGCGCCACCGGCGCCGACGGCCGCCGCGGACGGCGGGAACGTGGCCGCCTGCCGGGACGCCGTCTGCGAGGTGCGGCTGACGGGCCGGACGGTGATCCCGGTCGGACCGGCGACCGGCATCGCCGAGGTGGCCGTCGAGTCGATCGTCGACGACGCGGTCACCGCGGCGATCACGCTGTCCGGCAACGAGTTCTCCCTCGACTGCCAGGGCGACTCGCGCTGCGAGACCTCGATCGTCGGCACCACTCCCCCGGTCGCCTTCATCACGGCACACCCGGGCGCCCGGGTCGCCGTCAACCGGGTGGTCGTGGCGGTCACGGCCGCGGCCGACGGCGTCGCGGTCCTGCGGCTGTCGCGGAGCTAGACGAGGTGCGCGGCGATCTCCCGCGCGCACGCCAACGCCTCGGTGCGCGTCGTGTCCACCTCGAGGTCGTAGACCACGCCGCGGTGGACCAGCTCGGCCTGGGACTCGGCCATTCCGGCGACCCGGTCGCCCCGTGCGAGCTCGCGCCCCGCGGCGACGGCGCCGTCGCACCGGACGCCGACCCACAACGTCGGCACGCCGTCCAGCGCGCGCCGCCACCGCCCCTGGGACGCGGGGCCGCCGAGGAAGACGTCGTCCACGACGATCCGGGCGCCGGCCTTCACCATCGCGGCGGTCCCCGCGAGCCAGGCCGCCTCCAGCTCACGGAACTCCGGCCCGACGGTCACCTCGCCATCGGCGGCGAACTCGATGCCGGCGGCCGAGGTCCGCAGGGCCACCGGCATCGTCTCGATCAACATGTCGACCCCGACGGCCAGCCACGGGTCCGGCAGCACCGCCTGCAAGCAGCGCGCGATCCCCGACTTTCCCGAACTGGAGCCGCCGTTGAGCACGATCACCCGAGTGGTCACCGCGCCACGGTAGCGGCCGCGCGCCGGACGACGCGCTCCTAGACTCGCGGACATGGGCAGCAAGGTGATCGGCCTGACGACCGTCGACGGGCTGCGCCTCGACGCCCGGTGGCACGAGGGCGGCGGCGACCGCGCGGTCGTGCTGGCCCACGGGCTCACCGTCGACCTCGAAGAGAACGGGTTGTTCGAGCCGCTCGCCGAGAAGTTGGTCGCACGTGGACTTTCCGTGCTGCGGTTCTCCTTTCGCGGCCACGGGGCGAGCGACGGCATCGACACCGAGTCGACCATCGCCGGGGAGCGGATGGACCTGCGGGCCGCGGTCGACTGGGTCGGGCGGCCGGTCGCGCTGCTCGGTTCCAGCTTCGGCGCGGTGAGCGTGTCGCTGTCGCTGGCCGAGCTCGGCGACACGGTCCGCGCCGTCGTGCTGTGGCAGCCGGTCCTCGACCTGCGCCGGACGTTCCTCGTCCCGGAGCTGCCGCGGGGTCGGGTGCTCTACCGCGGCTGGAACCGCGGCACTCTCGACATCGAGGGCCGGTTCCGGCTCGGCACGGCGCTCTACGGCGAGCTGGGCACGGTCGACCCGCTGACGGCGTTCCTCCTGAGCACGCCGCCGGCGTTGGTCGTGCACGGCGACGCCGACTCGCTCGTCTCCCACGAGATCGCCCGGGAGACCGCGCAGCTTCGGCCGGGCACCGACTGGCATTCGGTGCCCGGCGCGGAGCATGGGTTCCTCGAGCCGGCCGCGGCCGCCGACGTCGTCGGCGTGACCGCGCGCTGGCTCGCTAGCGGAACACCCTGACGTAGTCGATCACCATGTTCTGCGGCAGCTGGGTGCCCGGCCCGGGCGGCCCCGGCCAGTCGCCGCCGACGGCGTTGTTCAGGATGAGGAAGAACGGGTGGTCGTACACCCACGGCCCTCTCGTCTGCTCCAGCTGGTCCCGGTTCACCGTGAAGAAACCGTTGCCGTCAACGAAGAACGTCATGTGGCCGGCATCCCACTCGACGGCGAACACGTGGTACGCCGCGCTCGCCGGACCGCCGAGGTCCAGCGGTGCCCCGTGCCCGCCCGCGCCGAAGTAGGCCGGCGCGTGCAGCGTGGAGTACACGAGGTTCGGCTCGCGGCCGATGTGCTCCAGGATGTCGATCTCACCGCTCGCGGGCCACGGCGTGCCGGCGAAGAAGTCGCTGCCCAGCATCCAGAACGCCGGCCACAGGCCCTGCGTGCTCGACACCTTGACCCGCGCCTCGACCCGCCCGTAGGTGGTCTCGAACTTGCCGTGCGTGTTGAGCCGGCCGGAGGTGTACTGGCACGTCGTGCTGCCGCCGCTGTTCGGGTCCGGCGGGCAGGACGAGCCCGGCGTGACCTCGCGGCGCGCCTGGATCACCAGGTTGCCGGCGCCGTCCATCCGCGCGTTGGCGTTGTTCGTGTAGTACTGCAGCTCGTTGTTCACGCCCGGCCCGATCTCGGGTGTCCACTTGGCAGGGTCCGGAGTGGACCCGTTGGGGCCGTTGAACTCGTCGCTCCACACGAGGTTGTCGAAGTCCGGCGCGGGCGGGGGCTGCGGAGGCGGTGTGGGGGCGCCGCCGGTGCCGTACACCTGGAACTCCCACAGCGAGTAGCCGTAGCCGTTCGACCGCTGCGTGCCGTACATCCGCACGTACCGGCCGGTGCCCGAGACCGTCAGCGTCTCCTTGAACCCGCGGCCCGCGGTGGTCGAGTGGATCGGCCGCCAGTTCGCGTTGTCGTCGGACACCTGGAGCTCGTAGGACACCGCGTACGCCGGATCCCACTGCAGCACCACGCGGCTGATCGTCGCGGTGGCACCGAGGTCGACCGTGATCCAGCCGGGGTCGACCCAGCCGTTGGTCGAGCTCGTCGCCCACCGGGTGGCCGGATCGAGGTCGGTGGCCTTGGCCGGCGTACACGCGCGGCAGGCGCCGTCGTCCTGGAAGGTCGACGCGGTGGCCGGCTTCCGGTACGACAGCAGGCCGTCGGGCGCCGGGCTGGTGCCGGAGCTGCCGTAGACCTGGAGCTCCCACAGCGAGTAGCCGTACTGGGTGGCCCGCGAGGTCAGCTGCAGCCGCACGTACCGGCCGGTGCCGGTGACCGCGAGCGTCTGGTCGCCGCCACCACCCGCGGTGGTGGTGTGCACGGTGGACCACGTGGCCCCGTCGCCGGAGACCTGCACGGTGAACGCCAGCGCGTAGGCGGCCTCCCAGCGCAGCCGCACCTCCTCGAGCGTCGCGGTCACGCCGAGGTCCACCTGGATCCACTGTGGATCGGAGAACCCGCTCGACCACCGCGTGCCGAGGTCGCCGTCCACCGCGGCGGTGCCGGGGAAGGCGGCCGACTCGGCCGAGGACACGGTGACCGGACGGTTCTGGGAGAGCAGCGTGCCCGCGGCGGCCGCCTGGCCGGGCACGGAGAGCAGGGTGACCGCGAGGGCGGCGACCACCGACGTCGGCAGGAACCGGCGGCGGCGCCGTCGGGAGGCAACGGATCTCATGAGCGCTCCTCTGCGCGCGGCGCGGCAACGGCCGCGCGACGGGAAGAAGGGAAGGCAGGGGGCGTGCGAGAGCGCTCTCTCCTGAGACAGAGGGTGCCGTCGGCGCCACATGGTGTCAAGACTGTCCGTTTCGTAGCGCCATTCAGCGCTGCTCACTAGGCCGAACAGGCCCTATTTGTTCCTGTGCGAAACAAAGTCGTTGACCGGAAATGTGATCCACGTCATGCTCAAGTATGAGAGCGCTCTCTCGCTACCCCTGCATTCTCGACTTTCGAGGGAGTTCGACTTCATGGCGAAGCAAAGGAGCAGATGGCGCACGCTCACCCGGTTCGGCCTGGTGTTCGTGCTCGCCGCCGGAGCCGTGGTCAGCGGTGGTCTCATCGGCCAGCCGCGCAACGCGGACGCCGTCATCAGGGTCGCGGAGTTCGTCGCGGACTGCCCGCTCAGCCACCGGCTGCCCGACGACCCGATCGTGTTCCCCGGCCTGCCGGGGGCCTCGCACTCGCACGACTTCTTCGGCAACCACGCGACCGACGCCCACTCCGACTACGAGGAGCTGAACGGCGCCACCGGCAACTGTGACCCGGCCGAGGACATCTCGTCGTACTGGGTGCCGACGATGTACCGCGACAACACGATCGTCGTCCCGACGAGCGTGACCTTCTACTACCTCGGCGAGGGCGTGAACAACCCCGGCGCGACCCAGCCGACGCCGGTCGGCCTCAAGATCGTCGCCGGCAACGCCAAGGCGACCGGCGACGCGGACAGCATCGCCCGCTGGTCGTGCCTGCACGCGGGCCATGTGCCGCCGTCGAAGAACTTCGTGAACTGCCCGTCCAGCACGCAGCTGGAGACCTACCTGGACTTCCCGCAGTGCTGGAACGGCACGAGCCTGGACTCGACGGACCACAAGAGCCACATGGCCTACCCGGTGGCCGGCGGCTGCCCGAGCTCGCACCCGGTCTCGGTGCCCAAGCTGCGCATGGTGATCCGCTTCCCGGTGTCCGGTGACCCGTCCGGACTACGACTGTCCTCAGGGGACGGACGCACGATGCACGGCGACTTCTTCAACGTGTGGCCGGCGGACGAGATGGAGCGGCGGGTGCGCGACTGCATCCGTCCGGTGGTCAAGTGCGGCCACGACGGGCATCCGGTGTGATGCGTCAGGTGGTCCTGGTCGTCCTGCTGGTCATGGGCCTCGCGGCCTGTGGCCAGCAGGCCGCGGCCC
>NZ_JBOHGA010000158.1:0-15468 GCF_050699915.1 Actinophytocola sp.
CCGATGTGCGAGTACTAGTGACCGCGCAAAACAGACTCGCAAATTGCGCGTTGATTCGGCGCGCAAAGCGCTTCAACGCTCTGCATCGACGACGAATCGCATGTTCGCGGCGCGCGAAGTGATGTGTCGCGAGTGCGCACGGGAACGTCGCGCACGCAGTTGCCCCGCACGACGGCGACGCGGACCACTCCTCAGTTGACGACGAGGGTGCCCGACATCCCCATGTGGATCGTGCACCCGAACGTGTAGCGACCGGGGCCGGGCGTCACGAGCTCGATGGCATCGGATCCGCCAGCCTCGACGATCGTCCGGGTGCCGCCGGCGATCGGAGCATCGAAGGTCAGGTTGTGGGGCAGCGTCGAGACATTTCGGAACATGACTCGAACCCGCGTGCGCGAGGGCGCGGTCACCTCGGCCGGCACGAAGCGCAGGTCTGCTCCGACATCCGTCGTGACCACCAGCTCGAAAGCCGCGCTCGTCGAGGACGCCGGTTGGGCGGGCGCGCCACAGCCCGCGGCGAGGACCGCCGCCGGCCGGCGCGCGGAGGCGCTCGAGGCGTACCGGGCCCTCTACCGCCGCCTCGCCGACGAGCTGGGCGTCGAGCCGGGCCCGCCGCTGCGCCGGCTCGAGGAGCGGATCCTGCGTGGCGAGGGAGTGACCGCGGCCGGCCCGCCGGTACCCCGGCAGCTGCCGGCCGTGACGGCCGTGCTCACCGGGCGGGACGAGCTGGTCGCGGTGATCTGCGCCGAGCTGACCAGCGACGACGACGCGGCGGGCCTGGTCGGGGTGCTCGTCGGCCCGGGCGGGGTCGGCAAGACGACGCTGGCGCTGGCGGCCGCGCACCGGCTCGCCTCGGCGTTCCCCGACGGCCAGCTCTACGCGGACCTGCGCGGCACCCACGACCCGCCGGCCGACCCGCACGCCGTGCTCGGCCGGCTGTTGCGCACGCTCGGCGTCGACGGGGCGAGCCTGCCCGACGACCGCGAGGAGCGGGCCGGAATGTACCGGAGCCTGCTGGCGGAGCGACGGGTCCTGGTGGTGCTCGACGACGCGGCCGGCGAGGAGCAGGTGCGTCCGCTGCTGCCGGCGACGGCCGGTTCGCGCGCCCTGGTGACCTCGCGTCGCCAGCTCGGCGCGCTCGTCGGTGCGGCTCGCTGGTCGGTGCCGGTGCTGGCCGACGGCGCCGCAGTCGGGTTGCTCGCCCGGGTGATCGGCGCGGAGCGGGCGGCGGCCGAGCCCGCGGCGGCCACCGAAGTCGTTGCCCTGTGCGGAAATCTGCCGCTCGCGGTGTGCGTGGCCGCGGCCCGGCTCGCCGTCCATCCCGAGTGGACACTCGACGACTTCCGCCGCCGGCTCGCCCAGCAGTGGGGTCGGCTCGACGAGCTCGCGGTCGGCGACCTGAACGTGCGGGCCAGCATCGAGCTGAGCTACCAGGCGTTGGAGGAGCCGCTGCGCCTGCTGCTGCGCCGGCTCGGGCTGATGCGCGCGACGACGTGGCCGGCGTGGGTGGCGCGGGAGCTGGTCGGCGGGTCGGCTCCGGTCGAGCGGTTGCTGGACCGGCTCGTGGAGATGCACCTGGTCGAGCCGGCCGGGCGGGACGCAGTGGACCAGTCGCGGTACCGGCTGCACAGCCTGGTGCGCGACTTCGCCGCCGAGCGGGCCGCGGCCGATCCGGTGGCGGAGCGGGACGCGGCCGTCTCGCGGATGCTGTCGGGCTGGCTCGTGCTCGCGGGTGAGGCCGACCAGCGGGCCGAGCACTACACGACGTACAGCGCGGACCTCGCCCCGGTGACCTCGCCCGCGGCCTCGCTCGCCGCCGGGTTGGTGCGGGAGCGGCCGCGGGAGTGGCTGGAGGCCGAGCGGCAGACGCTGATGTCGGCGATCGAGCAGGCGGCGTCGTCGGGGCGGGCGGAGCTGGCCGGTCTGGCCGGGGAGTTGGCGCTGCGGGTGGCGGGGTTCCTGACGCTGCGGGCCTACGACGACGAGCGGGAGCAGGCGCTGCGGGTGGCGGCCGGGGCGCTGCGGGTGCACGGGCCGGAGGCGTTGCTGCTGACGGTGTTGCAGGCGTTGTGCGGGGTGTACGCGCAGCTGTCCCGGGCGGCGGACATGGCGGCGTTGGCGACGGAGGCGTTGGCGCTGGCGCGCTCGGTCGGCGACCACACGCGGGTCGTGCGGGCGTTGCTGCACGCCGGGTTGGCCACCCGGCGACTCGGCCGGCTCGGCGAGGCGGCCCGGGTGCTCGACGAGGCGTTGGCGGCGGTCGAGCCCTCCGACTCGGGCACGGTGCTGGCGTCGCTGCTGGTCAACCGTGCGGAGACGGACCGCGACCGGGGCGAGCCGGCGCTGGCGCTCGTCGAGCGGGCGCTCGAGATCAGGCGGGCGGGCGACAACCCCCGGATGACCGCGCAGAACCTGATCATCTACGCGTACACGCTGATCGACACCGGCCGCCTCGACGACGCGGAGTCCGCTTTGGACGAAGCCGCGACGCTGACCGAGTCCCTGGGCGATGACCTGCATGCGACCTATGTGGAGCAAACCCGCGCGGAGATCGACATCCGCCGGGGCGACTGGCCCGCCGCGGCGGCGCGGCTGGCCGACGCCGTACCGAGGTTCGAGGCGCTGCGGAACAAGGACGGCCTGGCCGAGACCCTCCGCAGCCGCGGCGAACTGGCCCTGGCGAGCGACGATCCGGCGTCGGCGATCGAGCCGCTGCGCAGGTCCTTGGCGCTCTCACGCCAACTGTCGACGCCACTCGAGGAGGCACGCGTCCTGGCCCGGCTCGCTCTTGCGCATGAAGCCCTCGGTGAGCCGGCGGATGGTCCTCGCGCGGAGTACCGGGCGATCCTCCGGGACCTCGCCCTCACCGATGCGTGCCTGCGCCTACCACCCGGCCTGGCACCACCTTCGTGACTCCCGGCCGATTGACCGGCCCATTCAATCGGTGGGGGTCCCCCTGATTTCGACGCTACCCGAGGGCACCGACAATTTCGGAGCTGGCAAGGTCGTGCACGGATCGGATGGTGGCGTGACATCCACGCCGCGACGAGCAGAGGTGGTAGTCGACATGATCTCGACCGACGACGGGTTGCGCCGCATCACCGAGTTGGCCTCGACGGAGAACTGGCTGGCCGTCCTGGTCACCACGCGACCCGACGGCGAGCCCGCCGTGTCGGTGGTCAACGCGGGCATCCTGCCGCATCCGGTCGGCGGGCAGCCCGTGGTCGCACTGGTCTCGCGCGGCGACACCGCCAAGCTCGCCAACCTGCGCGCCCACGCGCGCGCCACCCTGGTCTTCCGCGCCGGCTGGCAGTGGATCGCCGTGTCCGGGCCGGCCGAGCTCGCCGGTCCCGACGACCCACACCCCGACCTCGCCGCGGACGGGCTCCCCCAGTTGCTGCGCGACATCTACCAGGCCGCCGGCGGCGAGCATCCCGACCTCGACGAGTACGACCGCGAGATGGTCGCCGACCGCCGCGCCGCGGTTCTCGTCACGCCCGCCCGCTTCTCCACCAACCCGGCCTGACATGGCCGACATCACCGTCCGCCCGCTCGAGGACCGCGACTGGCCCGCCGTGCGCCGCATCTACGGCGAGGGCATCGACACCCGTCTCGCCACCTTCGAGACCACCGTCCCGGACCGCGAGGCGCTCGAGGCGCGCTGGATGCCCGACCACCGCTGGGTCGCCGAGATCGAGAGCGAGGTCGTCGGCTGGACCGTGCTCTCCCCCGCCTCGGACCGCGAGTGCTACGCCGGCGTGGTCGAGAGCTCCGTCTACATCAGCGAACGCCACCGCGGCCGCGGCATCGGCAAGGCGCTCCTCCACCGGCAGGTCACCGCCGCCGACGCCGCCGGCCTGTGGACCCTGCAGACCGCGATCTTCAGCGAGAACCACGTCAGCATCGCCCTGCACCACGCGGCCGGCTACCGCACCGTCGGCGTCCGGGAGCGCATCGCCCAGCTGGACGGCGTCTGGTACGACACCGTCCTCCTGGAGCGCCGCGCCGACTCGTAAGCGCTGGATGTGTTGACGCGTAAGGGATCGGTAAGGCTCGACCGTCGCTTCGAGTGCCACGATGGTCGCGTACCCACTCGCCCATCCCTGGAGTCGACGTGACCAACGGCAGCACCGGACAGACAGCGAACCGACTCGTGTGGCGCCGGCTGGCGATCGCGATCGCCGCGGCGGTAGTAGTGATCCTGGGTGCGCGCGGCGCGTTCCTGTTGAGCCAGCACATGATGAACGCCGTCGCCCTCGTCGGCTCGTGGATGATGCTCATGCTGCTCGTCGGCTACCCGGCCGTGCGGTTCCGGCCCTCCGTCGGCGTTCCGCTCATGGCCGGCTTCGGCGTCGGCGCCGTCGTCGTCGTCCTGTACGCCGGCGCCGCCATGATGATGGGCTGACGCCCAGCCCGACGAGCGCCGCACTTTGGAAGTGGTGTCCCGCGCTGTTTCGCGGCTACGACGTAACGGTGTGAACGACACGACGATCACACGACAGACACCATGGAGGCATCGATGTCCACACCAAGCGACAAGGTTCGCGCCCTCGACCGGCTCGTCGGCAAATGGCAGATCACCGGCGGCTCGACCGGCACCGTCACCTACGAGTGGGCGATGGGCGGGTTCTTCCTGCTCCAGCACGTCGAGCTCGAGCAGGACGGCGATGCCGTGACCGGCCTAGAGGTCATCGGCCACCTGCACCCCTTCGGCGGGGAGCAGAGCGAGAACGTGCACTCCCGCTACTACGGCAGCGGCGGCGGCACGTTCGAGTACGTCTACGAGATGGAGGGCGACACCCTCACGATCTGGGCGGGCGACAAGGGCTCGCCCGCGTACTTCCGCGGGACCTTCAACGACGACGACTCCGAGATGGTCGGCGCGTGGGTGTACCCGGGCGGTGGCGGCTACGACTCCACGATGACCCGGATTTCGTGACCGGTCCCCCGCTGCTCCACGTCGACGTCGACGCGTTCTTCGTCGCCGTGGAGCGGCGGGACGACCCGGGCCTGTCCGGGTTGCCGCTCGCCGTGGTGGACCGGGTCGTCAGCTGCGCGAGCTACGAGGCCCGCGCCTTGGGCGTGCACGCCGGCATGCGCGCGGCGCAGGCGCACCGGGCCTGCCCGACGCTTGTGACCGTGCCGGCCCGGGCGGCGGCGTACGAGCGTGCGAGCGACGAGTTGTTCGCCTTGCTTCGTGCTGGTGCGGCGGTCGAGGCCGGGTCGATGGAGGAGGCGTTCCTGGCGGTGCCCGGCCTGGACTGGCCCGACGCGTCGGCCACCGCCACCCGGCTGCGCCAGCGGGTCCGGACCGACCTCGGCCTGCCGGTGAGCATCGGCGTCGGACGGACGAAGCTGATCGCCAAGCTTGCGAGTCGCCGCGCGAAGCCGAACGGGATCGTCGTGATCGACCCGGCTCGGGAGCCGGCCGTGCGGCGCGCGCTGCGGGTGGCGGACCTGTGGGGCGTCGGCCCGGTCACCCGCGAGCGGCTCGCCGAGGCCGACCTCGACACGGTCGCCGACCTGCACACCCGCTCGCTCGCCGAACTGGTCGAGCTGACCGGCGTCGCGATGGGCCGACGGCTGCGCCGCATCGCCGACGGCACGGACGACGCCACCATCCGCCCACCGGCGCCGCGCCGCTCGTACAGCGTGTCCCGCACGACGCCGGCCCGCCGCGCCGCCGAGTCCTACCTGCGCGACCTCGCCGCCGAGCTGGCCGAACGCCTCCGCAAGGGTGACCACGAGGCCCGCCACGTCCAGCTTTCCTTGCGCACCGACGACCGCGACCCGATCGCACGCACCCGACTCCCCCGGCACACCGCGGACCCGCACACCCTGTCCGGCGCGGTCCTCGCCCTGGTCGCCGAGCTCGGCGACCCGGTGGCCCGCCGCGTGACGATCACCGTCGCCGACCTCGCGCCGGCTCGGACCCAGGACACGCTGCCGGGCCTGTGAGCCACCTCGAGGACGAAGGTCGACAACCGATCGGCCGTTTCTCGGGTACAGCTACCGGAAGGACTCGTCACGGGAGGCCACGGTGCTGTTTCGGGTGCTCGGTCCGGTCGAGGTACTGGATTCCGCGGGAGCGGCGCTGCGGCTGGGGCCGCGCAAGCAGCGGATGCTGCTCGCCGCGCTGCTGGCGCGCGGCGGGGACCGGGCGGCGACCGGCACGCTCGTGGACCTGCTGTGGGACGGACACCCGCCCCGCTCGGCCACCGCCAACGTGCAGACCTACGTGTGGGAGCTGCGCAAACGCCTGCCCCGCACCAGGTCCGGCGCACCACGGGTCGAGCGGGACCGCGACGGCTACCGGCTCGCGCTCGACGACGGCGACCTCGACGCACGCTCGTTCACCACGCTCGCCGCGGCCGGTCGGCGTGCCCTCGCCGCCGGCGAGACCGCCCGGGCGGCGGCGATCCTGTCCGAGGCGCTCGACCTGTGGCGCGGCCAGCCCTTCGAGGACGTCGCCGAGACCGTCCCGCTGGAGGCCCGCGGGCTGGCTGAGCGGCGCCACCTCGCGATCGAGGACTGGCTCGACGCACGGCTGCGACTCGGCGAGCACCGCGAGGTCGTCGACGAGCTCCACCGGCTGACCGCCGCCGACCCGCTGCGGGAGACCCACTGGTCGCTGCTGATGCTCGCGCTCTACCGGTGCGGGCGCCGGGTCGAGGCCCTGCACACCTACCAGGAGCTGCATCGCCTGCTCGACACCGAGTTCGGGCTCCGGCCCGGCCCGGCCGTCCGCGAGCTGCACGCCCGCGTCCTCGCCGACGACCCGACCCTCCTCGCCGATCCCGACCCGCTGCTCCTCCAGCGCGGCTACATTCCTTGACAACCGAATGCGCGGTCGCCGGGTACTTCACCCGAGACGATCAGCGAGGGGCATACATGGCCGGGGCCTCGGACGGCGCGTTCGCGGTGTACTTCACCGACCGCGTGGCCGCGCTGCGCCGCTCGGCCTACCTGCTGACCGGGAACTGGCACGACGCGGAGGACGTCGTGCAGGCCGCGTTCGTGCGGCTGTTCTCCGTGTGGCACCGGGTTCGCGAGGAGTCGGCGGACGCCTACGTGCGGCAGGTGCTGGTCAACGTCTTCCTCAACACCAAGCGCGGCCAGCGAAACCGCGAGTACCCGGTCGCCGAGGTGCCGGACGGCCCGGTGCCCGCCGCCGCCGACGCCGCCGACCGCCTCGCCGTCTCCCGCGCGCTGGCCGAGCTGACGCCGAGCCAACGCGCGGTGGTCGTGCTGCGCTACTGGGAAGGGCTGTCCGTCGCCGAGACCGCGGCGGTGCTCGGCGTCTCCGCGGGCACGGTCAAGAGCCAGATGCACCGCGCGGTGTCGGCCATGCGCCCGCACCTGCGCGAAGACCACGGAGCGAGCTGATGGCAGCCGACGAACGCGACACGCGGATGCGCGCGGCACTGTCCGCGGCGCTGCCCGCCGACGAGCCGCCGGTCGGGCTCGACGTCGCCGACATCATGCGCCGCGGGCGGCGCCGGTACCGGGTGCGGCGCGCGGTGCCGATCGCGGTCGCGGCCTCGGTGGCCGCGGTGCTGGCGGCCGTGCCGCTCGCCATCGACACGGACGATCCGGCTCCCGAACGCCTCCCGATCGGGGTGCCCTCCAGCACCGCGCCGCCGCCGTCCGCGCCGCCGACGTCCGGCACGAGCTCCGACTCGGGTGCGCCGTTCCGCGCCCCGCCCGGCCACCACCGGTCGCCCGACGCCGACACGCTGGCCGCGAACGGCGCCGCCCAGCTGCCCGGCGGGAACGTGGCGGCCCACTTCGGCACTCGCAGCGACGTCAAGGGGTCCGGGGACCGCTTCGGATTCGGCATGCACGTGCTGTGGCGCGAGGGCGACCGGCGCGGCTACCTCGCGGTGTTGCACCGCACCAGCGGCGACTTCCCCGCCTCCGTGTACGGCATGCCTGACGAACCCTGCCTGACGGCGCAGACCCGACGCCCGGAGTACGGCTGCGAGCCGGTCCCCGTGCCGGTGGGCGGCGTGGCCTACTCCTTCGAGATCGAGTACGGCTACCGGGTTCGCGGCGTGGTGTGGGACCAGCCGGACCCGGCCGGCGGTGCGGACATCCGGGTCACCGCGGCGTTCCTGATCCCCGGGTCCTTCGGGTGGACCCCGTTCCGCGCCTTGGACGACGCGCCACGCATGACCGACTTCCCGCTCACCACCGAGGAGTTGGGCGACCTGATCAAGCTCCCTCGCTGAGGGGTCAGAAGGCGTCGGCCAGGCGGTTCCAGCCCCGCTCGAGCGAGTTCAGGACGCCGTTCTGGTGGTCGTCGTTGGCGGGGTTCAGGTCCGTGTTGCGCTGCAGGATGTCCGCCTCCCGCTCGATGGTGTCCGACACCGCCTGCGGGTCGATGGTGATCTGGCCGCCGAGCTCGCCACCGACGCCCAGCGCCGCGCCGGCTTCGAGGTCGAGGACGACGCGGCCGTCGTGGTAGCCCACGTCGACGTTGGCCGACGCACCGGCGCCGACCCACCCCTCGGCGTTCATGCCGGCGCTCACACCGCTGACCTCGGCGCTGCCGCCGTACTCCACCCGCCCGCCGGCGAACGCCTCGGCGCCCGCGTCGACCCCGGTCGGGCCGACGTCCAGGTTGCCCTCCGCGCGGGCACCGGCGAGCGCGTCGACCTGGTGGGTGATGGTCATGCCGCCGAGGTCCCGGGTCAGCTCGGCGTGGCCGGTGGCGCCCACGGTGACGTTGCCGGACGCATGGACGCCCGACCCGTTCACCGACGCGTCCGCCTCGGCGCCGGCGCCGACCTCGAGCCGGTTCGGGTCGTCGGTGCCGGTGCTGGCGAGGTCGGCGTCATTGCTGATGGAGCCGATGCGAATCCCCGCGCCGTCCTCGGGTGACGACGTGCCCCGCGGCCCCGTCACCTCCCACGGGTTGCCGGCCCACGAGCCACCGCCGCCGGCCTCGTCCGAGGCCGCCGAGACCAGCACGTCCTCCAGGAACGTCGACACCTCTGTCCCTTGTGGACCGTTGCCGCCGAGCCCCTGCGCCGCGTCGCAGCCGGCCTCGTCGAGCTGTGCGCGGGCCCGGTCGAGCAGCTCGCGGGCCTCCTGGCGCGTTCCCTCGCCCGGGTCGCTGAACGTGGGCGCGGGCCGCACCGCCGCCTCCGCCTCGGCGAGTGCGGTCTGGTGCGTGGTGAGCGCCGCGGTGGTCGCCGCCTCGCCCTCGTCCCACAGCGCGATCGCCTCGCCTGCCTGGGACTGCGTCCAGCGCAGGGTCTCCGCGTAGCCGGTCAGCGCGCCGGCCGCGGCGACCAGCGCGTCGCTCGTCTTGTACCAGCGGGTCGGGACAGGGGCGAAGATCTCCCGGAACCGCTCCGACGCGTCGCCGACCCAGCTCGACGGGTTGAACGTGTGCAGCTCGCGGCCGGTCGCCTCCACGTCCTCGCTCCGCGTCGTGAACACGGCCGCGACCGCGTCGACGCCGTCCGGTGAGCCCGGGACCAGGGCGGCCGGGTCGGAGGTCTCGCCGAGCTCAGCCACCGTCCACACTCACCCGGTCGCGGGCGGTCGCGTCGTCGCCGGCGTAGCCGTCCGCGGTGCCGGCGAGGCCCGCTCCGGTCGCCTCGACGTCGGCGCGAAGCGCGGCGATGCCCGCGTCGATCACGCTGCAGAAGCTCGAGACGGCCTGATGCAGCAGCGCGTGGCCGTACTGCCCGCCCTCGCCGGCGGCATCGCCCATGCCGTGGTCCTCGTCGCCCACGATGCGCAGCAGCCAGGAAGATCCGTCGTGCAGCTCGGCGCAGTCGACGTCGTAGCCGTCGTCACTCATCCCTGTGGTCCCCTTTTGCCCCTGTTCGGAATGCCGAACCGAGGCTAGGACCGCGCGCTACGCATGCCCTCCAGCCGCGCTACAGCGGCACTCCAGGTCGCCGCGCCCGGCCGAGGAAGGCCAAGGCGGCGCCGGCGATCGCCACGGCCGCGCCCGCCAGCGTCACGACCAGCGGGAGGTCGGTGGGGATCTCCAGGTGCACGGTGATGCCGAGGATCCGGGACAGTCCCCACGGCAACAGCGCCAGCTGGTCGTTCCACACCGTCAGGGCGCGTTCGGCGCCCAGTGCGGTCACCAAGGCGCCCAGCACCGCGAGCGGCACGCCCGCGGCGACGAGCACGCGGCCCGTCGTGCCGGCGCGGGACAACCCGTACGCCCCGCGAAGCACCACGTACGCGCACACGAACACCGCCAGGAACGCCGCGAACGCGATCGTCACGTACACCGTCCGGGCCGTCGGTTCGGTCCAGAAACCGAACCAGTAGTACCCCGGTCCGCGCACGGCCAGCACCGCCAACAGGAGCACGGTCCGCAGCAGGGCGACGCCGCCCAGCGCGGCCAGCAGCGCGAACGGGTCGGCGCGGCGCACGGACAGCCGCAGCGCGACCGTGCACAGCAGCCACGCGCCCAGCACGACCACCAGGTGCGCCGGAGCGGCGAACGACGTGAGGATCCCGCGGCTGGCCACCACGGCCGCCGCGGGCACGGCCCACACCAGCACGCGGTCGCGGCGGCTCGGGGTGCCGGCCAGCTCGACGAGGCGCCACGGGCGGGTCGACGCGGTCCACAGCGCGCGGGCCCACGGCGCGGTCCGCACGCGGCGGGCCGCCCACGGACTGCCCAGCGCGAGGACGGCCAGCACCAGCAACAGGAGCGCGCGGGCGAGCCAGGCCATCGTCGCATCGCGCTCCGCGCGGTCGAGTCCGATGTCGGCGGCGGTGAGGTTGTAGGCGGGCAGGTCGAGGTCACCGGCGTAGCGGCCCAGGTGCTCGGCACGGTGGGCGTCGTAGCGGGCCGCCGCGTCCTGCCACGCGTCCTTCGCCTCCGCCGACCCGGTGTCGAGCCACTCCGCGTGGCGCAGCCGCACCTCCCGATAGTCCCCGAGCGTCTCGAACAGGCTGACCTGGTAGTCCATTGTGGACATGAAATGCCGGCGCAGCTCCGGGTCGCGCCAGGTCGCCGGGTCGGTCTCGGCCACCAGTTCCCGCATCTCGCTCGCGGCCAGGACCGCGTCGATCCCCTCGCGCACCGCCAAGAGCGGACGGTCGCGGTTCACCGCGTAGATCGTGTCCCACACGGCGCTGTCGCCGGTCACGATGTCCCACTCGAAGATCCACATCATCGGCGGCGGTTCGAGCCCGAGCGCGCGCACCGACTGGTCCGCGTACGGGACGACGTAGAGGCCCTTCGTGATCGCCTCCCGGGACAGCGCCATCACCTCGCCCAGAGCCGCGACCGTGTCCGGGTCGTCGGAGAACGTGGCGCGCAGCCAGTCCGCGGTCGCGGCGGCCGGATCGGCGTCGGGATCGAGCGCGAGCCGGCCGGTGAGGTAGCTGTTCAGGTCGTACAGCTGCCAGAAACCCGTGCGCAGCACCAGGGTCCGGGGGCCGGCGAGCGTGGGGCCGCCGCCCTGCGCCCACGACCACACGCCCTCCACGTGCGGGTTGGCCAGGAACCGTCGCAGCGCGGCCTTGTGCAGCGTGCCGAGGTCGTTGGGCAGCGACCCGAAGGCCTCGAACTCGCGGCGGGACTGGAACTCCACGATCCGCCGCTGCGTGCCGACCAGGAGCGTGTCGTTGAGCGGCAGGTGGCTGTAGAAGTCGCCGAGCGTGTACTTGGTGGCCACGACGAGACGGTCGTCGTCGAGGCCGTCGAACACGCGCTCGTAGGCTGTCTTGTTGGTGTGCAGGTCGCCGACCTCGCCGATGCCCACGCTCCACGTGCGGAAGATGATCTCCCGGTCCGCCTCGCCGGCGACGTCCAGGAACGAGCGCAGCATCGCGCGCACCGCGGCCGGGGTGGTGACCGCGATCTCCGAGGTGAAGTCCCAGCCCGGCAGCCGGTAGGCCGCGCCGCCCTCGCCGATCCGGACCATCAGACCGTCCACGTAGGACATTCGGTCGAACAGCTCGGCGAGACCGGCCCGGTACACCCGCCACAGCCGGTCGTCCTCGGTGTCCAGTCCGCCGACCGTGCGCTCCAGGTGGGCTCGTAGTGGTGGGGACAACGCGAGCATGTCGGTGGACAGGAAGACCTTCATGCCGAGGTCGTGGGCGTAGCGCCACACCGGCCCGAAGGCGGCGGCCATCGCCTCGGCACGGGCCACGTGCGGGTCGCCGGCCGGGTAGACCGCGTGGCCGTCGCCGACGTCCCGGAACGTGAGGTACTCCAGGAACCCGGGGACGACGACGGCGTTGTAGCCCTGCGCCAGCGAATGCCGTATCTGGCGGCGGAACTGGTCCGCGATGCGCGCGACGGCGCCTTCGTCCACATAGGGCTCGTCGGGCAGGATCGCCTCGCCCACCACGTCGGAGTTCAGCGAGTAGTCGGTGCCCTCGGCGTAGCGCTCGGGGTCGGCGGGCAGGCCGACCGCGCCGAGGTCGGTGAGCCGCAGCCCGAGCCGCGGCGTCACCACCGTTCCGTCGGCGACCACCCGCGCGCCGGACCGGATCCGGTCGGCCAGTGTGTAGAGCCCGGTGGCCGCGCCCGCCGCGGCCCCGGCCGTCACGGTCAGCCCGGCACCACCATCGATCCGGTAGGCCTCGCCGTCAAACGAGCCGTCGAGTCGCACCCGCAGGACCGGCCCGGGCCCGTTTCCGATCGCCGGCCGGGCGGCGCCGCGGCTCGCCACCGCGTCAGCCACCACACCGGCCGCGAGCCGCAGCCGCTCGTCGTCGGGCACCACGATGGACCGGATGGCAGGCGGCGCGACCACCGCACGCGCCGGCGCCGCACGTACCTGCTCGAAAGGCACCTCGGCAGGCCGAACGCGCAACCCGAGCGCGTCGTTCACCTGCCAGGCGACGCCCCCACCCAGTCCGCAGAGGACCACCACGACAACCGGCACCCGCCACCAAACCCGGCGGTGATCATGTCCCACCACCACATCGTGACACGCGACCCCACGACGTCAGGGTTCGACGGGCGGCTCCCAGGCGCGGCGGCGGTGGAAGGCCGCACGGTTGGCGGCGTCGAGATCCTCCACGGTGACCAGGCGTACCTCGGCCGCCCGGCGGCCGACCGCGAAGCGGACGTTGCGGACCTGGCCCGCGGCGCTGCGGAACGGGTCGTCGTGGCGACCGAAGCCCACCGAGGCCACCTTGCGGATGGCGTCGTCGACGCGTTGGGGGCGCTCGAGGTTCCACGCGTACCCGTGCCAGCTGAGCACCCGCTCGTAGATCTCCCGGTTGGTCGGCGGGCGCGGGTAGTCGTCGGCGCCGGCGAGCCATGGTTCGGCCAGCGCGAGGGCCACGAACCACTCCCGGCCGTGCGGCATCAGGCCCGGCGCGTCCTTCGTGGGCGCCGCCTGGCTGTCCACGAGGGCCGGCAGCGGGATCGGGCCCGTGGGCGCCGAGTCCGTGCTCATCACGTCGATGACCAGCAGGCGGTCCGCGTGCTCCACGCCGACCTGCCTGCCGCGCAGCACCAGCAGCTGGCTCTCGCCCTCGTCGAGCTGTGCGGACATCCCCACGGTGAGTACGACCCGGCGCGCCCCGGCCGGCGCGTCGAGCATGCTGGACAGCTGCCCCTCTGAGCCGCCGTGCCACCGCAGGCGCACGGTCTCCTCCCCCACGATCAGCTCGCCGAGCAACCTCGACACGTGCCCGGCGCTGTCCGGCAACGGAAACGCCGTCACCCGCAGCTGGGCGTCCGGCCGGTCCTCGGGCACGCGTGGGGCACGCCCGATGAGTAGCGTCTCCCCGGACCCGAGCACGACGCTCGGCATGTCCGACCCGCGCACCGTGACCCGCAGCACGATCACGCAGCCTAGAACATCGTCACGGTGTCACCTGGAAGCTGTCGAGAATCTTCGTCAGCTTGTCTCTCTCCGTACGCCAAAGCCGCTCGGCGGCGGCGCGCGTGTCGGCCTCCGCGGCCACGGTGAGGATGTAGGTGCGCCCCGTCGCGGTGACCACCGCCCGGTTCATCTCGTGGTAGTCGAACTCGCCGTCCAGGCTCAGGTGGTAGGTGACCTCCAGGTCGGCCGCGGTCACGCCGCGCGGCATGGACTGCGTCGTGAGCTTGAGCCGCTTGTACTTCGAGATGAAGTCCCGGGTGAACTCGCCCTTCTCGAAGTCGTCGAGCACCCCGCGGGCACCGCCGGGATGGCCGGAGTCCCACCACTCGATGTGCGCCAACACGGTTCGCCGGGCGTGCGGGTTCGCGACCCAGAAGATGTTCTGGTCGGCGGAGTCCTTGAACCAGCCGCGCGGCACCGCCATCGAGAACTTGTCGCCCTTGTGCGCGGCGAAGCCGGGTGGTGCGGAGGGCGCCGTGGACGTGGCCGACGACGACGCGGCGGTCCCGCCCACCGCGTCCGACCCGGGGCGCACGAGCAGCCAGACGCCGCCGGCCATGAGGAGGACGAGCACGGCCAGCAACGCCACGAGCCGCGTCCGCGCCCGCTTGTCGCGCACCCGCGTCCTGGTCGTCGGCTCGCTGAGCGGCTCGACCACCGGCACCGGACCGGGTCCGGTCACCGATGGACGCGGCACCTCGAACGGCGGCGCCCCGGCGATCATGGACAGCCGCTGGCCCGCCTGGGCCGCGGTCGGCCGGCGCCGCGGGTCCTTGTGCAGCATCGCCTCGATCACCGGCCACAGGTTGGGTGCCTGCGGGATCGGGGCCGGCTCGTAGGTCATCACCGCGGCCAGGGTCGCCTGTGTGTCGGACCGCTGGAACGGCGACTCGCCGCGCAGCGCGGCGGAGAGCGTGACGCCCAGGGACCACAGGTCGCTCGCGGGCGAGGCCGGCTGGCCGTTGACGCGTTCCGGCGCCAGATACTCCGGCGAGCCGATCACCGAGTCCGTGACCGTCGTGTCGCTCGTGACCGCGGCGATCCCGAAGTCGGTCAGCACGACCCGGCTGCCGTCGAGCAGCACGTTGCCCGGCTTGACGTCGCGGTGCACGACGCCCTGCGCGTGCGCCATCGCGAGCGCCGCCAGCACCCGCACACCCAGGTCGGCGACGCGCTGCTCCGGCAGCGGTCCGTGCCGGCGGATCAGCTCCGCGAGCGAGAACCCCTCGACGAGCTCCATCACGATCATGGGCCGGCCGGCGTCGACGACCACGTCGTGCACGGCGACGACGCCCGGATGCCGCAGCCGCGCGGCCGCCCGGGCCTCGCGCAGCACCTGCCGGGAGCGGAAGTCGTCGTCGACCCCGATGCGGACGTGCAGCTCCTTGACCGCGATGTCGCGGCGCAGGAGCTCGTCGTGCGCACGCCACACCACGCCCATGCCACCCTCGCCCAGGCGCGCAAGCAGACGGTAACGACCGGCTACCACTGTCACGCCATGAACCTACGCGCGATCACTCGGTGGGGGAACCGAACACGTGTTGTTACGACAATCGAGACGTCGCGGACGCCCTAACGGCGGCATCGACCCCCCGACCGGTGGCAGAGAGTGGGCCCGACGTCCTTGCGGGTGGAC
>NZ_JBOHGA010000159.1:0-15376 GCF_050699915.1 Actinophytocola sp.
GGGTCACCACGGCTCCGCCGGCAACCCGGCCGACGCGTCGCCGTCCGCCACGCTGCCGTGGCGGGACCGCGAGCCGGCTCTGGTTCGCGGACTGACGACACCCGCCACCGCGACGGTGGCCGGCTTCGGGCGCGTCGGCGCCCAGCCCGGCGTCTCCCCCGACTGATCCCAGCGGCGCGACCGGCCCGAGCCCGTGTGCTCGAGGTACCGGGTGCACCGCCGCCTCGTGCCGGCCGTGCCGCGCCCACCCCCCGCGGGTCCGTCCCGCCTCCGACCCGGGTGGTCGATTGCCCCGGCGCGTCTCCACGTCGACGCGTCCCGGCCACCCGCCATAACCCCCAGAGGGAATACGAAAGGAGCATCACACGATGCAAACCTGGGCGAAGCGGGGTCTCCAGACCGCGCTAGTCACTGGTGGTTTGCTGATGCTGGGAACCGGCATCGCTTCTGCCGACGAGGACGTCAACCCCGACCGGCCGGCCTCGCCGCTGGACGGGTCAGTGCGCGTCCCCGTCCACTTCGACAACAACGCGCTCGGCACGCCGCTGGGCCAGAAGAACCTGCCGACGATCGACAAGGAGCTCCGGGTCAGCGTCGCCGACCTGACCCGGGCCGTGCCGATGTCGGACCGGGCCGCCCCGGCCGTCGCGCCGGTGGTGGACAAGGCGAAGGACGTCGCCGACCCGGTCGTCGGCACGGCCTCCGGCAAGGTCGACCCGACGCTGGACCAGGTCGGCGCGCAGGCTCAGCCCGTGGCGGACAAGGCCACGCCGCTGACCGGCAAGGTCAACGCGACCGCGGCGAAGGCGGGGATGCCCCCGGTCCCGCCGCTGCCGAAGGTAAACGTGCCGCAGACCCACGGCGCGTTCGACGGCAACTCGGTCGACGGCGACCTGGTCGCGCCGTTCGACGTGTCCGGCAACGCGATCGCGCTGCTCGGCCACGCCGAGGTGGAGAACGACTCCTACCAGTCCTATGAGGACTCCGAGACCGTCGAGACCGACGGCTCGGGCGGGTTCGTCTCCGGCAACGTGGTCGACCTCGACTGGGCGGCACCGGTGCAGATCACCGGCAACGCCATCGCCGGGCTCGGCAAGGCGAGCTCGACGAACACGTCCGGCCAGGACACGTCCGTCACCAGCGACGTCACCAGTGACGGCAGCGAGGGCATCCTGTCCGGCAACGTGCTCGCCGGGCACTGGGCCACTCCGGTGCAGCTCACCGGCAACGCCATCGCCGGCGCCGGTCGCGCACAGAGCGAGTCGACCGCCGACACCACGGCGACCGCCGGCGGCACCGTGCTCACCACGGGTGCGGACAGCCTCGGCGGCGGCAACATCGGCGCCCCGCCGATCGCCACCCCGATCGAGGGCAACGGCAACGCGATCGCCGGCCTCGGCAAGGCGGACGCCTCGTCGGAGTCCACCGCGACCGCGACGGCCGGCGCCCTGCGTGACGGCCTCTACGGCGTGCCGACCTACCTCGAGACCAACGGTGACCCCGCGCTGGCCGCGGGCAACGTCGTCCAGCCCGGCCTCAGCGGGCCGGGCATGCTCTGCGGCAACGCGGGCGCGGCGGCCGGCGGCGCGACCGCCGACTGCACGACCGAGAGCACCACCACGGCCGGCGGCACCACCCGCAGCACCGGCGAGGGCTCCGTGCTCTCCGGTACCGCGGCGACCGCGCCGGCCGCGTCGCCCGTCGAGGTCTTCGGCAACTCGGCGGCCGGCGTCGGCACCGCGGAGTCGACGGCCGACAACACGGTCGACTCGACCGCCGGCGGCGACACCTACACCCGCGGGCACGACAGCCTGGTGTCCGGCACGGTCGCGACCGTCGCGCCGGCCGGGCCGGGCGAGGTGTTCGGCAACGCCGCCGCGGGCGCGGGTTCCGCGGCCACGGGTGTCACGAACGACTCGAACACGAGCACCGGCGGCCACACCGGTACGACCGGGGACAACTCGGTCGGCGGCGGCAACCTGGCCAAGGTGCCGGTCGTCACCACGGCCGAGAGCTTCGGCAACGTCGCCGCCGGCGCCGGTGGCGCCGAGTCCACCGTCACGGAGGTCAAGACGACCTCCTCCGACGGCGGCAGCAACACCGACGACGACAACGGCGTGCTCGCGTCGAACAACGTCACCGCCCCGGTGGCGGGCGCCGCGCAGGCGTTCGGCAACGGCGCGGGTGCGGTGGCCTTCACCGACTCGGAGGCGTCCACCGACACGGACGTCACCGCGGGCGGCGACTCGCAGGCGACCGGCACCGCGGGCCTTGGCTCCGGCAACATCGGCCAGGCTCCGGCCTCGGTTCCCGTGCAGCTGTTCGGCACCGGGGCGAGCGCACTGGCCGCCGGCGAGCAGGAGGCCACCAACGACACGTCGATGACCTCCGGCGGCGACGCCATGTCCGACGGCCAGAACGGCGTGCTCTCGGGCAACGTCGCGTCGGGCCCGGTCGGGTCGGCCGGTCAGGTCTTCGGCGAGTCCGTCGCCGGGCTGGGCGTCAACGAGTCCGAGGCGTCCTCGGACACCACGTCCACCGCGGGCGGCGACGTCGAGACCAACGGCAGCTCGGGCCTGGGCACGGGCAACGTGGTGAGCCCGCAGGCACTGCCGGTCGCGCAGAGCTTCGCGACGGCCGCGTCGGGGGTCGGCGGGGTCAACTCCGCCGAGGCGGACAGCACGTCGGACGCCACCTCCGGCGGCGACATCGACACCGCGGGTGACGGCGGCTTCCTGGCCGGCAACGTGGCCGACGTGCCGGCCGGCGCGGTGGTGCAGCCGTTCGGCGACGCGGTCGCGGCGGTCGCGAGCCATTCGGAGGCGGCGGGCGACGGCGTGAGCGAGAACACGGTCGGCGGCACGTCCACCACCAGTGGTGCGTTCGGTTCGCTGTCCGGCATCGACGGCACCGTCCCGGTCGGCGCGCACGCGCCGGTCTACGACGTGCCGGTCGAGGTGCTCGCCCAGGCGGTCACCGACTCGACGAACGTCAGCAGCCTGTCGGTCGGCGAGGGAGCGAGCCAGCTGGATTTCCCGGTGAGCGGCGGGCTGTCCCCGACCGAGCTGCCGTCGATGGTGATGGGCCGTTCGATGCAGCGTGAGCTGCCGACCGGCCGGTTCTCGCCGTTCGCGGGCGTGTTCAGCGGAGTGCTCGACGGGTTCGCCGGCGGGATGGGCGACGTGCCCACCCAGGAGCAGGTGACGGACGTGGCGAACACGGTGGCCGGGGCGCAGGAGTACCACGTGCTCCCCTACCCGCTGCCCGAGTCGCGTGCGGACCACCAGTTCCCGGCGGTCGCCGGTGACCTGCCGGTGGGCGACCTGCCGCTGGCCGGGACGCCGCTCGCGGAGATCCCGTTGGAGGAGCTGCCGGTCAGCGACGAGCTGGCCGACCTGCCCGCCGCGGTTCCCGCCGTGCCGGCCGTGCCCGCGGTTCCGGCTGTGCCGATGGTTCCGGCGGCCCCGGCCGTTCCGGTGGCTCCGGCTGTGCCGGCCGTGCCCGCGATCGGTGACCTGTCGGACGTGACCGCCGAGCTGCCGGCTGTGCCGGCTGTTGGTGACGTGGCCCCCGAGCTGCCGGCCCTGCCGGCCGCCGGTGACCTGACCGACGTGACCGCCGAGCTGCCGGCCACCGGTGACCTCGCCGACGTGACGACCGAGCTGCCGGCCGTGCCGGCGATGCCCGAGGTCGCCGCGCCGACGGCGGAGCTGCCGGCCGTCGGGAACGTCGCCGACGCCGACGTGACGGAGATCGTGCCCACCGTGCCCGCGGTCGGCGACGTCACCGCGGTGCCGGTCGTGCAGGCCCCGTCGCTGAACAACCTGCCGGTCGGCGACGTCCAGGGGGTGCCGGCACTGCCGGCCGCGCCCGCGATGGACGACGCCTCGCTGTCCGCCACCCGGGCGGCGCTGGCCAACCTGTTCGCCGTGCGTCCGATCGCCTGATCGGCCACGGTGACGAGGGGCCCGGGAGCCGAGTGCTCCCGGGCCCCTCGCCTGTCCGCAGCCCGACTCGCGCGCACCCGAATCCGTCAGCGCTCGCTCGTAGACTGGAAAGCGGTGGCCGGAGGCCAAGCGCCACCACATTCGTTGCGGGGAACCCGTTCCAACCACCGACAGGCTGGGCCGTTGAAGCTAGCCGTGCGCGAGGTCCGCGAAGCGGGAGTAGTGCAGCTGGTGCGCCACGGTGACCGTGGTCGTCGGGCCCGCGCGGTGCTTCGCCAGGATCAGGTCCGCCTCGCCGGCTCGGGGGTCGTCTCGCTCCCAGGCGTCCGGGCGGTGGATCAGCAGCACCATGTCTGCGTCCTGCTCCAGCGATCCCGACTCTCGCAGGTCGGCCAGCATCGGGCGCTTGTCGGTGCGCTGCTCGGGACCGCGGTTCAGCTGGCTGATCGCGACTACCGGCACCTCGAGCTCCTTGGCCAGCAGCTTCAGCTGCCGGGAGAACTCCGAGACCTCCTGCTGCCGGGACTCGACGCGCTTGCCGGACGTCATCAGCTGCATGTAGTCCACGACGATCAGCTTCAGGTCGTGTCGCTGCTTGAGCCGCCTCGCCTTCGCCCGGATCTCCATCATCGTCAGGTTCGGCGAGTCGTCCACGAACATCGGCGCCTCGCTGATCTCGCTCATCCGCCGGGCCAGCCGCGTCCAGTCGTCGTCGGTCATGCGGCCGCCGCGCATGTCGGCGAGGCGGATCTTGGCCTCGGCGGACAGCATGCGCATCACGATCTCGGTGCGGCTCATCTCCAGCGAGAAGATCGCGCTGGTCATGCCGTGCTTCACCGAGCAGGACCGGGAGAAGTCCAGGCCCAGGGTCGACTTGCCGATACCCGGCCGGGCCGCGACGATGATCATCTGGCCCGGGTGCAGGCCGTTGGTGACCGCGTCCAGGTCCTCGAAGCCGGTCGGCACGCCGAGCGACGAGCCGCCGCGCGAGGCGATGGCGTCGATCTCGTCCATGGTCGGCTGCAGCAGCTCCTCGAGCGCGACGTAGTCCTCGCTCATCCGCCGCTCGGTGACCTCGTAGATCGACGACTGCGCGCGGTCTACCACCTCGTTGACGTCCGCGCCCTCCGCGCCCGCGTACCCCAGCTGCACGATCCGGGTGCCGGCCTCGACCAGCCGGCGCAGGATCGCCTTCTCCGCGACGATCTCCGCGTAGTAACCCGCGTTCGCCGCCGTCGGCACCGTCGCGATCAGCGTGTGCAGGTACGGCGCGCCACCCACCCGGCGCAGCTCTCCGCGCCGCTCGAGCTCGGCGGACACGGTGACCGCGTCGGCCGGCTCGCCGCGGCCGTACAGGTCGAGCACGCAGTCGTACACCGCCTGGTGGGCGGGACGGTAGAAGTCACCGGGGCGCAGCACCTCGACGACGTCCGCGATGGCGTCCTTCGACAGCATCATGCCGCCGAGCACGCTCTGCTCCGCGGCCAGATCCTGCGGCGGCTGCCGGTCGAGTCCACCTTCCGCGGGGGCCGCGGCGGGCGGTCGGTCGTCGGTCAGCGCCACCGAGAACCCCTCCTAGAACATCGCACGGGTGTTCGATACTACACGTTAGGCAGCTACCGCGTCGGCGTAAAGGACCCCAGGAGCATCGGCGTGTCGCGCGCTGATGCCTACGCAGAGCGAGGAAGTCACGCGAGAGGTTAGAGGTCGCGATCGGGGTGTGCCAAACCGCGTTGGGGACGCTTCTGTGGACAGGTTGGGGATGCCGGTGGCCAACGAACCACAGCTCCGTTGGATCATGGGGACAACCTGTGGACAGCTTCGTCAACGAGAGTTAAACGGGCAGCTCAGAGGCTGTGTACAGGGTGTGGAAAAACTAACCGGAAACACCCCGGCGTGTCGTGTGAAATCGCCTTGTCGGCGTGTCGCTCAGAGCCCGCACGGTCGGATTAACCCACATGTGGATAACTGGGGGACAACGACAACCCCGTGTCGAACTCGGTGAGCCCGACACGGGGTTGGGGGCGGTGCGTAGTTACTCTGCGTCAGATCAGCTGGAGGTGACCTCGACCTTGAACGCGACGGTGACCTCGGGGTGCAGCCGGACGCTGACCCCGTGCTTACCGACGGTCTTGATGTGGCCGGTCAGCTCGACCGTGCGCTTGTCGAGGACCGGGCCACCGGCCGCCTTGACCGCGGACACGATGTCGGCCGTGGTGACCGAGCCGAACAGCTTGCCGGAACCGGCGGCGGCCTTGGCCTTCAGCGGCACCGGGTCGATGCTCTCCAGCGCGGCCTTGACCTCCTGCGCGTGGTCCAGACCCCGGATCGACCGCGCCTGCTGCGCGCGACGGATGGTCTGCACCTGCTTCTCCGCGCCCTTGGAGGCGACGATCGCGAGCGAGCGCGGCAGCAGGTAGTTGCGCCCGTAGCCGTCCTTGACCTCGACGATGTCGCCCGGCCCACCGAGGCCGGAGACGTCGGCGGTGAGGATGAGTTTCATCTCGGACTCCTGGTCAGCGCGCGGTCGAGGTGTAGGGCAGCAGCGCCATCTCCCGCGCGTTCTTCACCGCGATGGCGACGTCGCGCTGGTGCTGGCTGCAGTTGCCGGTGACCCGGCGGGCACGGATCTTGCCGCGGTCGGAGATGTACTTCCGAAGCAGCGTGGTGTCCTTGTAGTCGATCGGCTGCAGTTCAGCCTTCTTCTTCGCCTTGCAGAACACGCAAACCTTCTTCTTGGGCTTGCGAATGGGTGGCTTGGCCACGGTTGGTCTCCCGAGTCAGTCAGTCTGTGGGTGCAGTTCGAAGGTCAGAACGGGGGCTCGTCACTGAAGCCGCCCCCGCCACCGCTACCGCTACCGCCGGAACCGGCGGGCGGGGCGGAGCCCCACGGGTCGTCGGCGGGCGCGCCGCCGGAGCCGCCGAAGCCGCCTCCGCCGCTGCCGCGACTCACCTTGTTGACCTTCGCGGTGGCATACCGCAGCGATGGGCCGATCTCGTCGACCTCCAGCTCCACGACGGTGCGCTTCTCGCCCTCACGGGTTTCGAAGGACCGCTGCTTGAGCCGGCCGCTGACGATCACGCGGGCGCCGCGGGTGAGCGACTCCGCCACGTTCTCGGCGGACTGCCGCCAGATGTTGCACCGCAGGAAGAGCGCCTCGCCGTCCTTCCATTCGCCGCTCTGGCGGTCGAACGTACGAGGCGTCGAGGCGACGGTGAAGTTGGCCACCGCGGCTCCGGACTGCGTGAACCGCAGCTCCGGGTCGGCGGTGAGGTTGCCGATCACAGTGATGACGGTGTCGCCGGCCATAGCTGTTCCTTCCGGTCTCAGGTCCCCGCGGGGTCGCGCCGCAGGACCTTAGTCCGCAGCACCGACTCCTGGAGGCCGAGCTGGCGGTCCAGCTCCTTCACCGCGTCCGGATCGGCGTTCACGTCGAGCACCGCGTAGATGCCCTCGGTGTGCTTGTTGATCTCGAACGACAACCGACGCTTGCCCCACACGTCGACCTTCTCCACGTTCCCGCCCGAAGTGCGGATGACGTTGAGGAAGGTCTCCAGCGACGGCTGCACTGTGCGCTCGTCGAGAGTGGGATCGAGGATGACCATGACCTCGTAATGACGCATGAAGACCACTCACCTCCTGTGGACTCGGCGGCCACGGACTCTCCGTGGCAGGAGGGGTCTTGCGTCGATGAGGTTACAGGGCGACGTTCGGGGCCCGGCGCAGCACCCAGGTGCGCACGAGCGCCGCGGTCACCACGGACAGGGCGAGCACCGCGAGCAGCACCGGGAAGGCGATCTTCTGGCCCTCCGGCGGGGTCAGCGCCTCGGCCCGCCCGGCCGCCTGCACGCCGTCGCCCGGGCGGTCGGTGCCGATGATGCCGAACTCGGGCGTGTAGCCCGGCACGCTGCCGCCGTAGCGCACACCCGGCGAGGGCGCGAACAGACCGGCCTGCGCGAACGGCACCGAGCCGTAGTCGGCCATCGGCCAGCGGCCGAAGCTCCACATGCCCGGCGGGTAGAGGGACCACTCGCCCGGCTGGTAGCCGCCGACCGGCGGGTGGTTGGGCGCCGGCACGCTGCCCGGGTCGCCCGCGCCGGGACCGCCACCGCCGGGGACATCGGAGCCCGGGCCGCCGCCACCGGGACCGCCGCCACCGCCGCCCGGCACGATCCCGCCGACCACCTGCTCCGAGGCGTCGGCGACGGCCTTCGTGCCGTCCTGGACGGGAGCCGCGGCCTTGTTCACGACGTCGACCACGATGCCGCAGCCGGACGAGAGCACGCCCTGCACGCCGCCGACGATCTGGCCGAGCACGCCGCCGATGAGCGGGATGCTCTGGATCGCGGACCTGATGCGCGGCACGGCCGCCGAGGCGATGGTGCCGCCGGAGATCGTGGTGTCGGCGCTCGGCAGCGAGCCGAGCGGGATGTTCCCCATGTTCGAGACGCGGGTGCGGACCTGGTCGACGAGCCCGGGGCCAAGCAGCGGGACGGCCCGGACGACGTTCAGCACCGGCGCCAGCACGGCGGTCGGGCTCATCGCGAGCGGCGTGCCGGTCGCGCCCTGGACGGTGGTGGAGCAGTCGCCCACCACGATGGGCTGCGACGCGTTCGCGGTGCCACTCGCCACCAGCCCGGTGACCGACACCCCGAGGACGAGAGCGGCAGTGGCAACGACACCTCGCAGTCGCCCGCGCATGAAGTCCTCCCAGTCACCCGCCAGTGGGGTAAGCACCTACCAGACTCAACGACGGTAACCCGGTCCGGTGACGGTGACCAGGCGAACGAAACCCCGGCAATAGGTAAACCCGTTCGGGGTAGGCCGTCCGGAGTAGCTCGCCGGCGGACAGGCACCTCCCATTCGTGTCGGACCCGGAGACTACGCTCGCGGGCCATGAGCATCGGCGCCCACATCCACAGCGACGATCCGCTCGGCGCCGCGCGCGAGCGAGACGCGGACGTCGTCCAGTTCTTCCTGGGCGACCCGCAGAGCTGGAAGGCGCAGCCGCCGCATCCGCAGACCGACGCGCTGCGCGAGGCCGGCATCGACGTGTTCGTCCACTCGCCGTACCCGGTCAACATCGCCTCGACCAACAACCGCATCCGCATCCCGTCGCGCAAGACGGTCTCCCAGTACGCCGAGTCGGCCGCGGCCTCGGGCGCGAAGGGCCTCATCGTCCACGGCGGACACGTCACCCAGGGCGAGGACCCGGCGCAGGGCCTGGTCAACTGGCGCAAGTTCTTCGAGCGGCAGGCCGAGGCAGGCGGCTTCCCGCTGCCGATCCTGATCGAGAACACCGCGGGCGGCGACAACGCCATGGCCCGCAAGTTCGACATGCTCGCCCGGCTGTGGGACCAGGTCGGCGAGTTCGACGCCGGCTTCTGCCTCGACACCTGCCACGCGCACGCCGCCGGCGAGGACCTGTCGGGCATCGTCGACCGGGTCCGGGCCATCACCGGCCGGATCGACCTGGTGCACCTGAACAGCTCCCGCGACGAGTTCGACTCGGCCCGGGACCGCCACGCCAACATCAAGACTGGCATGATCGATCCCGACCTGCTGGCGGCGGTGGCGAAGGAGGCCGGCGCGCCGGTCGTGGTGGAGACACCGACCGACGGTCAGGCGGAGGACATCGCGTTCCTGCGCGAGGCCACGGGGCGGTGAGCACCCTGCCGGCCGGGGCGGCAGCGGAGGAGAGGAACTCGTCAGGGATGGCGGACGAGCCCATGTCCGAACAGACGCCCGGCGAGGCCGCTCCACCCCGAGGAAGGTCCGCCGGCACGTTCGCCCGGCTCGGCTCGCTCGCGCTCGTCCTGCTGGTGGTGCTCTGCGGACTCACGCTCGTGCTCGGCTTCCTCAACAAGGACCGGTGCACGGGCCCGCGGTTCGACGAGCTCGGCCGCAGCGTCCCGGACTTCGACAAGCGCAGCAAGCAGGACGTCTGCTACTCCGACATCCAGTTCCTGTGGATCGGCCGGGAGATCGACCGGCACGTGTTCCCCTATGTCGACGGCAAGCTCACCGAGAAGGGCCAGCCCGTCGGCGGCGTCGTCGAGTACCCGGTGCTCACCGGCGTGGTCATCTGGGCCTCCGCGCTGTTCGCGGACACCGACGCCGGGTTCCTGCTGCTGTCCGCGGTGGTGCTGGCGCCGTTCGGGCTGTTCACCGCGTGGCTGCTCGGCAAGCTGTCGCGGTGGCGGGCGCTGCTGTGGGCGGTCGGCCCGCCGCTCGTCATGTACGCCTTCCACAACTGGGAGCTCCCGGTCGTGCTGTGCGCGGTCGCGGCGATCTACGTCGTGCACCGCGGCTGGGGGCGGCGCGGTGTCGACCTGCCGCTGCTGACCAGAGCGACCGCGGCGGCCGTGCTGCTCGGACTCGGCTTCGCGTTCAAGGTCTACCCGGCGATCTTCGCGCTGCCGCTGATGCTCTACGTCTTCACCGGCGGCCGGGACGGGCGCGAGCTCGCCGGGCGACCGGCGCCGGACTGGCGCGGGGCGCTGCGGGTCGGTGCGGTCGTGCTGGGCACCGCGATCGTCGTCAACATCCCGTTCGCGATCGCCGGCTTCGAGGGACTGAAGGCCTCCTTCATGTTCCAGCTGCAGCGCAAGGCCGACATCACGACGAACTCGATCTGGTTCTGGGGCCTGCGGCCGGACTCGGACCCGGACAACACGACGATGCAGGAGCTGATCGGCGTGCTGTCGCCGACGCTCATGCTGCTGTCGTTCGTGATCGCGTGCGCGCTGGGGTGGCGGCGCTTCCTGCGGCAGGGCACGTTCCCGTGGGTGGCGGTGTCGGCGGCGATGCTGTGCGGGTTCCTGTTGCTGCACAAGGTGCACTCTCCGCAGTACACGCTCTGGCTGGTGCCGATGTTCGTGCTGCTGCGGGTGCGGTGGGGCTGGATCGTGGCGTACCTCCTCGCCGACCTGGCGATGGGCATCGGCATCTTCCGCTGGTACTTCGAGATCTTCTACGGCAAGCACGGCGGCATCTACGACGGTCTCGCCGCGCAGGCGGTCATGGTCGGCGTCTGGGGCCGGGCCGCGCTGCTGATCGGCCTGTTCTACGCGTTCCTGGCCGCAGACTCCACAGTGGACGAAGACCCGCTCCCGGATGACATCGGCCCACCCGCCGACCGCGAGGTCGAACCAGCCCACTGACCCGGCTCGCTCGGCCGGGTCAGGTTTTCGCGGGGGTTCGGTGGAAGCCGGTCACCCGCAGGGTCAACCGGTCCGGGGCGTCGTCCAGTACTCCGCCGGCCGGGTCGTCCAGCAGCACGCCCTCGCCGGCGCGGCGGACCAGGTCGCGGGCCGGGTGGTAGATCTCGTACACCACCAGCGCGCACAGCGCGACCACCGCGAGGTCGCGCAGGATCACGAACGACAGGAACCAGTCCGCCGGCAGGCCCTTCTTGTCGTCGCCCAGGTAGAAGGCCATCCGCGGCGCCCACACCAGCGCGTCGACCGTCATCCAGGCCAGCAGGATCCGCCAGCGCGGCACCGCCAGCACCGCGAGCGGCACCAGCCACAGCGAGTACTGCGGGCTCCACACCTTGTTCGTCAACAGGAACGCGGCCACCACGAGGAAGCACAGCTGCGCGAGCCGCGGCCGCATCGGCGCCTGCAGCGCGATGAACGCGATGCCGGCGCAGCACACCAGGAACAGCACCGCGCTCACCGCGTTGAGCCACACCGGGGTCTGGCCGAAGCCGAGCCGGCCGTCGAAGCCCGCCCACCCGCTGAACTGGGTGACCACGTTGTACAGCGAGTCCGGGTCCGCGCCGCGCAGGCTGTTGCGGTGGAAGAACTCCCACCAGCCGCGCGGGTAGACGATCATGATCGGCACGTTGACCGCGGCCCACGCGAGGATCGCGGCGAGCGTCGTGCGCGCCCAGTCTCGTGTCTTGCCCGCGCGCAGGCACAGCACCAGCAGCGGGCCGAGCAGGAACAGCGGGTACAGCTTCGCCGCGCCGCCCAGCCCGAGCAGAACACCGGCGAGCACGGGTTTTCGCCTGGCCCAGGCGAGCAGGCCGGTGGCGGCGAGCGCGGTGGCGAGCGCGTCGAAGTTGGTGAAGGCGTGGACCAGCAGCAGCGGGGACGCCGCGATCAGCGCCGCGTCCCACGGACGCAGTCGCGCCGTTCTGGCCACCGCCCAGATCGTGACCAGCCAGGCCAGCGCCAGCCAGAACGCCGAGAGGTCGAAGAAGATCGTCACCGGTAGGCCGGTGGGCAACCAGCCGGCGTTCGCGATCACCAGCCAGCCCTCGGTCATCTTCGCGTTGACCCACTGGAAGAGCCCGGTGAGCACGGGGTACTCCATGTACCGCACGTGCGCGGTCGGCTTGCCCTCGTCGTCGACCCAGCTCGTCCGGTACGGGAAGCCGCCCTCGTTGAGCCGTTCCGCCGAGTACAGCGGGATGATGTCCGAGTAGCACATGGCGGTGAACGGCCGGCTCGACCGCCAGTCCAGCTCCAGCTTCTTCGACTCCTCGTCGTAGAACTGCTGGACGCAGGCAGCCTTGCCGAACCAGCCGATGGACAGGCCGATCACCGCGATCAACAACGCCACCCGCAGCGGCGTCCAGAACCAGTGCCGGCCGATCACCGCGTGCCGGCCGAGCGGACCGCCGATGGGCGCGCTCGCGGCGGTCGCCAACGGTTCGGCCCACGTCGGGATCACGCGCTCGGCGGGCGTCAGCGTCGCCGTGTCGGAGTCGTCCGTCGAGGTTGCCGCCGAGGTCTCCGGTGCCGTCTCCGGTGCCGTCTCCAGGATGGCCTCCGAAGCGCCGGAGACCCCGCCGTCACGCTCCTCGGAGCGATCTTCAGCGGGGTCGCCGGTGTGGTCGTCGGGACCGGTCCTGCCTGGCACGGGGCGATGCTACGGGGCAGCACCGGCCGCCGTGTGCACTACCTAGCCTCCGATCGGCGGGAAGGGCGGATCCGTCTCCTCGGGTTCGGTCGGGATCGTGGCTCCGGGCTCGCTCGTCTCCGTGTTGCCCGGGTCCGGCGGGTCGTTCCCGTTCCCGTTGCCGTTCCCGTTGCCGTCGTCATCCCCGTTGCCGTTGTCGTCGCCGCGACCGTTGTCGTCCCCGCGACCGTTGTCGTCGTCCCGGTCGCCCTCGTCCCGGTTGTCCTCGGGTTCCTCGCTCTGCCGGAAGTCGTCGCCGATCGGTTCGAAGGTGCCGAACTCCTCGACCGGTGCCTTCTCCAGATATCGGTTCATGAACTCGAGCCAGACCTCGCCCGGTAGTCCGCTGCCGTAGACGATGCCGCCGTCGCCGTTGCGCAACGGGACCTGCTTGCCCTTCGGCGTCTCCGCGCCCATGGACACCGCGGCGGAGATCTGCGGGGTGTACCCGACCATCCACGCCTTCGCGTTGTCCTCGGTGCTGCCGAACTGGTGCGTGCCGGTCTTGCCGGCGCAGGGCCGGTCCTCCGCGCACTCCAGCTCGGAGGTCTCGAGCACCGGCTTGAGCGACTCGGTGACGTTGCGGGCGATCTGGCGGTTCTTGTCCGGGTTGGTGTCGAAGGCCTGCTTGTCCGCCTCCGGCGCCTGCCAGTACACCTTGCCGTCCGGCCAGAGCACCTGGGAGACGAGGTGCGGCTTGCGGTACGTGCCGTCCGCCGCGAACGTCGCGTACGCCGATGCCATCTCCATCGTGGTCACCCGCGTGTCGCCACCGCCGATGGCGATGTTGCCGTCCGGCGGGATGTCCTCGCCGTTGTCGCCGTTCAGGTCGGAGACGATGCCGGCCTCGCGGGCGGCGGCCTGCACCCGGTTGGTGCCGACCTCGTTCACCGCGACGTCGTAGAACACCGTGTTGATGGACAGCCGCATGGCCTCGGCGACCGTGCACTGCTCGCCGCAGGACGCGCCGCCGGAGTTGCGCACCGGCGCCTCGCGACCCTGGAACGTCCGGCCGGACGTGCCGTCGAACTGCTCCGCGAGGCCCTTGCCCTCCTTGAGCAGCGCCACCAGGTCGAACGGCTTGAACGAGGAGCCGGGCTCCTGCGGAGTCGCCGCCCAGTCAAGGCCGAGGCCGTTGGACCCGCCGTAGTAGGCGAGCACCGAGCCGTTCTTCGGGTTGACCGCCACGAGCGCCGGCCGGATGTTCTTCGGCTGTCCCTTGAGCACGTCCTTCATCGTCTGCTGGGCGATGTTCTGGGCGCGCTTGTCGATCGTGGTCCGGACCGTGAGCCCCTTCTGGAAGAGCTCGTCCTCGGTGATGTCGGCCCGCTCCTCGAGCTCCTTGAACACCGCGTTCTTGATGTGCGCACCGGGGCCGGAGATGGAACCCGGGCGCGCCTTGTCCAGGCCGAGCAGCGTCGGGAACTTCGCCTCGGCCCGCTCGCCCGCCGGGAGCCACTGGTTGTTGACCATCTGGTCCAGCACGTAGTTCCAGCGCTGTTCCATGTAGTCCTGCTCCTTGTACCGGCCCGGGTTCTGGATCATGCCGGCGAGCAGGGCCGCCTCGGAGGCGTTGACCTCCTTGAGGGGCTTGCCGAAGTAGGCCTGGGCGGCGGCGGAGACGCCGTAGGCACTGCGACCGAAGTAGATCGTGTTCAGGTAGGCCGTGATGATGTCTTCTTTGGGGTACGTGTTGTTCATCTTGTAGGCCGTGACCACTTCGAGCGCCTTGCGGGTGACGGTCTTCTCTTCCTTGCCCGTCGCCTTCTTCACGTACTGCTGGGTGATCGTCGAGCCGCCGCCCTCGCCGCCCGTCACCTGGTTCCACCCGGCCCGCAGCACACCGCTGATGTCGAAACCCGGGTTGGTCATGAACTCGGCGTCCTCGGCGGCGAACACCGCGTTCAGGACGTCCTTGGGGATCTCGTCGTACTTGACCAGCGTGCGGTTCTCGCCGCCCGACGGGACCACCTTGCCCATGGCGCCCTTGTTCGCGTAGGTCAGCGAGACGACTTGGCCCTTCTCCTGGCGGACCGACTCCGGCGAGGGCACGTCCACCATCTGGTAGGCGACGAAGAACGCGAGCATCGGCCCGATGATCATCAGGGCGGTGGCCACGTAACCGATGCGGCGGACTCGGCGCCAGACCTTCTTGCGGCGCCGGAGGCGCTGCTCGTCGGTGAGCGGGGCGTCCTCGTCGTCGACGAGCATCCGCTGCGGCCGCTGTGGCGGCTCGAAGTCCTGGTCCTCGTACGGGTCGCGGTCGTAGTCGAGCTCGCGGTGGGTCAGCAGCTCCGGCTCGGGATTGCTGTAGCCGTGCAGGGGCGGCAGGTGCTCGGTGGGGCCGTCCTCACGCCGGCCAGGACCGCCCGGACCGGTGGGTCCGCCCGGCCGCGGCGGACCGGCGGGTCGCGGTGGGATCGCCCGGGTGGACTGGCCGACCTGCGGGCGGCCGGGAACTCCCGGCCGCTGCGGTGCGGGCGGCTCCTCGCTCGGCCACGCCGGGGCGGCCGGACCC
>NZ_JBOHGA010000160.1:0-15360 GCF_050699915.1 Actinophytocola sp.
GCCCGGCACCAGGTCGACGGTCAGCTCGCCGCCCGGGCCCGCCGCGTCCGTGCCGACCACGACCCGGCCGAGCACCCCGTCCGCGCCCCGCGGCGCGGTCAGCCGCATCGGCGCCCGCGACCGCAGCACCGCCATGTCCGCGCCGCAGCCCAGGTCGATCGGCAACCCCGAACCCTCCACCTGACCGGCGCCCAGGCCGACGCAGCCGCGGTAGCCGGACACGTGCCAGCGCGACTCCGGCGAGCTCTCCAGCGCGGACGCCGGATTCGCGAAGTCGTCGTACATCCCGGTCAGCCCCGCGAACTCGGCGCGGTCCTGGTGGCCCGGCACGGCGATCAACTCGGTGGGCCGCGACCGCTGCCCGAACGCGTCGACGGCGCGCACCTCCACCCGGTACCGCCGGCCGTCGGTCAGCCCGTCGAGCTGCACGTCCGGCGCGGCGACCAGCCGGCTCGCGGCGCGCTCGCCGTCGATGCGCCAGCGCACGTCGTAGCCGATCACGCCGGGCGGCGCCGTCCCGCCGGCCAGGCCGTCCGCCCACGACAGCCGCAGCCGGCCGGCGCCGGGTGTGACCAAGATCCTCTCCGGCGGCTCCGGCCGGCGCCCGGCACTGGGCAGGACCACGAAGTTCGACGCGAACCGGTCCACCCGCACCGCCGGCTCAGCCTGGTCCGGCTCGGGCTCGGTGGTCCGCAGGACGGCCACGACGCCGACCAAGAGCAGGACACCGGCGAGCCAAGCCAGCAGCCGGTTCCGGGAGGGCACGAGGAAAGGTTAGGAGGCGTCCGGCGGCTGGGGCCGGTGCGTTGTGAAGTTGAGATCGTGTGACCCACCGATGACCGATTAGCCCCGCTTCGTCCGGTGAGCGGACGCCGGTCTGCAGTTTCGTTGCAGTCTGGTCACGAGGGCTCTAGGTGCGTGACTCGCACCGCTTTGGTTACTACGTTCCGGCCCAGCCCTCCGACATGGACGAGGGTGGGGTTCGGCATGCTATGCGCTAATGCTCGGACGAAGAGTGTGTGTAGAAGGGACGTCACGTGCGAAACCAGACGGTGAAGGCCGCGGCTCTGGTAGCAGCCGGAGTACTGCTGCTGGCGGCTTGCGGTACTAACAAGGAGGAGGCGCCGGCTGGTGGCGGGGAAAACCAGGCCGCCTGCGACACCAGCAAGGGCACGCTGGTCGTCGGCGTCATCGCTCCGCTGAGCGGTGAGCTCTCGGCCCTGGGCAAGGGAATCGAGAACTCGACCCGGCTCGCCGTCGACCAGGCCAACGAGAAGTGTGCCGTCAAGGGGTACAAGCTCGCCGTACAGGCCGAGGACGACCAGAAGAACCCGCAGCTCGGCGCGCAGGCCGCGACGAAGCTCGCGTCGACCCCTGGTGTGGTCGGCGTTGTCTCGACGCTGAACTCGTCGGTGTCGCAGAGCGTTCAGCCGATTCTGGACCAGGCCGGCATCCTGCAGATCTCGCCGGCCAACACGAACGACACGCTCACCAAGGGCGAGGACTTCGAGACCGCGCCGAAGCGGCCGTACAAGACGTACTTCCGCACCTGCACGACCGATGGGTTGCAGGGTCCGTACGCGGCCGACTACCTGGTGGAGAAGGCCGGCAAGAAGAACATCGCCATCGTCACCGACGGTCTGACCTACGGTGAGGGCCTCGCGGACACGTTCACCAAGCAGGCCCAGGCCAAGGGCGCCAAGATCGTCACCCGCCAGAAGGTCGGCGAGAAGGACACCGACTTCTCCGGCGCGATCTCCGCGGTCAAGCCGTTCAACCCGGACGCCGTCTACTTCGGCGGCCAGTACCCGCAGGCCGGCCCGCTGTCCAAGCAGCTCGCCGGTGCCGGACTGAACGTTCCGGTGATGGGTGGCGACGGCATCTTCGACGACGCGTTCATCGAGCTCGGCGGCAAGGACGGCGACCTCGCCACCTCCGTCGGCGCGCCGACCGAGGAGCTGGACAGCGCGAAGGCGTTCGTCGAGGCGTACGAGAAGGCCGGCTACAAGGAGGGCTTCAGCGCCTACGGTGCCTTCTCCTACGACGCCACCAACGCGATCGTCACCTCGCTGGGCAAGACGATCGGTGACGGCGAGTGGGCCGACTCCATGCGTGAGGACCTCGTCAAGAACACCGGCGAGTACGACGCCGAGGGCGCGACCGGCAAGGTCTCGTTCGACGAGTTCGGCGACAGCACGAACAAGGTGCTGACCGTCTACCAGGTGTCCGGTGGCAAGTGGGAGGCCGTGCAGACTGGTGAGTTCGGAGGCTGACCTTCGGGTTCAACCGATCTATCAGTGAACAACGAAGCGACGGTGGGGGTGGGCCCAGCCCACCCCCACCGCCTGTGGAGGTAGATGTGGGGACCCTGTTACAGCAGATCGCCAACGGGATCGTGCTGGGCGCCACGATCGGCCTGATCGCGCTCGGCTACACGATGGTCTACGGGATCATCCAGCTGATCAACTTCGCGCACGGCGAGGTGTTCATGGTCGGCGCGTTCGGCGGACTGGCGGTCTACCGGTGGGTGTTGCCGGAGAGCTGGCAGGAGATTTGGTACGTCGCGTTGCCGCTCATGTTGCTGGGAGGCGTGATCGTCGCGGTCGCCATCGCGGTGGCCATGGAGCGCTTCGCCTACCGGCCACTGAGAAACGCACCGAGACTCGCGCCACTGATCACCGCGCTCGGTGTGTCAGTGGCCCTGCAGGAGGCGATCCGGATCTGGTTCCCGGACGCCGACGCGGCGCAACCGTTCCCACGGGTGTTCATCGACGCCCAGGTCGACTTCGGACTGTTCGAGATCTCCGCGTCGGGGCTCCTGCTGATCGTCGTGTCGATCGTGCTGTCGATCCTGCTGCAGGCCTACGTCAGCAAGTCCCGGATGGGCCGTGCGATGCGGGCCACCTCCCAGGATCGGGACACCGCCCGGCTGATGGGCGTCAACCCCGACCGCGTCATCGTCCTGACGTTCATCATCGGCGCCGCCCTCGCCGGCATCGGCGGTGTGCTGTACGGGTCCTGGATCACCAACGTGGACAACTCCATCGGCTTCCAGAACGGCATCTTCGCGTTCACCGCGGCTGTGCTCGGCGGCATCGGCAGCCTTCGCGGCGCGGTGATCGGTGCCTTCATCATCGGCCTGATCAAGAACCTCGGCGGGCAGTACCTGCCGGGCGGCACCCAGTACGACTACGTGTGGATCTTCGTGGTCCTCATCCTCGTGCTGGTGTTCCGACCACAGGGTCTGTTCGGTGAGGCGGAGAGGGTGCGGGCATGACGAAGCTGACCGGATTCCTCCCACCCGCCCTGGCCCGCCCGGTCAGCGCGATCGGCGGCGTGCTGCTGTTGATCGCCGCCATGCTGCCGTGGGCGACGTTCCTGCTCAACGACGGCGCGTACCCGGACAAGGCGACGCTGCAGTACTTCGACGCGCCGTTCGAGCTCACCGGGTTCCGCTGGCAGGTGCTGCTCTTCGGCGCCGCGGCACTCATCGCGGTGTTCGCTCCGACACCGGGCAAGTCGCGTGTGCTACGCGCGATCGGCTGGGGCAGCATGGCGATGTCGGTGATCACCGGGCTCTTCATCGTCGGCGACGGCGGCGGGCTCGGCGCGATCACCTCGGCCGACGGCAACTTCGCGTTCGGCGCCATCGTCGGCCTGGTCGGCGGGTACGCGCTGGTCCTCGGCGCGTCGGCGATGCCGCTCGAGGACATCCCGGACTGGTCGACGCGGATCCTCGGCCGGACCGGCTGGTCCGGGCGCATCGCGGCCTGGGTCGTGCTGATCGTCGCGTTCGTCGCGGTGCTGTACCTGGTGTCGCTGACGCTGACCGTCGGCGGCATCGGCGGGGCCGCGTTCCCCTACGCCGGCCCGATCTTCCTGGCGTTCCTCGGGTTCGCCGGCGGGCTGCTCGGCGCGCTGCACGGCGCGGGCGTCACCCGCTGGGTGTCCCGGCTGTCCGAGGAGCACCGCGGGTTCAGCCTCGTCGTGCTGCTGGTGTGCGCGTTCGCGTTGCCGTTCACCGACGCGGGCAGCCAGTACTGGATGCAGGTCGCGGCCACCATCGGCGTGTACGCGGCGACCGCGATCGGCCTGAACATCGTGGTGGGCCTCGCCGGTCTGCTCGACCTCGGGTACGTGGCGTTCCTCGGCATCGGCGCGTTCGTCGCGGCGAACCTCTCCGGCGCGGGCGCCTCGGCGGTCGGCTGGAACCTGCCGTTCCCGGTCGCCGCGTTGATCGCGGCGGCGGTCGCCGGCGTGTTCGGCGCGATCGTCGGCTCGCCGACCTTGCGGGTGCGCGGCGACTACCTGGCGATCGTGACCCTCGCCTTCGGTGAGATCTTCTACCGCACCGCGCAGAACGACATCGGCGGCCTGACCGGTGGCGCGAGCGCGATCCCCGGCATCCCGCCGATCGAGATGTTCGGCACCGCGTTCAACCAGCCGATCCAGCTCTTCGGCACCGACCTGCCGACCGGTGTCATGTACTACTTCCTGATCGTGCTGGTGGTCGCGGCGATCATGGCGGTGTTCGCGAACCTCAAGAACAGCCGCATCGGCCGTGCCTGGATCGCGATCCGCGAGGACGAGGACGCGGCGCGGGCGATGGGCATCGCCACCGGCCGGGCCAAGATCCTCGCGTTCCTGGTCGGCGCCACGCTCGCCGGCCTCGCCGGCGCGATCTTCGTGCACAAGCTGGGCACCGCGTCCTACGACAGCTTCAAGTTCCTGGAGTCGGTGACGCTGCTCGCCGCGGTCATCCTCGGCGGCATGGGCACGATCCCGGGCGCCGTGCTCGGCGCCTCGCTGCTGTTCGTGCTGCCCGAGAAGCTGCGTGAGTTCGAGGACTACCGGCTGCTGGCCTTCGGTCTCGCGCTGGTGTTCATCATGCGGTTCCGGCCGCAGGGCCTCGTGCCCGACCGGGTCCGCCGAGCCGAGTTCGCCGGCGAGACAGCGGAGGGCAAGTCGATCGACGAGGTCCTGGAGAAGGCCGTGCTGGAACAAGAGGCCGAGCTCGAACGAGAACACCGGGCCCCGTCGAGCCCGAAGAAGGAGGGCGACCGATGAGCGCCGCGGCGGCACGGCACAGCGCGGCCGACACCGTGCTCGAGGCGACCGGCGTGACCATGATCTTCGGTGGTCTGACCGCGCTCAACGACGTCTCGCTCAACCTGGAGGAGGGCCGTATCGTCGGCCTGATCGGGCCGAACGGCGCCGGCAAGACGACGCTGTTCAACTGCCTCACCGGGCTCTACACGCCGACCCGGGGCGCGGTTCGCCTGCACGGCAAGGAGTTGCCGCAGGACCCGGCGAAGGTCACCACGGCGGGGGTCGCCCGGACGTTCCAGAACATCCGGCTGTTCCCCAACATGACCGTGCAGGAGAACGTGCTCGTCGGCCGGCACATCCGGATGCGACAGGGCCCGCTCGCGTCGCTGTTCCACGGCCCGCGGTTCCAGCGGGAGGAGCGCGCGGCGCGGGACAAGGCCACGGAGCTGCTCGAGTTCGTCGGACTGTCCGGTTTGGACGACGAGGTCGCGCGCAACCTGCCCTACGGCGACCAGCGCCGGCTGGAGATCGCCCGGGCGCTCGCCACCGAGCCGGACGTGCTGCTGCTGGACGAGCCGACCGCGGGCATGAACCCGCAGGAGACCGAGGCGGCCCGGCAGCTGATCTTCCGGATCCGCGACACGGGTGTGTCGGTCGTGGTGATCGAGCACGACACGAAGTTCATCTTCGGCCTGTGCGACTCGGTGTCCGTGTTGGTGCAGGGCGAGGTGCTGGTGGAGGGCACACCGGAGACCGTGCGGGACGACCCGCGGGTGATCGAGGCGTACCTCGGTAAGCCGCGCGAGGAAGTGGAGGCCTCGCTCACGGAGGCGGCCGCCGCCGGGCAAGTGGTGGAGCACCGCAGGCCCGACACCGGAGAGGAGACCGGCGAATGACAGCCCTGCTCGAGGTCGAGAACCTGAGCGTGGCCTACGGCGCGATCGAGGCCGTCCGGGACGTGTCGTTCACGGTGGAGGCGGGCCAGATCGTCTGCCTCATCGGGGCGAACGGCGCGGGGAAGACGACCACGCTGCGCACGATCTCCGGGTTGCTGCGCCCGCGTGGCGGCGACATCCGGTTCGAGGGCGAGTCGCTCACGAAGGCGCCCGCGCACACCATCCTCAGCCGGGGGATCGCGCACTCGCCGGAGGGTCGCCGGGTGTTCGCCCGGATGACGGTCGAGGAGAACATGCGCCTCGGCGCGTACACCCGCAAGGACGAGGCGGGCGTGCGGGCCGACATGGAGCGGGTGTTCGGGCTGTTCCCGGTGCTCGGCGAGCGGCGGTCGCAGAAGGCGGGCCTGTTCTCCGGCGGCGAGCAGCAGATGCTCGCGATCGGCCGGGCGATGATGTCCCGACCGCGGCTGCTGATGCTCGACGAGCCGTCGATGGGCCTGTCGCCGATCATGACGCAGCTGATCTTCGACACGATCAAGGAGCTGCAGCAGCAGGGCACGACGGTCCTGCTGGTCGAGCAGAACGCACTGGCCGCGCTGGCGCTCGCGGACCGTGGCTACGTGGTCGACCTGGGCGCGACCACGCTGGAAGGCCCGGGCAACGAGCTGCTCGCCGACGAGCGGGTGCGGGCCGCCTACCTCGGCCAGTCCTGACCGCCAGGAAGGACGCCATCCGGACACTCAACGTCCGGATGGCGTCCTTCCTGGCACGAGGGGGCGGACCTGCTCCGCGGCGAACCTGACGAAGCCCTCGAGGTCGGGCTCGTCCGCGGTGTGGGTGAGGATCACCGAGTCGGCGCCGGCGTCGGCCAGCTTGTGCACGGCCTCGGCGACCGTCTCGGCGTCGCCCGCCACGCCGAGGTCGGGGACGGACTCGACGCCCCAGACCTCCAGCTCGCGGCGCAACCGGGCAGCGGCGTCCGGGCCGGTCGTGGCGTGCAGGTAGACCACGATCGGGTGGTCTTCGGTGCGCCCGGCGGCGGCGCGGCCCTCGTCGATCACCTCGCGGGCCCGGCGCACGGCGGCCGCGTTGTGCTGCTGGTCGAGGACCGTGCCGTCGGCCAGCTCACCGGACAGCCGAAGCGAGCGCGGCTTCGTCGCCCCGACGTACACCGCGGGCGCGGCGGCCGGCGGCCAGTCGAGCGCGATGCCGTCGAGCCGCACGTAGTCGCCGGACGTGGTGACGCGCTCGCCGCGCAGCAGCGCCCGCAACGCGGTGAGGTGCTCGCGCATCGAGGTCAGCGGCGAGGCCGGGCGCACCCCGGTCTGCTCCATCCACTCCTGTGCGCCGTGCCCGACGCCGAGCACCATCCGGCCCGGGAACAGCCGCTCCAGGGTGGCCGTCTCCATCGCGGTCAGCGCCACGTTCCGCAGCGGCAGCGGGATGATGCCGACGCCGACGCGCAGCCGGGACGTCCACGCCAGCGCGGCGGCCATGGTGGCGACGCCGCCCTCGAAGAAGCAGTCCTCCCAGAGCCACAGCTCCTCGAGGCCGGACTCCTCGGCCGCGGCGACGACGCCGCGCAGCCGCTCGGGCGGCAGCTGCGGGCGGAACACGACGCCGAGCGTCGTCCTCGCCCCGGTCATGCGCCGGGCGGGCGTTCGCGGACGATGCAGGTCAGCCGAGCGGTGCAGGTGCGCCGGCCCTCGTCGTCGGTGATCACGATCTCGAACGTCGATGTGCTCCGCCCCACGTGCAGAGGCGTGGCCACGCCGGTGACGCTGCCCGACCGGACCGCGCGGTGGTGCGTGCACGAGAGCTCGAGCCCCATGGCGACCCGGTCGATGCCCGCGTTGAGCGCCGCGGCGACCGACCCGATGGTCTCGGCGAGCGTCGCGTTCGCGCCCCCGTGGAGCAGGCCGTACGGCTGGAGGTTGCCCTCCACCGGCATCGTGGCGACGACCCGCTTCGGGTCCCACTCGGTGACCTCGATGCCCATCCGCGACGGCAGCCACTGATCCATCAGGTCCGCGCGGATCCCGGGCAGGCCGGGCGGGAAGTTGCTGTCAGGGGTGATCAACGCGTTCTCTCCTCGCTGGTGGGCCGTCACCAGTGTCAGTGCTCCACCCTAGACTCGCCCTGTGCCTGAGACGCCCGCCACACGCAAAGCTCCTACCAGCGCGAAAGCCGGTCCCGAGCGGAGGTTGCTGCTCGTCGACGGCCACTCGATGGCCTACCGGGCGTTCTACGCGCTGAAGGAGGCGAACCTCGTCACCAAGAGCGGTCAGCACACCGAGGCGGTCTACGGCTTCACCTCGATGTTGATCAACCTCCTGCGGGACGAGAAACCCACGCATGTGGCCGTGTGCTTCGACGTGTCGCGCAAGACCTTCCGCAGCGAGCAGTACGCGGAGTACAAGGCCAACCGCTCCGCCTCGCCGGACGAGTTCAAGGGCCAGATCAGCCTCATCGAGGACGTGCTGGTCACGCTCGCCGTCCCGTCCTTCGCCAAGGAGGGCTTCGAGGCCGACGACCTCATCGCGACCATCACCACGGCGGCCGCGGCCGAGGACTTCGAGATCTTCATCTGTACCGGTGACCGCGACGCGTTCCAGCTGGTCAGCGACCAGGTGACGGTGCTCTACCCGTCTCGGGGCGTGTCCGAGATGTGGCGCATGACCCCGGCGAAGGTGCACGAGAAGACCGGCGTCACGCCCGACCGGTACGCCGACTACGCGGCGCTGCGCGGCGACCCGTCGGACAACCTGCCGAAGATCCCCGGCGTCGGCGAGAAGACCGTGGCCAAGTGGATCAACGAGTTCGGCTCGCTCGCGGAGCTCGTCGACCGGGTCGACGAGGTCAAGGGCAAGGTCGGCGACAAGCTGCGCGAGAACCTGGCCAACGTGATGATGAACCGCCAGCTCACCGAGCTGATGAAGGACGTGCCGCTGGGCATCACGCCCGACGACCTGGCCAGGCGGCAGTGGGACCGCGACGCCGTGCACCGGCTGTTCGACGAGCTGGAGTTCCGGGTGCTGCGCGACCGGCTGTTCGCCGAGCTGACCACGGCCGAGCCGGAGGCCGAGCACGGCTTCGAGGTCAGCGGCGGCGCGCTCGAGCCGGGGGACCTGCCCGCCTGGCTGGCCAAGCACGCGCCGGCCGGCTCGCGGGTCGGCCTGTCGTTCCGCGACGCGTCGACCGGAGCGGCGGGGGAGGCGGTCGAGCTGCGCTCGGTGGCGATCGCGCTCGTGGACGGCACGGGCACCTTCGTCGACGTCACCACACTGAACGAGGGCGACGAGCAGGCGCTGGCGGCGTGGCTGGCCGACGAGAAGGTGGCCAAGCTGGCCTACGACGTGAAGCGGTCGCTGCACGCGGTCCGGCATCACGGCTGGGCGCTGGCGGGGCTCGCCACGGACACCCAGCTCGCCGCGTACCTGGTGCGCCCCGGCCAGCGCTCGTTCGCGCTCGACGACCTGGTGCTGCGGTACCTCAAGCGGGAGCTGCGGGTGGAGCAGCAGCCCGAGGAGCGCCAGCTGTCGCTTTTGGACGGTGAGGAGGGCGACGCGGCGCAGGTCGCGGAGTCGGAGATCGTGCGCGCCCGGGCGATCGCCGAGCTGGCCGACGCGTTGGACGTGGCGCTGGAGGAGACCGGCGGCACGAACCTGCTGGCGGAGATCGAGCTGCCGCTGCAACGTGTCCTGGCCGACCTGGAGGCGGTCGGCATCGCGGTCGACACCGAGTTGTTGGCCTCGCAGGAGGCGCGCTTCGCGGCCCGGGTGCGCGACGCCGAGCAGGACGCGTTCAAGGTCATCGGCAAGGAGATCAACCTCGGGTCGCCGAAGCAGCTGCAGGTGGTGCTGTTCGACGAGCTGCAGATGCCGAAGACCAAGCGGACCAAGACCGGCTACACCACCGACGCGGACGCGCTGACCGGTCTGCACGAGCAGACCGAGCACCCGTTCCTGCGGCACCTGCTGGAGCACCGCGACGCGAGCAGGCTGAAGGTGACGGTCGAGGGCCTGATCAAGTCGGTGTCCGACGACGGCCGTATTCATACGACGTACAGCCAGACCATCGCCGCCACGGGCCGGTTGTCGTCGACGGAGCCGAACCTGCAGAACGTGCCGATCCGCACGGACGAGGGCCGCACGATCCGCGACACGTTCATCGTCGGCCAGGGCTTCGCCGAGCTGATGACGGCGGACTACAGCCAGATCGAGATGCGGATCATGGCGCACCTGTCGGCCGACGAGGCGCTCATCGAGGCGTTCCAGTCGGGCTTCGACTTCCACGCGGCCACTGCCGCCCGGGTCTTCTCGGTCGAGCCGGGGGAGGTCACCGGCGGCCAACGAGCCAAGATCAAGGCGATGAACTACGGCCTGGCGTACGGCTTGTCGGCGTACGGCCTGTCCCAGCAGCTGCGGATCTCCACCGACGAGGCCCGCGGCCTGATGGACGAGTACTTCGACCGCTTCGGCGGCGTGCGCGACTACCTGCAGGAGATCGTGGCGAAGGCCCGCATGGACGGGTACACGGAGACCATCTTCGGCCGGCGCCGCTACCTGCCGGACCTGACGAGCGACAACCGCCAGCGCCGGGAGATGGCCGAGCGCATGGCACTGAACGCCCCGATCCAGGGCAGCGCGGCGGACATCATCAAGGTGGCGATGCTGAACGTGGACCACGAGCTGCGCGCGGCCTCGCTGCGTACCCGGATGCTGCTGCAGGTGCATGACGAGCTCGTGCTCGAGGTCGCCGACGGGGAGCGGGAGACCGCGGAGGCGTTGGTGCGGAAGGGGATGGGCGGGGCCTACAAGCTGGACGTGCCGCTGGACGTGTCGGTCGGGTTCGGACGGTCCTGGAACGACGCGGCTCACTGAGGGTCGGGAGAGGAAGGCCGGAGGTGGGGGAGGGTGCGCCCAGTGCGCTCGTTGGCAAGTCTGGTGCGGCCTGGTGGGCGGGTGAGCGTTTCGCTTTGGTCGGGCCACTTTGGACAGGACGCGGAGCAACCCAAGGACTTCGCGTTCGTTGGCGGACGAGGCGAACCTTCCTCAACCTCATTCCTCGGCGGCTGGGGTGGGTGGTGTGCGCAAATCGGGCAGGCCGCCAGGCCTGCCCCTAAAGGGCGTGCCCAAGGCCGCGAAGGGAGGCTCGTTGTCAAGTCCCCGCCGACGGAACAAGACCAGCGCTGGGTGAGGCGCGGGGACTTTACAATGAGCTGAGCGGCCTTAAGCTGCACGCCAACCACCCCAGCCGCAGCTCATCAACCGCTGATCCAGAGCCGAGGAACAACGTGGAAGCGGTAGTCCATCTAAGGCGCGCCAGAGACCTCATGGACGCTCGCTACGCCGAACCACTGGACCTCAACGCCATGGCCGCCGAGGCCGGCTTCTCCCGCTACCACTTCGCGAGGGAGTTCAGAAACGCCTTCGGCGAGACCCCAGGCGGCTACCTGAGTCGCCGCCGCGTGGAGCGAGCCAAGGACCTGCTCGCCGCAGCGAACCTGACCGTCACCGAGGTCTGCATGGTCGTGGGCTTCACGAGCCTCGGCTCGTTCTCGAGGCGGTTCACCGAGCTCGTCGGGTGCTCGCCATCGGAGTACCGCCGCCGGATGGTCGCCCGAGGTGGACCGCCGCCGATACCGGGGTGTTTCGTCCGGGCGTGGGCGCGGCCCACAGCAATCGCGGATAAGCAGCCCGACCAAGGCGCGCCCTAGGTTCGGTCCACACCGAACAGAAAGGCGAACATGATCACCAAGCTCTCGCACGCCACGATCTACGTCCTCGACCAGGATCGCGCCAAGGACTTCTACGTCGACAAGCTCGGCTTCGAGGTGCGCGACGACATCACGATGGGCGAGGAGTTCGAGGGCGCCGGCCAGGGCTTCCGGTGGCTGACCGTCAGCCCGCCGTCCCAGCCCGACGTCCAGTACATCCTCGCCGACTGCGCCATGGGCCACTCGCCGGAGAACACCGAGGAGCTGCGCGCGCTCGTCGCCAAGGGGGCGATCGGCGGCGGCGTGTTCATCACCGACGACTGCCACAAGACCCACGCCGAGCTCACCGAGCGTGGCGTCGTCTTCCTGCAGGAGCCGGCGGAGCGACCGTACGGCGTCGAGGCCGTCTTCCGCGACGACTCCGGCAACTGGTTCAGCCTCACCGAGACCCGCTGAGAACCGCGCAAATGCCCCGCGCTCGGGTACCGTGACGGGCGGAGTCCGAGCTGCGGAGGCTCTGAGCGAGCTGGCGAGCGATCGATGACACAGGGCGACCGCGAGTGGCTCCACCGAGCCTGCGAGGGGGAGTCATGAGCCGGAAGCGGGCCCTCGTCCTCGGCGGCACCGGCATGTTGGCCGGCTGCGCCGAAGCCCTCGTCGCCGACGGTTGGCACGTCGTGCTGCCGAGCCGGCGCTACGCACCCATCCCGGCCGTCGAGCACAACGGGAACGGCGACGGGAACGGCAACGGACACCGCAAGGCCCTCTGGGTCCAGGCCACCTGGTCGGAGCCCGCCGCGCTCGCCGACGGCGCCGCGCGCGCCCTCGGCGGGCCGGCGGACCTGCTCGTCGCCTGGGTGCACCGGACCGAGCGGATCTCCGTGCTCCGCGCGGTGGCCCCGCTGCTCGCCCCGCAGGCTCCGGTTGTCGAGGTCCACGGCAGCGCGTCGGCCAACCCGGTCGGCGGCTGCCCGGACCCGGTCCTCGACGGCCATCCCACCCAGCAGATCGTGCTCGGCTTCGTCCGGCACGCCGGGCGCACCCGGTGGCTCACCCACCAGGAGATCTCGACCGGCGTGCTGGCCGGCGTCCGGCGCGCGCTGGCCGGCAAGCCCCCGGCGGTGCACCAGGTGGGGGAGTTCCGCCCGGTGCACCGCTGAACCCCCAGGGGCTAACCGATCCTCAACTCCTGCCACCGCACGCCGTCGGTCGACATCACGACCCTCGTCCCCGACACCGCGATGTAGCCGGTCCGCGTCTGGCCCGCGTAGGCCGGATACCGCTGCGACATCTTGGTGAACGTGCGACCGCCGTCCCTGCTCAGGTACATCCCGTCGGGCGCGTTGATGGTCAGCGACCCGTCCTCGCCCGCGACCGTGCTCGAGAAGACCCGGCGCGGCTGCTTGTCATCGGCGGGCCGCCACGTCTGCTCCCAGGTGCGACCGCCGTCGGCGCTGCGGAAGACGCCCTGCAGCCCGTTGCTCGTGTTCGACAGCGCGCCGATCGCCGTCGCGTACAGCGTGCCGCCCTGTGACACCACCGACCAGCCGTAGGGGTCGACGCTCTGCGCCCAGTCCAGGATCGTGGTCGTCCACGTGCGACCGTCGTCGTCGCTGACCGCGAGGCCCCAGTTGTCGGTCCTCGGGTCACGGCCCGCCACCCACCACCGGCCGTCCAGGGTCGGCTCCGAGCCGGCGGCCATCGCCGTCAGCGGCGGTCGGTTCGCCAGCAGCGCCGACTCCCCGGACCCCGGCTGCACCACGGCGAAGGTGCGCTCGGCGCACTTCTGGCCGCCGCCGACGAGCTCGGCACACGTCTCGATCAAGGCCCCGTGCTCGGGAATCGCCGAGACGGTCTCGGTCACGACGCCTGGCACCGCCACCTCGTCCCACGTCCGGCCGCCGTCCGTGCTGTGCATCCGGTAGGACCGGGTGCCCTCGGTTCCGGGGGACAGCGGCCAGTCGACCGTGAGCTCGTCGGTGCCCAGAACGCTGATCCAGCCCCGGGCCCACGAGGGAGCCGAGTCCGGCCGCGGCAGCGGCCGCTTGTCCCAGCGCGTGCCGTCGTCGGTCGCGAGCAGCGCCTCGCTGCACGAGACCGGCCTGCCCGCGCACCTTGCCCGGATCACGAACCCGTGCTCGGCGTCGATGAAGCCCACCCCGGAGATGAACGGCCCCTTGGTCAGGGTCGACGCCACGGGTGGTGGTGGCGGGTCCGGGATCATCTGCTCACGCAGCAGCGGCACCGCCAGGCTGACCACCAGCACCGCCACCACGGCGCCGATCTGCATGCGCCGGCGCACCACCCGCTGGCGGTGCCGCCCGACCACCTGGTCGAAATCGGGCACCGGCAGCGTCTCCCGCACGCCGTCGCGTAGCCGCGCCAGCTCGTCTTCGAGGTCGAGGTCAGGCATCGTGCATCTCCTCGGTCCGAAGCTGTGCCGCGAGCGCCGCCCGGGCGCGGGAGAGGCGGGACTTCACCGTGCCGACCGGAACGTCCAAGATGGACGCGACCGTGTCGACCGGCAGGTCGGCGAGGTAGTGCAGCACCACCGTCGCCTGGTACTCGTGCCCCAGTGCACGGATCGCCGCGTGCAGGTCGAGGTGCTCGCCGAAGCCCTCCTCGGGCACTTCGGGCTCCCGCCGCAGGATCCGGTCGAGCGTCGCCCGCCGGCGCCACCGGCGGCGGGCGAGGTTGACCACGACAGTGCGCACCCACGCCTCCGGGCTCTCCATCCGCGAGACCCGCGCGCGCCGGCCGTACGCGACCGCGAACGCCTCCTGCGTCACGTCCTCCGCCTCGCTCATGTCCCTGAGCAGGGCATACGCGGTCAGTACCAGGCTGCGGTAGCTCTCCTGGTACAACTGCGCGAACCAATCCCCGTCGACCACGTTCGCTCCTGTCCGGCTCGTATACCGTGCAAGAGTCACGAGCCAAACGCCAGGTTCCCGGAGGTGTTTCGATAGCTAGCGAAGGGCCCCGGCCGGCCGGACCTCCCACATGGTCCACAGTGGACGGTAGCCCTGCCGGGGCCAGAACACCGAGGCCAGCGGGTTGGGCGGGTTGTAGTACAGGAACGTGCCCGTGGCACCGCGTCCGGCCAGCTCGCGGTGGGCGACCGCCATCAGCCGCCGGCCCACGCCGCTGCCGCGGGCCTCGGGGCGCACCGACACGCAGTTGACGTACCCCCACCGGCCCACCGGCAGCCGGGCGCCGGTCGGCGTGCCCGGCTCCGCGTCGACGAGCCGGCCGTGGGCCAGCCCGACCACCACCCCGTCTCGCTCGGCGAGCCACACCGGGTCATCCTGCTCCAGGTGCCGGGTCAGTGCCGCGCGCTTGACCCGGCGGGCGTCCGGCCGGTCGATCGCGGCGCCGACCTGTGCCGAGTACGTCAGCTCGGCCAGCTCCAGCTCGAGCGCGACGGCGATGTCCCGGGTGGTCGCCAGCCGGACCGGCAGGTCCTCGCCGGCCTCGTCCGCGCACGGCGAGGTCCGCACGGCGAGCGTCGACAGGGGAGCGAACCCGTGCGCCAGCAGCGACCGGGCGACCTCGACGTCCCGGCTCGGCCAGGTGACCAGGCACGAGGAGTCGGGCCCGGGTGCCGCGCGTTCGATCAGCCGCCGCAGGTCCGGCAGCAGCGCGTCCATCGCGACCCCGCCGCCGGCGCCGACCAGCGGGTGCAGCTCCCACACCTCC
>NZ_JBOHGA010000161.1:0-15334 GCF_050699915.1 Actinophytocola sp.
GCGCCGCTTCGTGCCGTTCTGTGCCGCTTGCTCGGCCGCCTGTCCACAGCCCCGGTCACGATCCACCGGAATCGTCGGTGGTCGTCGCTAGGCTGGAAAACGGGGGGGCCCCGCGTGGCCGGAGTTGTCCACAGGCGCCGATGTCCGGCGGCCGGAATCGTCGGTGCAGCTCGCTAGGCTTGATTCCGGGGGCCGGCGGCCGCGGTCCGCACCTTTCGTGTCGCGTCCGCGCGGGCCGCCAGCTGGTCGGCCGGGGGGTAGTCCACCGCGACCAGGGTCAGGCCGTGTGCCGGGGCGACGGCGACCGCACTGGCGCGGGTTCGCGCCGTCAGCAGGGAGGCCGGCCAGTCCGCCGGCTTGCGGCCCTCCCCCACGGCCAGCAGCGCGCCCACCAGGCTGCGCACCATCGAGTGGCAGAACGCGTCCGCCGCCACCGACGCGGCGAGCGCACGGTCCGGCAGCCGGGTCCACGTCAGGCGCTGCAGCTCGCGGATCGTCGTGGCGCCCTCGCGGCGCTTGCAGAACGCGGCGAAGTCGTGCTCCCCCAACAGAAGCGCGGCCGCCTCGTTGAGTGCCGGCAGGGACAGCGGGCGCGGCCACGTCACGGTGTCCCGGCGCCGCAACGGATCCGCCTCCCACTGGCGGTCGCACACCCGGTAGACGTAGTGGCGCCGCACCGCGGAGAAGCGTGCGTCGAAGCCGGGCGGCGCCGGGTGCACCGCGCGGACGCGGACGTCGGCGGGCAGCGCCCGGGCGAGGCGGTCGGGGAAGTGTTCCGGCACGGCCGGCAGGTCGCAGTGCGCCACCTGCCCGGACGCGTGCACGCCGGCGTCGGTACGACCGGCGACCGTCAGCCGGACGTCCTCGCGCAGCACCATGGACATCGTGTCCTCGAGCACGCCGCACACCGTGCGCCGGGAGGGCTGGCGCGCCCAGCCGGAGAAGTCCGTGCCGTCGTAGGAGATGTCCAGCCGAAAGCGAACGAGCCCGCCACCCCCAACGGGGATGGCGGGCTCGTTCGAAGCGAAGCTCAGGACTCGTCCTCCTGCGACGGCGGCTTCGAGAAGCCCGCCTTCTCCGCGTCTTCCTCGGTCTTGAACCAGACCTCGGCGACCGTGCGGTCGTAGTACTCGCTGTCCGGCGTGTGGAACAGCATCGAGTCGGCGTTGCCCTTGATCGGGAAGCCGGCCGGCTCGGAGCCGTCCTCGAGCGCGGCGTGGCTGCCGGTGCCGAAGGGGTGCTCGTCGTCGGACTCGCTCTCCTCGACCACGACGTCGGTCGCGGTCTCGGGGACCTCCGCCGACTCCGCGGCCGGCGCCTTCGACGCGGACTTCTTCTTCTCGTCCGCGGCGAACTTGGTCGAGCGGGCGGCCTCGGCCTCCGCGGTGACAGTCTTGTCCCGGATGAGCTCGATGATCGCCATCGGCGCGTTGTCGCCCTTGCGCGGCAACGTCTTCGTGATCCGCGTGTAGCCACCCTCGCGGTCGTTGAAGAATGGGCCGATCTCGGTGCAGAGGCGGTGCACGACCGTCTTGTCCCGGATCACTCGCATGATCATCCGGCGGTTGTGCAGGTCGCCACGCTTGGCCTTGGTGATCAAGCGCTCGGCGAACGGCCGCAGCCGCCGCGCCTTGGCCTGGGTGGTGGTGATCCGGCCGTGCTCGAACAGCGAGGTGGCGAGGTTCGCCAGCATCAGCCGCTCGTGCGCCGGAGAGCCGCCCAGGCGGGCGCCCTTGGTTGGCGTGGGCATTACAACTGCTCCGTCTCCGCGTAGTCCTGGCCATCGTCGGTGCCGGCATCGCTGACCGTGTCGGACCAACCCTCGCTCGCGTAGTCGGAAGCGGCGGTGGTCGGGTCGAACCCGGGCGGGCTGTCCTTCAGCGCGAGACCGAGGCCGACGAGCTTCATCTTGACCTCGTCGATCGACTTCGCACCGAAGTTGCGGATGTCCAGCAGGTCGGCCTCGCTGCGCGAGACGAGCTCACCCACGGTGTGGATGCCCTCGCGCTTGAGGCAGTTGTACGAACGCACGGTGAGGTCGAGGTCCTCGATCGGCATCGCGTAGGCGGCGATGGTGTCCGCCTCCTGCGGCGACGGGCCGATCTCGATCCCCTCGGCGTCCACGTTCAGCTCGCGGGCCAGGCCGAACAGCTCGACCAGCGTCTTGCCGGCCGACGCGACGGCGTCCCGCGGGGTGATCGAGGGCTTGGTCTCGACGTCGAGGATCAGCCGGTCGAAGTCGGTGCGCTGCTCGACACGGGTGGCCTCGACCTTGTACGTGACCCGCAGCACCGGCGAGTAGATCGAGTCGACCGGAATCCGGCCGATCTCGGCGCCGGCCTGCTTGTTCTGCACGGCCGGGACGTAGCCGCGACCGCGCTCGACGACGAGCTCGATCTCCAGCTTGCCCTTGCCGTTCAGGGTCGCGATGTGCAGGTCGGGGTTGTGCACGGTGACGCCGGCCGGCGGCACGATGTCGCCGGCGGTCACCTCGCCCGGGCCCTGCTTGCGCAGGTACATGGTCACCGGCTCGTCCTCCTCGGAGCTGACCACGAGCTCCTTGAGGTTCAGGATGATGTCGGTGACGTCCTCCTTCACACCGGGCACGGTGGTGAACTCGTGCAGCACGCCGTCGATGCGGATGCTGGTCACCGAAGCGCCGGGGATGGAGGACAGCAACGTGCGGCGCAGCGAGTTGCCGAGGGTGTAGCCGAAGCCCGGCTCGAGCGGCTCGATGGTGAACCGGGAGCGCGTCTCGTTGACCGGCTCCTCGCCGAGCGAGGGCCGCTGTGAAATCAGCACTTTCTTGGTTTCCTTAACCTCGAGGGGCGACCGCTATTTGACGCCCACCGGAGATGAGCCGGGAGGCGGCGCGGGGCCGCCTCCCGGGTGAATCACTTCGAGTAGAACTCGACGATCAGCTGCTCCTGCACGGGCACGTCGATCTGCGCCCGCTCGGGCAGCTGGTGCACGAGGATCCGCAGGTTGGCCTGCACGACCTGCAGCCAGCCCGGAATCGGCCGATCGCCGAAGGACTCCTTGGCCGCGACGAAGGGCAGGCTGTTCATCGACTTCTGCTTCACATCGATGATGTCGAACTTCGACACCTGGAAGCTCGGCACGTTGACGCGCTTGCCGTTCACGATGAAGTGGCCGTGGCTGACCAGCTGCCGGGCCTGCCGACGGGTGCGGGCCAGGCCGGCGCGGTAGACCACGTTGTCCAGCCGGGACTCGAGCAGCTGCAGCAGCGCCTCACCGGTCTTGCCCTTGGTGCGCGCGGCCTGCTCGTAGTAGCGGCGGAACTGCCGCTCCAGCACGCCGTAGGTGAAACGGGCCTTCTGCTTCTCCTGTAGCTGAAGCAGGTACTCGCTCTCCTTGATCCGTCCGCGGCCGTGCTGGCCGGGCGGGTAGGGGCGGCGCTCGAAGGCACGGTCGCCGCCGACGAGGTCGACCTTGAGACGTCGCGACTTGCGGGTCGCGGGGCCGGTGTAACGAGCCATGTTCTCTACTCCTCCCCGCGCCTAGACCCGACGCCGCTTCGGCGGCCGGCAGCCGTTGTGCGGCTGCGGGGTCACGTCCTGGATGGTCCCGACCTCGAGGCCGGCCGCCTGCAGCGACCGGATCGCGGTCTCCCGGCCGGAGCCGGGGCCCTTGACGAAAACGTCGACCTTGCGCATGCCGTGCTCGGCGGCCTTGCGCGCGGCGTTCTCGGCGGCCATCTGCGCCGCGAACGGCGTCGACTTGCGCGAGCCCTTGAAGCCGACGTGACCGCTGGAGGCCCAGCTGATCACGTTGCCGGTCGGGTCGGTGATCGAGACGATCGTGTTGTTGAACGTGCTCTTGATGTGGGCGTGCCCATGAGAGACGTTCTTCTTCTCCTTGCGCCGGACCTTCTTGACTCCGGCGCCAGTCCGAGACTTCGGTGGCATGTCTTGGATATCTCCTGGTTAGCGCGAGGTCTGTGGGGCGACCGGGATCTGCGCCGACTCGTCGGCGCGCCGGATGCGGGTGCCCGCGTCCAGGTAGAGATCCCGAAGTGCCTGCGGGCGCGCGCTCTTGGGCGCAACCTGCAAGGCCACGAACTGACGGTTGCGTCGCCTCTGCGGGACGACGGACACCACGGTGCCGCGGCTCTTGGTCACTTCTTCCCAGCCTTCTTCTTGCCGGCGACGGTCTTCTTGGGGCCCTTGCGGGTGCGGGCGTTGGTCTTGGTCCGCTGACCGCGGACTGGCAGACCGCGGCGCCACCGCAGGCCTTCGTAGCAGCCGATCTCGATCTTTCGACGAATGTCGGCGTTGACCTCGCGTCGCAGGTCACCCTCGACGCGGTAGTTGGCCTCGATGTGGTCGCGGAGCTTGGACACGTCCTCATCGGACAGGTCCTTGGCGCGAAGGTCCGGGCTGATGCCCGTCGCGACAAGCAGCTCCTTCGAGCGGGTACGGCCGATGCCGTAGATGTAGGTCAGCGCGATCTCCATCCGCTTCTCGCGGGGGAGGTCGACGCCAGCAACTCGTGCCATGTCTCCTCTAGTTCCGTTGTCTCCAGGTCTGCTCTCCAACCGCCCCGGGTTGCTGTCCGGGCCCCGGCCTGGTCCGAGGGTGAACCGGGTCCGTGTGACCCGGCAGGTGTGGAGAGGGCATCTTCACTTGTGCGTCCGCTGCGGTAGTGCGGGACTGCTCAGCCCTGGCGCTGCTTGTGGCGCAGGTTCTCGCAGATCACCATGACCCGCCCGTGACGGCGGATCACTTTGCACTTGTCGCAGATCTTCTTGACGCTCGGCTGGACCTTCACTGTTCTCCTGGCGCCCTATTTGTAGCGGTAGACGATGCGGCCGCGGGACAGGTCGTAGGGCGACAGCTCCACGACCACCCGGTCCTCAGGCAAGATGCGGATGTAGTGCTGGCGCATCTTGCCGCTGATGTGTGCGAGAACCTTGTGCCCGTTCTCCAACTCGACACGGAACATCGCGTTGGGGAGCGGCTCGACCACACGGCCTTCGACCTCGATGGCCCCGTCCTTCTTGCCCATGTCCTCCGCGTTTCGTGCTCTACTACGTGGTCAAACACATACCGCCCTGCATGAACCCTGCTTGCGCTGGATGAGCATGACGGAATCGGCGCAACAGGATGCGCCACCGGACCAGTGTACGCACTCATCGTAACGAGAAGAAGTCAGCCCCCCGAAACGATGAAATGCCACCCGAACCACCACCACCCGAGCACCACGAGGACGAGCGCGGGCCGGTTGTGCAGGGCCGAACGGAGCAGCCGGCCGGCCGTCGACAGCCTCGAGCCGGGGCGCCTGCCGAGCAGGTCCAGCACCACCAGGCCTCCGCTGAGCAGGGCAAACACTGAGATCGTCAGCGCACGCATGATCGGCTCCGCAACATCAACCTGGCGAGCAGCACGCCGGCGGCGAGCCAGAGGATGATCATCACCGCCCGCGCGGGGTTGCTCTGGAAGAGTGGCTCGAGGATCGCGCTCACCGTCGGATGATCAGGGTTCGCCGTCGCGGGATCACTCTGTTGGAGGAACGAGGCGAGCTCCCAGAGACAGATTGTGACCCCAGTCACGGCCCACGGCCACCACCTGCCGGCGTCCGCGCGCTCCCGATGGCCGCCGGCCTTCATGGCGAGGTAGAGCATGGGCGGGCCGGCGGTCGCGACCGCCACCGCGACCGGCACCGTGCCGGGCCGCCACGTCGCGGTCACGGCGCCCACTGGAACCGCCATCAAGGCGAAGGCCGCCGGCACCTCCCGGGTGCGGGGCGGCCGAGGCTCGCGCAGCTCGGCGATGGCCAGCGCGACGGCGGTGCCCAGGAAGATGACGCCGTCCACCGGCGCGCCACGTCCCACGTGGAAGCCACCGGCGATCACGATGATCAGGAACGGCCTGGTCAGCCACCAGCGGCGGGACTTGGTTTCTCGCTCCTGCGGCACATGGTCAATCCTGCACCCGATTGGGCAGAATCCTGCCGAGGACGTCCACCAGGCGAGTGACGTCCTGGCGGAAGGTGACGTGGCGGATCGTCGTAGCGTGCCGGTGCGTCAGTCCGGCCAGGCTCGCGGGCAGGTCCTTCGTGCGAGGCATCTCGGCGTCGTCGACGAGCACCGGGATGACTCGGATCCCACGCCGTAGCGCGGTCTCGATCTCCACGCGAACAAGGTCTCCGGGTTCGCTGAGCCGTGCCGTCGACCAGCCAGGGCCGATGATGGCGAGCAGGACCTCGCACCGGTCGATCGCTTCGGCGATGACCTGCCGGAAGTCCAGGCCGAGCTCGATCGACTCGACGTCGATGAAGACCTGGCCCTCGCCGAACCGGCCGGCCAGCCGGTCCGCGATCCGGCCAGCGATGTGGCCGGCGCCCTCCCGTCGGTAGCTGACGAACACGCCGCCGCGAGACCACGCCGCCGGGTCGGGCAGATCCGGGGGAGCCGGTTCTCCTGGACGCACGGAATATGCCGACGGCAGCTTTGGCGGCTCGGGCAGGGGGTCGGGAGGCCGGACCGGACTGGCCGTGCACCGGGTCAGCTCCCGGGCCAGGCTCGCGACCTCGCCGTCGGCGTAGTCGAGCAGGCCACCCAGTCCGGCGAACCGGCGGGAGCCCTCGAACGGACCCACCCGGATGTACCGGACCGGGATGCCCAGGCGCTGTGCGTAGTCGACTTCGAGGCGACACGGCTCCGACCGCCAGGCGTGATTGGACAACGCGAAGACGACCGCTGAGGCGTTCCGGATGTTGCGCAGGATCGCCTCCCACCACAGTTCGCCGCCGACGAGGTCCTGATCCAGCCAGACATCCACGCCGTGCGTGGCGAGGTCGACCACCAGGCGGGTCACGACCTCATGGTCGGCGCGGCTGTAGGCGAAGAAGACACCGCTCACGGGACCATTCTCCCCGTCAGGGGGCGGTCAGGACCCAGGGGCCGTCTTCGGTGATGGCCACCGTGTGTTCCCAGTGCGCGGCTCGCGAGCCGTCGACTGTGATGACCGTCCAGCCGTCCGACAGCTCTTCCGTGCGTTCGCCGCCCAAGGTGAGCATCGGCTCGATGGCTATCGCCATGCCTACTCGTAGTTTGGGGCCCTTGCCCGGCTTGCCGTAGTTCGGCAGGAACGGCTCCATGTGCATCGCCCGGCCGATGCCGTGGCCGCCGTACTCGCGGATGATCCCGTAGCGCCGGCCGTCCGCTCGCTCCGCGTCGTGCACGGCGTTCTCGATCGCGTGCGACACGTCCGTCAGCCGGCCATCCGGGCGGACGGCCTCGATGCCCGCCAGCATGGCCGTCCGCGTCGCGTCCGACAGGGCCTGGTCCGCGGGGTTCGCCGGGCCGACCGGCAACGTCACGGCGGAGTCGCCGTGCCAGCCGTCGAGGATGGCGCCGCAGTCGATCGACAGGAGGTCGCCGTCGACCAGCACCTGGTCGGTGCTCGGGATGCCGTGCACGATCTGCTCGTTCACCGACGCGCAGATCGACGCCGGAAACCCGTGGTAGCCCTTGAAACTCGGCACGGCACCGGCGTCACGGATGGTCTGCTCGGCGATCTCGTCCAGCTCCGCCGTGCTGACGCCGGGACGCACCGCCTCGGTGACGTTCTTCAGCGCGGCCGCCACCACCAGGCCCGCCGCGCGCATCGCCTCGAGCTCGGCCGGTGCCTTGAGCTCGATCATCCGACCCCGCCACGACTGGATCGACAGCCGCAGCGAATCGAGCAGCCCACCTCGCGTCACGTCCGATCGCGAAGCGCGGTCAACACCCGCGTGGTGATCTCCTCGACCTCGCCGACACCGTCGACCTTCACCAGGATGTCCCGGTAGTAGTCGAGCAGCGGCGCGGTCTCCGCCCGGTACACCCGCTGCCGGTTGCGGATGACGTCCTCGTTGTCGTCCGCGCGGCCACGGGCCAGCAGGCGGCCCACCACCGCTTCCTCGTCGACCTGCAGCTGCACGACCGCGTCCAGCTTCTTGTCCGACTCGGCCAGGACCTTGCTGAGCACATCGGCCTGGCCGACGTTGCGCGGGAAGCCGTCCAGCAGGAAGCCGGCGTCGGTGTCGGGCTCCGCCAGGCGCTCCTCGACCAGCTGGTTGGTGATTTCGTCGGGCACCAGGTCACCGTCGTCGAGGTACTGCTTGACGCGCCGGCCCAGCTCGGTCCCGTCCCCGATGTGCGCCCGGAACAGATCTCCCGTCGAGATGTGCGGGATCGCCAACCTCTCGCTCAGCGCCTTCGCCTGCGTGCCCTTGCCCGCGCCTGGCGGACCCACGAGAACGAGTCGCGTCACTTGAGGAACCCTTCATAGTTGCGCTGCATCAGCTGGCTCTCGATCTGCTTGACCGTGTCGAGGCCGACGCCAACCATGATCAGCACAGCGGTTCCGCCGAACGGGAAGTTCTGGTTCTGCCCCGAGCCGGTGAGGTCGAGGAAGAAGTTCGGGAGCACGGCGATGATGCCGAGGTAGATCGAGCCGGGCAGGGTGATCCTGCTCAGCACGAAGCTGAGGTACTCCGCGGTCGGGCGGCCCGGGCGGATGCCCGGGATGAAGCCGCCGTACTTGCGCATGTCCTCGGCGCGCTCGTTGGGGTTGAACTGGATGCTGATGTAGAAGTACGTGAAGAAGATGATCAACGCGAAGTACGTCAGGATGTGCACCCAGTCCGACTGGCTCGTCAGGTGGTCCGCGACGAACCGGCTCCACCAGCTGTTCGTGTTGCCGGTGAGCCTGGTGACCAGGTCGGGCAGGTACAACAGCGAAGACGCGAAGATGATCGGGATGACGCCGGCCTGGTTGACCTTCATCGGCAGGTACGTCGACGTGCCGCCGTACATCCGCCGGCCGACCATGCGCTTGGCGTACTGCACCGGGATGCGGCGCTGGCCCTGCTCGAGGAACACGACGCCGATGATGATCAGCAGACCGAACGCGCAGACGACCGCGAAGATCACGCCGCCGCCGTTGCGCAGGATGTTGCCGCCCTCGGCCGGGATGCGGGCCGCGATGTTGACGAACATCAGCAGCGACATGCCGTTGCCGATGCCGCGCTCGGTGATGAGCTCGCCGAACCACATGATGATCGCGGTACCGGCGGTCATCGTGATGACGATCATCGTCAGGTCGAACGTGGAGTTCTGCGGGATGATCGGGTCCTGGCAGTCGCCGAAGAGCTGGCCGCGGTCGGCCATCGCCACGATGCCGGTGGCCTGCAGGATCCCGAGCCCGATCGTCAGGTAGCGGGTGTACTGCGTGAGCTTGGCCTGGCCGGACTGGCCCTCCTTGTGCAGCTGCTCGAACCGCGGGATGACCACGCGCAGCAGCTGGATGATGATGCTCGCCGTGATGTACGGCATGATCCCCAGCGCGAACACCGACAGCTGCAGCAAAGCGCCGCCGCTGAACAGGTTCAGCAACTGGTAGATGCTCTGGTCATCGACCCCGTCGATGCACTTCTGGATGTTGGGGTACGACACACCGGGCGACGGCAGGAGCGCGCCGACCCGATAGACCGCGACGATCATCAGCGTGAAAAGGATCTTGCGGCGCAGGTCCGGCGTCGCGAGAGCCGAGCGGAAAGCGCTGAGCACGCAAGGACCTCCTCGGCGGTCGCCAGCTCCTCGCCGGCGATCGGCTTTGCCGGTTGGTTACCGGCCGGAACAAAAAGCCTGGCCACCAGGTCGCTGGCAAGCCAGAACGCCTCGGGGGGCACTCCTCCCGAAGCGTGTCAACGACTCTAACAGGACGGCGTGGCGCGCTTGCACCCCCCGGGAGACCGGAAGACCGTCCGAGACGGGTAACGACGCCTCCCGCGCACTTGGTGCGAAGAAGGCGCCGTTCACGTCGTATCTCTGCTTCTCTACAGGGTGGTCGAGCTGCCGCCGGCGGCGGACAGCTTCTCGACCGCGCTCTTGGAGAACTTGTGCGCGGTGACGTCCAGCTTCACGCCGTTCAGGTCACCGTCACCGAGGACCTTCACCAGCTCGTTCTTGCGGACCAGGCCCGCGCCGACGAGCTCGGCCACGCCGACCTTGCCCCCGTCGGCGAACAGCCGGGCGATGTCGCCCACGTTCACCGGCTGGTACTCGGTCCGGAACCGGTTCTTGAAGCCACGCAGCTTCGGCAGCCGCATGTGGATCGGCATCTGGCCGCCCTCGAAGCGCGCCGGCACGTTCTTGCGTGCCTTGGTGCCCTTCGTACCGCGGCCGGCGGTCTTACCGCGCTTGCCACCCTCACCGCGGCCTACGCGGTGCTTCACCGTCTTCGCGCCGGGCGCGGGACGCAGGTGGTGGATCTTGATGGCCATGCTCACTCCTCGCTGGCGCTCGTCGGTCGCATGGCCGATGGCGCTGTGCTATTGGATTCGCTCGCAAGCTCGCTCATCAGTCGACCTCCTCGACGGTCACCAGGTGGCGAACCGTGTGGATCAGGCCGCGGACCTGCGGGGTGTCCTCCCGGACCGTCGTCTGCCGGATCTTGCGCAGGCCGAGCGTCCGCAGCGACTCACGGTGGTTGCGCTTGGTCCCGATCGTGCTGCGGACCTGCGTCACCTTGAGCTGTGCCATGGCGTCACACCCCCTGACCGGCGACCCGGGCACGCAGCATGCCGGCCGGGGCCACGTCCTCCAGCGGCAGGCCACGGCGCGCCGCGACCTCCTCCGGACGCTGCAGACCCTTCAGCGCGGCCACCGTGGCGTGCACGATGTTGATCGCGTTGTCGCTGCCGAGCGACTTGGACAGAACGTCGTGGATGCCCGCGCACTCCAGCACGGCACGCACCGGGCCACCGGCGATGACGCCGGTACCGGCGCTGGCCGGCTTCAGGAGCACGACACCGGCGGCCCGCTCACCCTGGATCGGGTGCGGGATGGTGCCGGCGATCCGCGGGACCTTGAAGAAGCTCTTCTTCGCCTCTTCGACACCCTTGGCGATCGCGGCCGGCACCTCCTTCGCCTTGCCGTAGCCGACGCCGACCATGCCGTCGCCGTCGCCCACCACGACCAGCGCGGTGAAGCTGAACCGGCGACCACCCTTCACGACCTTGGCGACCCGGTTGATGGCCACCACGCGCTCGAGGTGCGGGGTCTTGTCCTGGGCCGCCCCGCCACGGCCCCCATCGCGACGGTCCCTGCGGTCCCGACGGTCACCGCGGTCTCCGCGGTTGTCACCGCCCGGGCCGCCCTGGCCGCCGCCGAATTGCCGCGAACGTCCCGGCATCAGGCGATCCTTCCCGTCTTGTGCATGTACATCAGAACTCCAGCCCGCCTTCGCGGGCCGCGTCGGCGAGCGCCGCGATCCGGCCGTGGTAGTCGTTGCCACCGCGGTCGAACACGACCTTCGTCACGCCGGCGCTCTTCGCCCGGCCGGCCACCAGCTCGCCGACCTTGGCCGCGCGTGCCTTCTTGTCGCCGTCCAGCGCACGGACGTCGGCCTCCAGGCTCGACGCCGACGCCAGGGTGCGCCCGGCCAGGTCGTCGACCAGCTGGACGACGATGTGCCGCGCCGACCTGGTCACCACGAGGCGGGGGCGCTCCGGCGTGCCGCTGACCTTGCGGCGCACCCGGAAGTGCCGGCGCGCCTTGGAGATCCGGCGCCGGGTGGAGGTGTCCCGGCCGACGGGCTTCCGCTTGGTAACAGTCGCTTCGCTCATGATCACTTACCCGTCTTTCCGACCTTGCGGCGGATCTTCTCGTCCGCGTACCGCACGCCCTTACCCTTGTACGGGTCGGGCTTGCGCAGCTTGCGGATGTTGGCCGCGACCTCGCCGACCCGCTGCTTGTCGATGCCCTGGACGGAGAACCTGGTCGGGCCCTCCACCACGAAGGTGATGCCCTCGGGCGGGGTGACCTTGACCGAGTGGCTGAAGCCCAGCGAGAACTCGAGGTCCGAGCCCTTGAGCAGCACGCGGTAGCCGACGCCGTGGATCTCGAGCTTCTTCTCGTAGCCCTGGGTCACGCCGACGACGAGGTTGTTGACCAGCGTCCGGGTGAGACCGTGCAGCGCGCGGTTGCGACGGTCGTCGTCGGGGCGCTTCACCTCGAGGATGCCGTCATCGCCGCGCTCGACCGTGATCGGCTCGGCCACGGTGTGCGCGAGCGTCCCCTTGGGACCCTTGACGCTGACGTGCTGGCCCTCGATGCTGACGTCCACTCCGGACGGTACGGGGATGGGCAGCTTTCCGATGCGTGACATGTCCTACCCCCTCACCAGACGTAGGCGAGGACTTCCCCGCCCACTCGCTGCTTGTTGGCCTGCCGGTCGGTCAGCAGCCCGGAGGACGTGGAGATGATCGCCACGCCCAGGCCGCCGAGCACCTTGGGCAGTCCGTCCGACTTTGCGTAGACCCGAAGGCCAGGCTTGGACACGCGCCGGAGGCCGGCGATGCTGCGCTCGCGGTTCGGGCCGTACTTCAGGGAGACGACGAGGTCCTTGCCCTTCTCGCCCTCCTCATCGCGGTAGCCCGCGATGTAGCCCTCGCGCTGGAGGATCTCCGCGATGTTCGCCTTGAGCTTGGAGTGCGGCAGGACGACCTCGTCGTGGTACGCCGAGTTCGCGTTGCGCAGACGTGTCAAGAAGTCTGCGATCGGGTCGGTCATCGTCATGGTGACCTGTCAACCTTTCTCGCCATGGTTCCTCGCTTGGGTCCGGTGTCCCGGAAGACGCGGCGGGCCTGTGGCGATTTGTGCGTTACCAGCTGGACTTGTTCACGCCGGGCAGCTCGCCGCGGTGGGCCATCTCGCGCAGGCACACCCGGCAGAGGCCGAACTTGCGGAACACCGCGCGCGGGCGGCCACACCGCTGGCAGCGCGTGTACCCGCGAACCTTGAACTTGGGCTTCTGCGCGGCCTTGTGGACCAGAGCCTTCTTGGCCATCAGTTCTCCCTGAACGGGAAGCCCAGGCGCCGCAGCAGCGCCCGACCCTCCGTGTCGTTGATCGCCGTGGTGACGACCGTGATGTCCATCCCACGCTGGCGGTCGATCGAGTCCGGGTTGATCTCGTGGAACATCGACTGCTCGTTGAGACCGAAGGTGTAGTTGCCGTTGCCGTCGAACTGCTTCGGCGACAGGCCACGGAAGTCACGGATACGCGGCAGCGCGATCGTCAGCAGCCGGTCCAGGAACTCCCACATCCGGTCCCCCCGCAGGGTGACCTTGGCGCCGATCGGCATGCCCTCGCGCAGCTTGAACTGCGCGATGGACTGGCGGGCCTTGCGCACCTGGGGCTTCTGGCCGGTGATCAGGGCCAGGTCCTTGACCGCGCCCTCGATCAGCTTGCCGTCGCGGGCGGCGTCGCCGACGCCCATGTTCACCACGACCTTGACCACGCGCGGGACCTGCATGGCGTTGGAGAAGGAGAACTCCTCCTGCAGGGCGGTGGTGATCTCCTCGCGGTAACGGGTCTTGAGGCGCGGGGCGATCTTCTCGCCCGAAGACTCGCTTGCGGAGTCGCGCGTCGACACTGGGCTCATGATCAGACCTCCTTCGCCTTTCCGTCCTTGTCCTTGCCGTGCGGGCCGCGGGCGACGCGGACCTTGCGGCCGTCGTCGTTGACCTCGTAGCCGACCCGGACGGCGTGCCCGTCGACGACCAGCATCACGTTGCTGACGTCGATCGGGGCCTCCTGGGTGACGATGCCGCCGCTCTTGGCGCCGCGCTGCGTCTGGCTCACCCGGGTGTGCTTCTTGATCCGGTTCACGCCCTCGACGAGGACCTTGCGGATGCCGGGGTAGGCCTGGATGACCTTGCCCTTGGCGCCCTTGTCCTTGCCCTGGATGACAACGACGGTGTCACCCTTCTTGATCTTCATCGCCCCTCCTCGCTGGCGCTCGTCGAAACAATGAAGATCAATTGATCACTGTGCTTATTCATGGCTTCAGACCACCTCCGGAGCCAGCGAGATGATCTTCATGAACTTCTTGTCGCGCAGCTCGCGACCGACCGGTCCGAAGATGCGGGTCCCGCGCGGCTCGTTGTCCGGCTTGATCAGCACGGCGGCGTTCTCGTCGAAGCGGATGTAGGACCCGTCCGGCCGGCGCTTCTCCTTGCTGGTGCGGACGATGACCGCCTTGACGACGTCGCCCTTCTTCACCCCGGCGCCCGGCATCGCATCCTTGACCGTGGCGACGATGATGTCGCCGATGCCCGCGTAGCGCCGCGCGGACCCGCCGAGCACGCGGATGCAGAGGATCTCCTTCGCACCCGTGTTGTCGGCGACGCGCAGTCGCGACTCCTGCTGGATCACTTTGCCCTCTCCAAGATCTCCACCAGCCGCCAGCGCTTGGTGGCAGACAGCGGACGGGTCTCCATCAGCAGCACGCGGTCGCCGACGCCGGCCGAGTTCTCCTCGTCGTGCGCCTGGACCTTCGTCGTGGACCGCAGCACCTTGCTGTAGCGCGGGTGCTTCTTGCGGTCCTCGAGCGAGACCACGATCGTCTTGTTCATCTTGTCGGACACGACGAGGCCCTCACGGACCTTGCGCCGGCCGCGCGCCTGCTGCGGCGTGTCGGTTGTCTCGCTCATGCGGCACCTTCATCAGTCGTCACGTCGTCGGGCGACACCGAGAGGCCCAGCTCGCGCTCACGCATCACGGTGTAGATCCGGGCGATGTCGTGCCGGACCGTACGCAGCCGCCGGTTGTTGTCCATCTGCCCGGTGGCCATCTGGAACCGAAGGTTGAACAGCTCTTCCTTCGACTCCCGCAGGCGCAGTACCAGCTCCTCGTCGTTGAGCTCACGCATCTCGGCGGCCTGAGTACCAGCGGCCATCAGAAGTCACCACCTTCACGCGTCACGATGCGGCACTTCATCGGGAGCTTGTGGATCGCACGAGTCAGCGCCTCACGGGCGACCGTCTCGTTCGGGAAGCTCAGCTCGAACATGACCCGGCCGGGCTTCACGTTGGCGATCCAGTGCTCCGGCGAGCCCTTGCCGGAACCCATGCGGGTCTCGGCGGGCTTCTTCGTCAGCGGCCGGTCCGGGAAGATGTTGATCCACACCTTGCCGCCACGACGGATGTGCCGGTTGATGGCGATACGAGCGGACTCGATCTGCCGGTTGGTCACGTAGGCAGAGGTGAGCGCCTGAATCCCGAACTCACCGAAGCTGACCTTGGTGCCACCCTTGGCCGCACCGCCGCGCTTGGGGTGGTGCTGCTTGCGGTGGCGAACCTTGCGTGGGATGAGCACGGCTCAGCCCTCCCCGTTGTTCGCGTTGCCGTTCCCGTTCACCGACGGCGCCTCGGGCGCGACGGTCTCCGTCGCGGCGCTGTCGGCCTGCTGCGAGGCGGCGCTCGCGGCACTCGCCTCGGCGGCGGCCCGACCGGCCTCGGTGCTGGTCGGAGTGGTGCCC
>NZ_JBOHGA010000162.1:0-15250 GCF_050699915.1 Actinophytocola sp.
GTGCCGGCCCGCCGCGCGGTGCGCAGCACGCCGGCCGCCTCCAGCTCGCGGTACACCCGCGCGACCGTGCCCGCGGCGAGCCCGAGGTCACCGGCCAGCTGGCGGATGGCCGGCAGCCGGCTGCCCACCGGCAGCGCGCCCGTCCGCACGAGGTGGGTCAGCTGGTCGCGGACCTGCCGCCACGGCGCGACCCCGCTGTCCGGGTCGACGACGACCCTCGGTGCGGTCACCGTCCGCTGCGCGCGAGGGCGCCACGGCTCGGCGCGGCCACCAGCAGCCAACAGCCGACGGCCACGACGAACACGGCGAACCCGAGGATGTCGTAGATCGGCCCAAGGCCGGAGTCCAGCCAGCCGGGCCGGTCCGGCACCCGACCGACGCCCGCGCCCGCGGTCAGCAGGAACCCGAGCCGGCTCTGCGCCTCGAACACCAGCCCGGCGAGCCAGCCCATCCCGATGCCCACGGCGACCCGTGCGGTCCGGGTCCGCAGCGCGGCATCGACCGCGGGGTCGGCCACCGCGGGCCGCCGCACGGCGAGGAGCACCACCACCGCCACGACGGCCAGGCACACGACGACGCCGGCGAGCGTGGCCCAGCCGGTCGGCTCGACCAGCCGGGTCTGGGTGCCCAGGTCGGACTCGACCGCCTCGCGGCTCCCACCGGCCGGCAGCTCGGCCGCGTACCGGTCGGCCCACGGCTGCGCGGCCAGCCCGAGCACGACCAGCGCCACGACCACGGACGCCAGGCCGGCGAGCACCACGACCGCCCAGCGCGGCACCAGGTCGCGCCAGCCACGCGGATCGAGCGAGGCCACCCGCACCCCGCGCACCGGACGCACGACGGCGACCAGCTCGGCGATCAACATCGCGGCCAGCAGCAGGACGACGATGTTCGCCGGCCACGGGTTGTTGTCCACGGCGGGCAGGACCAGGCTGACCGCGGGCGGGAGCGCCACGATGAGCACGACATAGAGGATCCGGCGCTGCCACAGGTACCGGACCGCCACGGCGATCTGCTGCTCGGTCGGCTCGGCGAGGCCCCAGTTCCGCAGCAGCCGTCGCCCGCTCTGCTTGGTCGGCCAGAGCACGAGCAACAGCACCGCCGCGGCGATGAGCGCGGGCAGGAGCGTGTTCGACAGCCACATGGAGTCCACGCCGCACCTCTTTGTATCGAGTGTTTGATACAAAGCTAGCGCACGGGTCAACCTCGGGGTGGACCAACAGTGCGACCCGCGTGTGACGCCGAGGTACGCGCCGGCTGCCTACGCTGGGTCCGTGCGCCGGTTCAGCCTGTGGATGAAGGCCCACCCGATGGTGGGTGACAGCCTGCTCGCCGGCCTGCTCGCCTGCTTCGACGCGCTGATCTACATCGCGTCCGCGGCGGAGAACGCCGCGCCGGCGCCGTGGTACGTGTCGTTGCCGATCGTGCTGGGCGTGGTGGCGCCGCTGGTGTACCGGCGCAGGTACCCGGTCGCGGTCGCCTACCTCACGCTGCTGATCGGCATCCCGCACACCTCGCTCGAGCTGGGCGTGGCGGGCCTGTTGACGACCTGCATCGCGCTCTACACGCTGGTCGCCTACGTGGGCCGCAAGCCGGCGACGCTCTACGCGGTCGCGAACATGGTGCTCACGGCCGTGCAGTTGACCGTGCTGGATCAGATGCGCCAGCAATGGGTCGTCACGTCGATCGTGACGGCGCTGGCGCTCGCCTTCTGTTGGGCGCTCGGCGAGTTCGTCGGCGCGCGGCGCGCCTACCAGGCGGAGGTGGAGCAGCGGCTCGCACTGTTGGAGGTCGAGCGGGACCACCAGGCGCGGATGGCGGTGGCGGCCGAGCGGGCGCGGATCGCCCGCGAGCTGCACGACGTCGTCGCACACGCGGTGAGCGTGATCGTCGTGCAGGCCGACGGCGCCACGTACGCGGTGCACACGCAGCCCGAGCTCGCCGAGCGGGCGGTCCGCACGATCTCCTCGACCGGCCGGGAGGCACTGGCCGAGCTCCGCCGGCTGCTGGGCGTGCTGCGCAGCGAGGAGGGCGACGGCGACCTGACCCCGCAGCCGGCGGGCACGCAGTCGCTGTCCGAGCTGGCCGAGCGGGTGCGTGCGGTGGGCCTGCCGGTGCGGCTGGAGATCGTCGGCGACGTGGACGACCTTCCCGCCGGCGTGGGCCTCGGAATCTACCGGATCGTGCAGGAGGCGCTGACCAACTCGCTCAAGCACGCGGGCCCGGGCACGAAGGCCATGGTGCGGGTGGAGCGGACCGGCGACGAGGTGTGCCTGGACATCTCCGACGACGGCCGGCACAGCACGCGCACGCTGGTCGGGGTGTCCGGCGGCAACGGGCTGATCGGCATGCGCGAGCGAGCTCTGGTGTTCGGCGGCTCGCTCGACGCGGGGCCGCGGCCCGGCGGCGGCTGGCAGGTTCGGGCCCGGCTGCCCCTCGCCGCGGACTGAGGGCGGCTAGTTTGTCCCTGTGATCAGGGTGGTGCTGGTCGACGACCAGGAGCTGATGCGCGTCGGGTTCCGCATGGTGCTCGGCGCGCAGGAGGACATGGAGATCGTCGGCGAGGCCGGCAACGGCAGGGAGGCCGTGGAGCTGGCCGGCGACCTGCGCCCGGACGTCGTGCTGATGGACGTGCGGATGCCGGTGCTCGACGGGGTCGAGGCCACCAAGCTGATCACCGCGCAGGGTTTCGCCAAGGTGCTCGTGATGACGACGTTCGACCTCGACGAGTACGCGCTGTCCGCGCTGCGCAACGGGGCCAGCGGGTTCCTGCTCAAGGACACGCCGTCGGTGCAGCTCGTGTCCGCGCTGCGGGCGGTGGCGAGCGGCGACGCGGTCGTCTCGCCGAGCGTGACGAAGCGGCTGCTGGACCGGTTCCTCGGCTCGGCCGGCGGCCAGCTGCGCGACGCGGCCGTGCTGGACGTGCTGACCGACCGGGAGCGCGAGGTCCTGCTGCTGATCGCGCAGGGGCTGTCCAACACCGAGATCGCCCGCAAGCTCTTCCTCTCCGAGGCCACGGTGAAGACCCACGTCGGCCGCGTGCTGTCCAAACTGGACCTGCGGGACCGGGTGCAGGCCGTGGTGCTCGCCTACGAGACGGGCCTGGTCAGGCCCGGCGATTTCTGAGAACCCGCTCAGCCGCGGTAGGCCAGACTCCGGCGCGACCCCTACCTGGGGGTGACCGCGAATCAGGGTCGGACTCAGGGTCGTAACGGATACACCACCCTTTTGGCTGATGGACGCTACTCCCAGAAGTTGACCTGAACTGGCGACCACAGGTGGACGTGCGAAAAGCCCGTACACCGCCAGTATTTGCGGCACGGGGACAAGACGAATCAGGGAGAGACCATGATCGAGGCAGTTGGCCTCACCAAGCGCTACGGGAAGACGGTCGCGGTGGACGACCTGTCCTTCACCGTCCAGTCCGGTCGGGTCACCGGCTTCCTCGGCCCGAACGGCGCCGGGAAATCGACCACCATGCGCATGATCCTCGGGCTGGACGCGCCCAACGCCGGCAGCGTCCGCATCGACGGCAAGCGCTACCAGGAGCTGCACAACCCGCTGCGCACGGTCGGCGCGCTGCTGGACGCGAAGTGGGTGCACCCCAACCGCTCGGCCCGCGCGCACCTGCGCTGGCTCGCGCGGTCCAACAAGCTGCCGGCCAAGCGTGTCGACGAGGTGCTCGACATCGTGGGCCTGACCGGTGTCGCGAACCGCCGGGCCGGCGGGTTCTCGCTCGGCATGTCCCAGCGGCTCGGCATCGCGGCCGCGCTGCTCGGCGACCCGCAGGTGCTGCTGTTCGACGAGCCGGTCAACGGCCTCGACCCGGAGGGCATCCTATGGATCCGCCGGTTCATGCACCGGCTGGCCGACGAGGGCCGGACCGTGTTCGTGTCCAGCCACCTGCTCTCGGAGATGGCGCTGACCGCGCAGGAGCTCGTGGTCATCGGCCGTGGTCAGATGATCGCGCAGTGCAGCACCGAGGACTTCGTCGCGCAGGCGACCGAGAACACCGTCGTGGTGCGCAGTCCGCAGATCGCGCAGCTGCGTACGGCGTTGGGCCAGCACGGCGCCACCCTCCGGGACGAGGGCGACAGCCTCGTCGTGACCGGAATGGACAGTGCCGCCGTCGGTGAGCTCGCCGCCGCGAACAGCGTGGTGCTCCACGAGCTGAGCCCGCAGCGCGGCTCGCTCGAGGAGGCCTTCATCCAGCTCACCGGCGACTCCGTGGAGTACCAAGCCACCAACGGGGGCGACCCCGAGGCTGCCGCCGCCGACCTCATGCCTGCCGGGAAGTGAACCGATGACTCTGCTCGCCGTTGAACGCATCAAGCTCTTCACCACGCGCTCGCCGCTGTGGTGCACGCTGGCCGCCCTCGCGGTCACCGTCGGCTTCGCCGCGCTGATCGCCGGGGTCGACACCGAGAACACACCGACGATCGCTTCGACACAGTTCGGCTACAACTTCGGCCTGATGGTGATCATGGTGATGGCCACGCTGGCGATCACCACCGAGTACCGCTTCGGCACGATCAAGGCCACGTTCCAGGCGATCCCGAACCGGACGGCCACGCTGCTCTCCAAGGCCACAGTCGTGGCGCTGTTCGCCGGGCTGATCGGCGAGATCGCCGCGTTCGGCTCGGTGGGGATCGCGAAGCTGATCCAGCCGAGCGCCAACCTCGGCATCGACACCGCCTACGAGTGGCGTGCCGTGGCCGGCATCGGCCTGATCTACGCGATCACCGCGATCATCGCCGTGGCCGTGGGCCTGCTCATCCGCCACTCGGCCGGCGCCGTGTCGGCGATCCTGATCTATGCGTTGCTGGTGGAGAGCCTGGTCGTGCTGATCCCCAAGGTCGGCGACGACATCCAGAAGTGGATGCCCTTCTACGTGGCCGACAAGTTCATCACCGGGAACCCCGACGCGACTGGTCGCCCCATCGGCGAGGGTCCGCCCCCGTCGGCCGCCGAGCTGGGCCCGTGGTGGGCGCTCGCCTACTTCGCCGGCTTCGCACTGGTGCTGTTGATCATCGGGGTGGTCACCGCGAACAAGCGGGACGCGTGAGCACGCCGCGGTCCGAGGGCGGGAGCGCGTGGGGAGCGCGAGCCGGCGGACCGCGGTAGCAGGGGGAGAGCCCGGGTCACCTTGCGGGGGGTGGCCCGGGCTCTTGCGCGCGTACGGCCATTCGAATGAAGACAGCCGTTAGATAGCCTGAAATGTCGCGAACCGGTAACGGGTGGCCACCTAAGTCCGATGGTCGAGGTGGACGGGGCCATGTGTTGTACACCGAACGGCGTGGTTAAGACCACGTTAAGTCACTGTGACCTCAGCCACAGGAGGCGGACAAGCGGCCTGCTCGGAGAGTGATATCGAAACTGAGCAGTCCCGATCGCGCCTTGCTCCATACGTGGGGTGTCCTTGGAGGTGGACTTGTGACGGTGGTTGACACCGGCCCGTTTCCCGAAGCCGCTTCCGCGGCTGAGCAACGTCGCTCGTCCAACCAGTCGTCGATGTCATCCCCTTCGACCGCCGGCACCTTACGTGTCGAGCCGATGATCGGCCTCGAGTGGTCACAAGCGATCGAGCAGTGGGGCGGCGAGGACGCCACGGTGCCCGCGCAGGCGCGCCGGTCGTGGCTGCACCGGGCACCCGAGCAGCAGGTGGTCGCCCTCTACCAGCGGATCCGCACGGCTGATCCGACCGCGCCCGCACCCTGGTGGCTGCGGGCGATCGCGGCCGGCAACCTGGACACCCGCGTCGAGGGCTTCGCCGTGGAGGACCGGACCGCCAAGCTGCTCTCCGCGCGCACGGGCTGGGTCTACGTGCCCTGGAACACCGATGGAGACTCCGGATTCTGGGAGTTCGTCCCTTCGGAGCGAAGGCTCACCGAACCGGGTGTGCCCACGACCCTGATGCTCACCGACCGCCACCCCGGTTGGCTCGACGTCTACCCCGCGCACTCCGGCAAGACCCCGGACCCGATGCCCGTGCGAGGGCTCGCCGACCTGCGCGCGAACCTCGCGCACCTGGAGGCGCTGCCGCCCGCCTAGGGCGCGTCTGGCGGATCTTGGTCGATGCGATTCGTGATCCAGCCGGTTCCTGGCAAGGCGGAGCGATGGCCTCGTACCGGGCGTACTCGGCCATTGTGACAACGCGGCCAGGGGCCGGCTGGGCGCGAATCGCGCGGCCGGAGATCCGTTAGATGTGCCCTAGGCTCTCGCGGGTGGATTCGCCCTCCGACCTGACCCACCGCCGCACGGTGGTCAGCTTCGTCAACCGCGGCGGCCGGATGACCGTCGGCCAGACCCGCGCCTGGGACCGGCTGTGGCCGGCGCTGGGCCGCGACGTCGCGACGCTGCCGGCCGGCCCGCTCGACGTCGCCGAGTGGTTCGGCCGCTCGGCGCCGGCGCTGTTGGAGATCGGGCCCGGGATGGGCGAGACCACGGCCGCACTGGCGCAGGCCGCCCCCGAGCTCAACTACGTGGCCGTCGACGTGTTCCAGGCCGGCCTCGCGCAGCTGATGATGCGCGTCGAGACCATGGGCATCGAGAACCTCCGGCTGCTGCGCGGCGACGCGGTCGTCCTGCTCGGGGCGCACCTCGCCCCGGCCTCGCTCGCCGGCGTGCGGATCTTCTACCCGGACCCCTGGCCGAAGAAGAAGCACCACAAGCGCCGGCTCGTGCAGCCGGAGTTCATGGCGCTGGTCGCGTCCCGGCTCGAGCCTGGCGGCCGGGTGCACCTGGCGACCGACTGGGCCGAGTACGCCGAGCAGATGCTCGCCGTCTGCACGGCCGAGCCGTCGCTGCGCAACGTCTACTCGGCGGCGCCCGGCGGCTGGGCGCCGCGACCGGAGTGGCGCCCGCGGACGAAGTTCGAGAGCCGGGCCGAGGAGGCCGGGCGGGTCAGTCGGGACCTGATCTTCGAACAAGTCTGAATTGTCCGCTTTGCCGTCCACCGAGCGTAGTGCTACGTCCGCAGATACCACACGACCAGGTAATCGAGCCCGCCCCTAGCGGGGCCGATACCCACAGGTGTGACCGCACTGCGCGACGAGGCCTTCCAGCCCCCACGACCTCTCGCCACCGCCGGGCGACCCCCGCAACAACCCGGCGACTACGGCGCATCCGCCCGCCGGTCCGCGTCCGCCTACGCCGAGGCCGAGGAGTTCCTGCGCGCGTTCCACAGTGCGCGCCCGAACGCCGGCCAGATCGAGGCGCGGCTCGCGAAGGTGCGTGCGGAGATCGCCGCCACCGGCACCTACCGGCACAAGCCCGCCGAGCTGGCCTTCGGCGCCCGGCTTGCGCTGCGCGACAGCGGCTGGTGCCCGGCCGACGTGCCGTGGCGCGGCCTGCTCGTCCGTGACCTGCGGGAGATCCGGGACAACGCCGAGGTGGCCGCGCAGTGCGTGCAGCACCTGCGCGCCGCGACGAACGGCGGCCGGGTGCGGCCGATGGTCAGCGTGTTCGCACCGGACACCCCGTGGCGGCCGGGCCCGCGGATCCGCAACGACCAGCTGGTCCGGTACGCGGGCTACGCCGAGCCGGGTCGGGTGATCGGCGACCGGCGCTACATCGATTTCACCAACGTCGTGTGCCGGCTGGGCTGGCGACCGCCGACCGGGCGCAGCGCGTTCGACAAGCTGCCGCTGGTAGTGCAGACCGCGCACGAGGGCGTCTCGCTGCACCCGCTGCCGCGCGACGTCGTACGCGAGGTGCCGCTGGAGCATCCGGACCTGCCGTGGTTCGTGGGGCTGGGGCTGCGCTGGCCCGCGGTGCCGGTGATCAGCAACATGCGGCTGGTGATCGGCGGCGTCACCTACCCGGCGGCGCCGTACAACGGGATCTACATCTGCCAGGCGATCGGCGAGGACGTGCTGGCCGACGACGCCGCCTACGGGCTGGTGCGCCACATCGCCGAGCGACTCGGGCTGGACGTGTCGTCGGAGCGGACGCTGTGGCGGGACCGGGCGGCCGTGGAGCTGAACCGCGCGGTGGTGCACTCGTTCGACGCGGCCGGCGTGGCGATCGAGCACTCGGTGGACGGTTTCCTGCCCGCGACGGCCGGGTCGGGCCGGCCGGCGTTCGTCGCGTGGGACGACGAAACGGCGCGCTGAGCGTCCTGGCAGGATCGCGCGCATGCGTTTGCGTGCCCCCATCGTCCTGCCCTGTGACCCCGCCTGCTCGGTACTGCGCGATGCCGTCGTGGACGTGCTGCCGGACGGCCGGCTCGGCTACGTCGGCCCGTTCGCCGACGCGCCCGCGACGGCCGACCCGGTCCGGTCGGTGCCGGGCATCCTGCTGCCAGGCTTGGTCAACACCCACGCGCACAGCCCGATGACCGTGCTGCGCGGCATGGGTGGCGACCTTCCGCTGCTGCGCTGGCTGCGGGAGATCATCTGGCCGGCCGAGGCGAAGCTGACCCCGGCGGACGTCGAGGTGGGCATGCTGCTGGGCTCGGTGGAGATGCTGCGCGGCGGGATCACCACGAGCGTCGAGCAGTACTTCCACACGGACCATGTGGTGCGCGCGCTGTCGGCGACCGGGCAGCGCGCGCTGCTCGGTCCGGCCATCGTGGACACTCCGGGCCACGACTGGCGGGCGCAGCTGGACGAGGTCAGCGCCCGCATCGACGTCGACGGCCGGTTCCTCGGCACGCACGGTCGCATCGAGCTGGGCTACGGCCCGCACTCGGGGTACACGCTGCCGCCGGCGGCGCTGACGATGGTCGGCGAGGCGGCGCGGGCGCGGGACGCGCTGGTGCTGATCCACGTGGCGGAGTCGGCAGAGGAGGACGCCGAGCAGCGCGCCAGGTACGGCTCGGTGCCGCGGATGCTCGCGGAGCTCGGCCTGTTCGGCGGCCGCGTGCTGGCGGCACACGCGGTCCATCTGTCCGATGAGGACATCGCGGTGCTCGCCGGCGCCGGAGTCGGGGTGGCGCACTGCCCGGGCTCGAACGCGAAGCTGACGTCGGGGATCGCCCGGGTACCGGCCATGCTGGCGGGCGGGGTGCGGGTCGGCCTCGGCACGGACGGCCCGGCCAGCAACGACGACCTGGACCTGTGGGAGGAGATGCGCCTGGCCGTACTCCTGGCCCGACTGTCCACGATGGACCCCACCGCGCTGGTGGCGACGGACGCCCTGCTGCTGGCGACCCGCGGCGGTGCCGAGGCGGTGGGCCGGGACGACATCGGCGCGTTGGAGGCGGGCCGCTGGGCGGACGTGGTGCACGTGCGGGTGGACGACCCGGCGTTCTCCGCGGGCTTGGACGTGCCGGACGAGCACCTGCTGGCAAACCTGGTGTGGGCGGCGGGCGCCCGCCTGGTGCAGGACGTCTGGGTAGCCGGCGAACAGGTGGTCGCGGACCACGAACCGACCACAGTGGACAGAATGAAGGCACAGGCCGCGGCGGGCGAGGTGACCCGCCGCATCCGCTGACCCACGCGGCCGTTCAAGATCGTCGGTGGCCTCCGGCCCCCCGAAATCCAGCGTACCGAGCCTCCCCGACAGAACCGGGCGCCGACGCCGGAGCCTGTGGACAACTCGGGGATCCGCGGGGGCCCCCCGCTTTCCACTCTAGTCGTGAGGGGCGACAGTTCTGGGGCTGCGAGCTGGGCTGTGGACAACTCCGGGTCGCGAGTGGCGCTTGTGACCGTTCCGCGGTCAGGGGCGGATGATCACCTCGTGGACGTGGGCGTCCGGTGGGGTGGCGATCGCCGCCTGGATCATCGCGGCCACCGAGTTCGGGTCCATGTACTTCGACGGTTCGAACTCGCCGCCTTCGAAGGCTCGGACCGCTCGTTGCATGTCCGTCACCGTGCGGCCGGGGTGGATCGACGTGACGCGGAGCGTCGGCTCCTCCGCGCGCAGGACGTCGGAGTACGCGCGGAGGGCGAACTTGCTCGCCGCGTACGGGCCCCACTGCGGGTTCGCCTTGATGCCCGAACCCGAGTTGATCAGTACGACGTGTCCCGACGCCGCGTGCAGGGCCGGCAACAACATCCTGGTCAGCTCGGCGACCGCCACCACGTTGATCTCGAACGAGTCCCGCCAGTCCGCCGCCGTCACCTCCGCCAGCGCGCCCAGCCGCGAGATGCCCGCCGAGTGCACGAGGACGTCCAGCCGGTCGACACCGCCGAGCGACTCGCCGACGGCCGCGTAGTCGGTCAGCTCCACCGGCCACGGGCGGGCGCTCGGCAGGTCCGCCGCGACCGCCGCGAGCGCGGCCGAGTCGCGGCCGCCGAGCAGCAGGTCGTGGGTGTCCGCGAGGGCACGGGCCACGGCCGCGCCGATGCCTCGGGACGCACCGGTGATCAGGGCGAGGGGCCGGTCGGTCATGGCGCCAACACTACGAAAGGGCCGCGCCCCGGGGGAGCGCGGCCCGACCGCAGGTAGGGCTACTTCTTCCGCACCACCACGACCGACGCGCGCGGCTGGCTGTCCCCGCCGTCCGGCCAGTGGGACAGCGGGTTGTCCGCGCTGGCGTCGTCCAGCTCGCCCGGGTGCTGTACTGACACCATCACGAAGTCGTCCCGCACGACCGGGCCGCACGTCTCCGCACCGATCGGTACCGTCAGGAACTGCTTCACGTGCCCGCGCTCGCGGCCCTCGACCGGCACCGCGAACAGGCCGTCATTCGACTCGAGCGCGTTGCCGTCGGTGGAAATCCACAGGTTGCCCTTGCTGTCGAACGCCACGTTGTCCGGGCAGGAGATCGGGCTGACCTGTGACTTGTCGTACCCCGCGAAGTACGTGTCCGGCGAGTTCGGGTCGCCGCACACCAGCATCAGCTGCCAGGCGAACCGCGTCGCCGTGTTGTCCCGGCGCGCCTCCTCCAGCTCCAGCACGTGGCCGTGCTTGTTCGCCACCCGCGGGTTGATCTCGGTGGCCCCCTCCTTGCCGGCGGCGCCCCGGTCGGTGTTGTTGGTCAGCGCCGCGTACATCCGGCCGCTCTTCAGGCTCGGCTCGACGTCCTCCGGGCGGTCCATCTTCGTCGCGCCGACCGCGTCCGCGGCCTGACGGGTGAAGACGTAGACCTCCTCGGCGGTGAAGCCGTCCACGAAGGACCTGTCGCCGCGCGCCAGCGGGATCCACTCGCCGGAGCCGTCGAACTCGCCGTCGGAGGGCAGCCGGCCGGTGCCGTCGATCTCCGAGACCGGGCTGTCGCCGGTGAACTTCGCGACGTACAGCGTGCCGTGGTCGAGCAGCTTCTTGTTGTGCTCGCGCGCGTGACGGCTGCCGCCGGGCTTGAACTTGCCGTCCGAGACGTACTTGTAGAGGTAGTCGAACCGCTCGTCGTCGCCCATGTACGCGACGACCCGGCCGTTCTTGGCCACGATGACGTTCGCGCCCTCGTGCTTGAACCGGCCGAGCGCCGTGCGCTTGACCGGGTTGCCCTTCGGGTCCTGCGGGTCGATCTCGACGATCCAGCCGAACCGGTTCGCCTCGTTCGGGTCCTGTGCCAGGTCGAAGCGGCGCTCGAAGCGCTCCCACTTGCGGTCGCTCGCCGCGGCCGGGAAGCCGTAGCGGGCCAGCCGGGCGCGGGCCTCCGGGTCGGTGACGGCGTCGGCGTTGGCGAAGTACTGGTTGACGTTCTCCTCGCCGGACAGGATCGTGCCCCACGGCGTGACCCCGCCCGCGCAGTTGTTCATGGTGCCGAGCACGACCGTGCCGGTCGGGTCGGCCGACGTCTTGAGCAGGTCGGACCCGGCCGCCGGGCCGCGCACGGTGAACGGCGTGTTCATCGTGATCCGCCGGTTGAACTTCCGGTCCATGACGACGCCGAGCCGGCCGTGGCGCTTCTCCTCGACCACGACGACCGACAGCCCGTGCGCGGCAAGACCGACCTCGAACTGCTCGCGGGTCGGGTTGTCGGGGTCGTAGCCGTGGAACATGAAGAGCTCGCTGGAGTACTCGTGGTTGTTGACCATGAACCAGCGGTCGCGGCAGCCCGGCACAGGAACGAGTCCGCAGAAGTCGTTGTTGAACCCGAACTGCTTGGACTGGGCGGCCGCGGTCTGGTTCGCGAAGTCGAACTCCGGGGCGCCCGGCACGACCGGATCGCCCCAGCGGATCAGCACCTCGTGCTCGTAGCCGCGAGCGACGACCACCGCGTCCTCGGTGTTGGGCGCGACCGGCTCGAAGTCGAGACCGGTGCCGCCGTGCCCATGTCCATCGCCCTGTCCACCGCCGGCGACCGGGCGAGGTGCGGCCGTCGCGCCACCCGCGCCGAGCGCGGCCGTGCTCGCCCCGGCCACGGCGACCACGGCGCCGGCCTTGAGCACCTTGCGTCGGGCGAGGACCTGCGCGACCACGTCGCCGAAGTACGCGTTGCCGGACTTGTTGGGCGCCTCGTGGGCGCAGGCGTTTCCGCACCGGTAGCGGCAGGTGACCGCGGCGCGCCCGAGCGGATGGTTGGGCAGCAGCGGGAGGAGCCGGGATTTCTCGGGGGATGACACGCGAAGCCTCCTGGTCAGGTGGGAACGCGCTGACCCTAGGAAAGCAGCTTCGATGGAACAAGAGGTCCCGGTGAACGCCGCGCGAACATCCTGTTCAGTCGGACCTGGTGTGCCCCGCGATCAGCGCTCCAGCTCGCCGGCGATGAACTTCTCCACCGCGTCGTAGGCCTCGGAGTCCGAGTACTGCTCCGGTGGCGACTTCATGAAGTACGACGAGGCCGACAGGATCGGCCCGCCGATGCCCCGGTCCAGCGCGATCTTCGCGGCGCGGACGGCGTCGATGATCACGCCGGCGGAGTTGGGCGAGTCCCACACCTCGAGCTTGTACTCCATGTTCAGCGGCACGTCGCCGAACGCCTTGCCCTCCAGCCGCACGTAGGCCCACTTGCGGTCGTCCAGCCACGGCACGTGGTCCGACGGTCCGATGTGGACGGCAGCGCGCTCCATCTCGTGCGGGATCTGCGAGGTGACCGACTGGGTCTTGGAGATCTTCTTCGACTGCAGCCGCTTGCGCTCCAACATGTTCATGAAATCCATGTTCCCGCCGAAGTTGAGCTGGTACGTACGCAGCAGCTCGACCCCGCGGTCCTCGAAGAGCTTGGCCAACACCCGGTGCGTGATCGTGGCGCCCACCTGGGACTTGATGTCGTCGCCCACGATCGGCACGCCGGCCTCGGTGAACTTGGCCGCCCACTCCGGGTCCGAGGCGATGAACACCGGCAGCGCGTTGACGAACGCCACCCCCGCGTCGATCGCGCACTGGGCGTAGAAGCGGTCCGCCTCCTCGGAGCCCACGGGCAGGTAGGACACCAGCACGTCGGCCCGCGACTCGCGAAGGGCGGCCACGATGTCGACGGGGGACTCGTCGGACTCGGTGATGATCTCCCGGTAGAACTCGCCGAGGCCGTCGAAGGTGTGCCCGCGCTGCACGGTCACACCGAGCGGCGGCACGTCGCAGATCTTGATGGTGTTGTTCTCGCTGGCCACGATCGCCTCGGAGAGGTCGCGGCCGACCTTCTTGGCGTCCACGTCGAACGCGGCGACGAACTCGACGTCACGCACGTGGTAGTCCCCGAACTGCACGTGCATCAGGCCGGGAACGCGGGCGGCCGGGTCGGCGTCACGGTAGTAGTGCACGCCCTGCACCAGCGACGCGGCGCAGTTGCCGACGCCGACGATGGCCACCCGGACATTGCGGCGCTGTTCGCCCATGCCGGTTCTCCTTCTCACTGTTCGTTGTCCTGTGGTTCCTTCTGCTCCCGCTGCTCGGTCGCGATGAGCTCGTTGAGCCAGCGGACCTCCCGCTCGCTGTGCTCGAGCCCGAGCCGGTGGAGCTCACGGGTGTAGCGATCGATCTGCTCGCCGGCCCGTGCCATCGAGGAGCGCAACCCCTCGCGTCGTTCCTCCACCCGGCGCCGGCGGCCCTCCAGGATGCGCATCCTGACGTCGGCCGGCGTGCGGGAGAAGAACGCCATGTGAACGCCGAAGCCTTCGTCGTCGTAGGCCTGCGGTCCGACATCGGCCGCCATCTCGGCGAACCGCTCCTTGCCCTCGGCGGACAGCTTGTACACGCGCCTGGCCCGCTTTCCCCAACTGCGAACCGTCTCCTCCGCCGGCACCTCCTCGACGATCAGTCCGGCGCGCAGCAGTCGGCGTAGCGTCGGGTACAGCGAACCGTACGAGAACGCCCGCAACGTGCCGAGCAAGTCGGAGAGCCTCTTGCGCAGCTCGTAGCCGTGCATCGGGGCCTCGTGCAACAGCCCGAGGATCGCGAACTCGAGCACCGGTTACCTTCCTTGCCGCTGACCTACTGGGCCACTATATCGCGCCGATACATCAGGGTGGCTTCCTGCGAGTGAACGTGGCCTTGATCACCGCGCATCCGTCATCGATTTGTGATCGTCTGGCGACTGCCGGACATGATCGCTGGTCAGATCACGGCTACGACGCAGAGTGGCCAGCCGCCCGCGCGCCGTAGGCCAAACAGCATCTCGACGTGATAACGGCGCCGCGTACGCTGTTGGGCGTGCAAACACAGCGGCAGGTCGTCGACTACGCGTTGCAGCGAAAAGCGCTGCTCGCGGAGGTCTACGCCGGCCGCGTCGGCACCATGGAGGTGTGCGACGCCAACCCCTACCTGCTTCGCGCTGCGAAGTTCCACGGGGAGCCGAGCGACGTCACCTGCCCCGTCTGTCGCAAAGAGCCCTTGACCAGGGTGTCCTGGGTCTATGGTGACGCGTTGAAGCACGCGTCGGGCTCCGCGCGGGCCCCCGAGGAACTCGCCAGGATGGCGAACCTTTTCGAGGAGTTCACCGTGTATGTGGTGGAGGTATGTCGTACCTGCGGGTGGAACCACCTGGTGCAGTCATACGTCCTGGGTACGCGTGGACTCGAGGACCGCAAGCCACGCAGAAGGACGGCGGCCGAGTGAGAGATCGCGACGCCGTAGATGACCACCGCACGGCGCGTCCGCCCATCGCGCCGCTCTGGGAGGCCTGTACGTGAACGATCACCGCAGCCACCGGCGAGGCCCCGGCTCGCCGGCGTGGCCCACTGGCGACGACCCTGACTCGTCCGCGAACCGCGCCCAGCACCAGGAGCGAACCGGCTTCTGGAGTCCGCTGTGGGAGGACGACGACGACCCGAACGCCGGCCGTCGCAGGGCCGGCGCGAACGGAGCGCAAGGCTCGAACGGCGCGCACCACGCACGGCCGAACGGCAACGGCGCGAACGGCGGCTCCCATCGGATGCCCGAGCGCGACCCCCGCGGCGCGCACCACGCGGCTCCACCGCCC
>NZ_JBOHGA010000163.1:0-15147 GCF_050699915.1 Actinophytocola sp.
GGCAGACCCTGGCGGCCGCGACCCGGACCGCCGACGCCGGACCACCCGACGAGGCGCCGCGGCCCGCCGGCTCCCGGCCGGACATGGCCGCCCGGTTCAGCGCCTTCCACCAGGTCGGCCGGACCGACAGGCCCGAGGCCGCCGGCACGCCCGACAGCAGCTCCGCCAACGGACCTTCGGAGGACGAATCCCGATGACCACGACTAACTCGAGTCTCGAGTGGTTGCTGGAGAACCTGGTGGGCAACACTCCCGGCGCGACGCACGCCCTGGTGCTCTCCCGCGACGGGCTCAAGCTCTGCCACACCAGCGGGCTGAACATGGACAAGGCGGACCAGCTCGCCGCGATCGCGGCAGGCGTGCAGGCGCTCTCGCATGGCGCGTCGGCCGAGTTCGGCGACGGCTCCGGCGGAGTGCGCCAGTCCATGACCGAGTTCCACGGCGGAATCCTGTTCATCGTCGAGGCGGGCGCGGGTGCTCATCTCGCGGTGCTGGCCGCCGACACCGCGGACGTGGGTCTGATCGGGCACAAGATGAACGAGATGATCGAGCAGATCGGCGCGCACCTGACCGCACCGCCGCGCGAGTCCGCGCACCACAGCCCGTCCGCATGATCCGTCGGAAGCTCGACAACGAGGGTCCGGACCGGCTCTACACGCTCACCCGCGGGCGAAGCCGCGCGGACCATCACCAGCTGGACCTGGTCACGTTGATCGTGAGCAGGGCCGAGCCGACCCGTGGCATGCAGTCCGAGCACGTCAGGATCCTGCAGCTGTGCCGCTCCCCCACCGCGGTCGTCGAGATCTCCGCGGACCTCGCCCTGCCGGTGAGCGTGGTGAAGGTCCTGCTGTCGGACCTGCTCGACGCGGGCCAGCTCAGCGCCCGGAACCCGTCCTCGACCCGGGTCGGCACAACGCTGCCCGACGCCGACTTCCTGAGGAAGGTGCTCGTTGGACTCGAGAATCTCTGACCTCGACCTGCCCAGCCGCCCGCCCGGCCTCGACCGCGCGCCGCTGCACGGCACGGCGGCCGACGGCGTGAAGATCGTGGTCGTCGGCGGTTTCGGGGTCGGCAAGACCACGCTGGTCGGGGCGGTGAGCGAGATCCGCCCGCTGTCCACCGAAGAGGTCATGACCCAGGCCGGGGCCGGCGTCGATCACAACAGCGGCGCGACCGGCAAGACCACCACCACCGTCGCGTTCGACTTCGGCCGGATCACGCTGAACGAGGAGATGGTGCTCTACCTGTTCGGCGCACCCGGCCAGGAGCGGTTCTGGTTCCTGTGGGACAAGCTGTTCGCCGGCACGCTCGGCGCGGTCGTGTTGGTGGACACTCGGCGGATCTCCGACTCCTGGTACGCCATCGACCGGCTCGAGCACCACGGCACGCCGTTCATCGTGGCGTGCAACAACTTTCCCGGGTCGACCGTCGACCTGACCGCCGTCCGTGACGCGTTGTCGCTGTCCGAGGACGTGCCGCTGGTCGACTGCGACGCACGCGACCGTCAGTCGGCCAAGCGAGTGTTGCTCGCCCTAGTCAACCGTCTCTACGCCTTGACCTCCGCCCGGGAGACCACCCCATGACCGATGTCCAGCCCCACACCGAACCCATCGGCGCCGCTCAGGATGGGCGGATCCGCTTGTACGGCCCCAAGTTCGAGAGCGACCCGGCCGCGCTGTACACGCAGCTGCGGCGCCAGCACGGGCCGGTCGCGCCGGTGCTGCTCGAGGGCGACGTGCCGGCGTGGTTCGTGTGCGGGTACCGCGAGGTCCACCAAGTCACCACCGACTCCCAGCAGTTCGCCCGGGACACCCGGCGCTGGAACGCCTGGGACCGCGTGCCGCCGGACTGGCCGCTGCTGGCCTACGTGGTCCACAACCCGTCGGTGATGTTCACCGAGGGGGCGGAGCACCGGCGGCGGGCCGGCGCGATCAGCGACGCACTCGACCTGGTCGACCAGTTCGAGCTGAGCGCGCACTGCGAAAAGATCGCCGACCGATTGATCGACGAGTTCGCCGGCAGCGGCGAGGCGGACCTCGTCTCGCAGTACGCCCAGCGGATCCCGTTGCGGGCGGCCGCCTTCATGTGCGGTATGTCCGAAGCGGACACTCCGAACCTGGTCCGTGACCTCACGGTCTCCGTGGACTCCTCCGGCCCCGAGTCGATGGAGGCGTACGGGCGGGTGCAGCAGGCCATGCAGAACTTGGTCGCGGGCAAGCGCGCCTACCCCGGTCCCGACGTGCCGTCGCGGCTGCTCGCGAACGAGGGTGGCCTGACCGACGAGGAGATCGTGCTCGACCTGCTCGTGGTGCTGGCCGCGGCGCACCAGCCCACCACCAACTGGATCGGCAACACCGTCCGCCTGATGCTCACCGACGACCGGTTCGCCACATCCTTGTCCGGCGGCCGGGCGAGTGTCGGTCAGGCGCTCAACGAGGTGCTGTGGCACGACACGCCGACACAGAACTTCATCGGCCGCTTCGCCACCCGGGACACGATGCTGGGTGGGCAGCGCGTGCGCGCCGGCGACCTGCTCGTGCTCGGCCTCGCCGCGGCGAACGCGGATCCGCAGGTGCGCCCGGGTGAGGGCGGCGCGCTGGGCAACCGCGCGCAGCTGTCCTTCGGGCACGGCGAGCACGGCTGCCCCTACCCGGCACCCGAGCTCGCCGAGGTGATCACGAGGACGAGCATCGAGGTGCTGCTGGATCGGCTGCCGGATCTGACGCTCGCGGTGCCGGGCGAGGCTCTGGTGTGGCGCCAGTCGGTGTGGATGCGCGGGCTGACCGCACTGCCGGTGACCTTCACCCCGGGCTACGTGCGGTAACCGCCTCCCCGAAACCGGGACTCACATGATGATCTGCGACTCGGGCCCTAGCTCACCGGGGTGAAGCGGACCGGCAGCGACGCCGGGCCGCGGGTGAACACGCCGCGCTCGACGGGGCCCGCGTCCTCGGCCAGCGCGAGGTCCGGCATCGCGTCCAGCAGCTGGTTGCTGGCCACCTCGACCTCGGTCTTGGCCAGCAACGCGCCGACGCAGAAGTGGCGGCCGAGTGCGAAGGACAGATGGCCCGCCGCGGCCGAGAACGCCGTGTTGGTCGGCAGATCGTCGCGGAAGATGTCGAACGAGTCCGGGTTCGCGAACCGCCGCGGGTCCCGGTTCGCCGCGCCGATGAGGCATGTCACGGTGCTGCCCGCGGGGATGGACACGCCGCTGACCGTCACCGCCTCGGCGGGCTGTCGCATGATCATGTGCACGGGCGGGGAGAATCGCAGCGTCTCCGCGAAGGCGCGCGGGATGAGCGTGCGGTCCGCGCGCACCGCCGCCAGCTGGTCGGGGTGGTCGAGCAGGTTGCGGAACGTGCTCCCGACGGCCTTGTCGGTGGTCTCGCCGCCGGCGGCGAGCAGCAGGCTCACGAACGCCTTGATGTCCTCGTCGTCCATCTGGGTGCCCTCGACCTCGGCCGCGCACAGCGTGGACAGCAGGTCGTCGCCGAGGTTCTCCCGCCGGTGCTGGATGATCGGGATCATGTACTCCGCGAGCTCCGCGCGGGTGCGCAGGCCGTCGGCCGCGACGTCGGGGTCCTGGCTCAGGTTGCTCAGGAACGCGATGATCGACGTGTACCAGCGCTGGAAACGCGCCTGGTCGTCGCGGTCCAGCCCGAGCATGTCGACGATGACGTTGATCGGGAAGTGCCGTGCGAAATCCGTCACGAGGTCGGCGCTTCCCTTGTCCCGGAAGCCGTCGATGAGCTCGCGCGCGTTGCGCTCGATGACCGGCAGGAACTTCTGCTCGAGCTCGTTGCCACGAAATGCGGGCGCCACTAGCGCGCGGCGCACGGAATGCTCGCGACCGTCCATCTGCACGATGGTCCGCCCGTGCACGGGTTCGAGCTGCCAGTCGTAGTTGTTCGTGGTGTAGACGGGTTCCTTGAAGGCCCGGGCCACGTCCTCGTACCGCGAGACGATGTAGCTCTGCATGGGTTCGTTCCACACCAGCGGTGCGGTGTCCAGCATGGCGCGGTACGCGCTGTAGGGGTCCATCGCGAACTCCGGGGACAGGATGTCCGGCGCTTCACTGGCGGTGGTCATGGAACTCCCAGGGACGTGAGTTTGCTACGGGGCCGGCCCAGCGTAGTGATCAACAACGGCTCGGTTGGATGGCCCGGACGCAAGTTCAGGCGGATGGACCAATGCCCCGAAACGCAGAGTCACGACCACGGCTGAAGTCCTACGAGGCGCCTACCTCGATTGTCTCCGTGCAGATTCGCTGGCTGCCCGTGATGATGCATGCCGTGAGACGTGTGCCGACCGGCGCCGACAGCATGCGCGTTGGTCTCGGCCCAGATTTGTCGGCCGGTGCTTGAGCGCGCTGATTGAGACCGTTGCCGTCCGTAATTTTGATGACCGATCCAGGCGGCGCGCCTTTGGCCTTTGCCCACGCGGCTTGGCAGTTGTTGCTGTACATCACTTCGATGATCGTGGTCGCGTTGTCGCGGCCGGCGAGCGGTCGGGCGTCGTCGTCGCAGCCCTGCGCTTTGTGGATCCTGTCCGCGCAGGATTTACCGATGCAGGTCGTGCTGGCTTGCGCCTGAGGGGTTAGTGGCTCATCGGCTCGTGATGCGTTGACGACGACGGCAACGCCCACCGCCGCTGCCGCGACCACCGCGACGATACCGAACTTGACGAGGGTCGATGCACGGGTTCGTTTGACCTGAGGTACGACGTCCGTCTCTGCATTCGCCGACGCCGTTTCCCGACCACGACGCCGCCGGTCGGCGAAATCTCTTTCCGCCGTCTCGTAGGCGCGAAAGAGAGCCGGCTCGTCGACGGATCCGCCATGTTGCCGAGCCAGCTCGACGAGCTTGTCGACCGTCGATCGGTCCGGCAGCCGTTCAGCGGACAGGTATCGACTCATCGTGGCCCTGCCGACGTGCAGTGCGCCGGCCAACTGCGCCTGCGACCGCAGGCCCGTCGCGTCGGCGAGTGCGCGCAGCTGCTCGGCCCACGGCCGGACCGCCTCCGGCACGTCCGCCGGAATATCGGATCTCGCCACCGCAGCCGTCCCCATCTCGTTCCCGGGAACATGTGTTTACGCAGGTCGACACTCCGACGTTCCCGCTGCGTTCCCGAACAGCGGGTAAGGCTAGCGGGCCCCTCCGCGCACCGTAAAGACTTCCTGAACGTTGATCACTGGGCGGCGCGATGGCGTCGTCAACCAGCGGTAAGGAAGGTAGGGGCGATGGGGTCTGCCCGTCGGGTTTCACGAATTGGTGGATCCGCTCTCAGTGTGCTGGCGGTAGTGGCGACGATGACATTCGCGGTGACACGCGCGGATGTCCCCGGCGCGTCGCCGGATCGGATCGACGACTCAGAGCTCGCCGGTGCGGGTGGCGCGGAGACAGCGCAGACAAGCAACGGTCGGCACGGCAAACGGCCGAAGTACTTGCAGCGCGTGGTCATCGCACGGATGTACCAAAACGGAAGCTGGACCATTCCAGCCGTCAAGGATGCCACGAAAGAACGCAAGATCGCGTACGTGTGCGAAGCACTCGCCTATCTGAAGCCAACCTACGTGTCCGGATTGGTCCGGCTGGGCTGGAAGGACGACTCACCACAGAAGATCGCCGAGGAGGTGGAGATCTTCGACGGGGTCCGCACCTGCGTGCGGGAGAAGACGGACAAGGAAGTGAAGTTCGATGTCGTGCTGAACGCGCTGCATTACACCGACCCGAACGAACCGGACCCCGTCACGAACCCGCACGCCGGAACAGAGCGGATACGCGAACGGCTCCAAACCGCGCAGCAGGCGTTTCGCCCCGACGGCTGGTTCTTCGACTTCTTCGCCAGTCCCTACAAGGCAGGCTCGAACCGGTACCCCCAGCCGCTGGAAGCCGGCATCGAGTGGATCCATGGCGACAAGAACCTGGGCGAGCACAAGCCGCGGCAGTTCGTCGGAGGCACGGTCTGGGGCACGGAAACCCCGGTTCCGCGGCACAGCGACTTCCTCTCTGTCACGGACCGCGGGGGCGCGGACTACACCAAGAAGCTGGTGCGCGACCTCGCATCCGAGCGCAAGCCACTGCTGATGCACATCGACAACAGCCCGACCGACGAGCACAGCAAGGGCTCGACGTTCTACAGCGGCGAGCGGGACCGCGACCAGGTCATCCGGCAGCAGGTCCGCGACCAGGACATCGGCTACCGGTACATGTTCCCGGTCTTCTTCCCGACCAAGTTCGGTTCCGTCTCCGTGTTCGACATGCGGGAGCACCCGGACCTGTTCAAGACCATGTGTCGTCTCGTTCGCAACCAGTGCGACTCCCCGCCGGGCGCGCCGGCGAAGGGCACCACCACGCGCACCACCGCGCCGGACGAGCGCGCCACGCCGAAGCAGACGGCACCGCCGAAGACCACACTGCGGGCCGTCGCCCGGGGTTACCACCGGAACACCACTCAGCATCTCTACTCGCTCAGCCGCGAGGAGATCAAGCAGGCACCGGGTGTGCGACTCGAGACGGGGAAGGCCTTCTACCTCGCGCCGGCACCCGGTCCCGGACTCAGCGCGTTCCATCGCTGCTACCTCGGCAACGGCTGGCACGTGCTGACCGCGGTTCCCGGCTGCGAAGGAGTGACCGGAGCCATCGACGAGGGACCACTCGGTTACCTCGCCGCCACACAACTCCCCGGAACCGTTCCGCTCTACCGCATGTTCCGGCCCGACAAGCCCGACCACTTCTTCACGACCAGTACCGCCGAACGGGACGCCGCGGCCGCCCATGGCTACACGTTCGAGAACGTCGCGGGCTACGTCTGGCCGTCACCCGCGAACTAACCCCGTCGACAGAGAAGGAACTCGAAGAATGCGTCGCATAACCGCAACGATGGCAACGCTCGGCACGCTTGGCGTTGTCCTGGCTACGACACTCTCGCTAGCGGAAACCCCGACCCCCACCACAGCAGCGCCGATCACCGACACCGCACCCGCGCAGCTGCGGCTCGCCGCCGACCCGACCGCCGCCGAGCGCGATCACCTCGCGCGCGTGTGTAGGAACGACGTCGCCGTCAAACGACACGGCCACGTCGTCGGCCGGCTGAACGAGGGCGACAAGTTCAAGGTGATCCGCGAGATAACGAACCATGAGTTCGGTTTCGAAGTCGTCGCCTACTACGGGTTCGCGTACGGCTCGGTGAACGCGAAGGGCAAGGTACGAGCCGGCGCTCTCAGCTGCCGCTGACTCAGATGACGACCGCGCGGAAGGCGTGTACGCACCACGGCCCGTCGTAGTTGGTCACCCACAGGTTCGTCGAGTACCCGTCGAGCTCCTGCCCCTTCGCCGTGCCGCTCAGGTAGAGCTGGACGGACCGGTCGCCGGCGGAGACGCCGTCCATCGTCGGGTCGATCTCCAGCTCCGGCTGGTAGCCGACGAGCTCGTCGACGTCCGCGGGGGTGCTGATGGCATCCGGGCAGAGCTGGGTCTTCGCCTGTGCCGCGTCGCCGGTGTTGACGCTGTCCAGGAAGGCCGTCATCGCGCTCAGCGCTCGCGGGTCGACCGGTTGCCCACCGGCGGTCGCTGCGCGCTGCTCGGTCGGTTCCTCCACTGGTTCGGCGGTCTGTTCCTCCACCGGCTCGGCGGTCCGTTCCTCCGCCGGTTCGGCGGTCGGTTCGGTCGTCGGCGCCTGTGCAGTCGTCGTCTCGTCGCTGAGGAAGAAGCCGGGCGCGACGAAGCCCGTGACGCCGATCGCGCCCAGCACCACCACGACGACCGCGGCCACGGCGACGATCGCACCGGTGTTCTTCTTCGGCGGGGGCGCGCCGAAGCCGCCGTACTGGCCGTAGGGATGCTGTCCGCCATGGGGCTGCTGGTAGATCATGGCCCCTGGGATGACCGCTGACGCGGTCGCGGTTCCAGTCGAGACCTTTCGAAGTTGTGACGAGCGACCGGACACGGAACCAGACGCGGGCCCTCCTCATCGGACCGCCCATGACGCGGGGAGAGTTGGGAACTGTGCGACGGGCCGGTGTTGTCGCGGGAGTCGCGGTCGGGGTGGTGTTGTGCACCGTCGCACCTGTCGGGGCCGAGCCGGAGCCGGCGCCGCTGGGGCACGCCGAGCGGGTCGCGGGCCTGTCGTCACCGGCGGCCGGTGTCAACGGGTACTCCGGCGACGGCTTCGCCGCCACCAAGGCCCGGATCGGCTTCGACGTGAAGATCGCCGTCGCGTCGGACGGTGCCGTCCTTCTCGTGGACTCCGACAGCCGGCGCCTGCGACGGGTCGGCACCGACGGCGTGATCGACACCGTGCCCGCGCCCGCCGCAGTCAGCGGCGGCGGTCCGTGGTTTGCCAGGGGCGCCACCCCGTGGATGGTGGACAGCGGGCCGGACGGCAGCGTGTACCTGTCCGACCGCGAGGAGATCAGCCGGCTCGGCAAGGACGGGTCGTGGACGACCATCGCCGGCGGCGGGGAGGCCGACTTCGCGGACGGCCGTGGCGGCGACGGAGGTCCCGCCACCAACGCGTTCCTCCACGACATCGAGAACCTCGAGGTCGACGCGGCCGGCGTGGTGTACGTCGCCGATGGCAGCAACGGGCGGGTCCGCCGCGTCGATCGCAACGGCACGATCACCACGGTTGCCGGCGGCGGTGGCACCACCCCGTCGACCGAACCCGTGCCAGCCAGGTCCGCCCGGCTCGACCCGTTCGACATCGCGGTCGACCCGGCCGGCGGGTTCTGGATGGTCGACTACGCGCGGCTGAAGCAGACTCCGCCCAGGCTCGTCCACGTCGACGCCGAGGGCATGCTGACGGCGGTGCCCCTCGACGCGAAGTTCACCCAGGCGTTCCCGATCGCGGTCGGCGCGGACAGCACTGTCTACGTCGGCGTCGGAGCGTTCCTGCACCGGCTGGCCGAGGACGGCTCCACGACTCCGCTCGGCGGCCCGTTCGCCGACTCGATCACGGACATCGCGATCGCCGGGGACGGCACTGTCTACACGGCGACCGATGGTGCCGTAGACCGGCTGGTCGAACCCGACCCGCGCGAGGGCGAGAAGCTGCCCCCGACTCGAGCCGCCGCGGACCGGTGGGCAGGCGACGAACCCGGCACGGTGCACCGCGTCGCGGGTGACGGCGAGTACCGGGAGAGCGTCGGCGGCACCGGCGCCGGACCCGACCAGGCGCCGACCGAGCCGCGGGACGTCGTGGCGGCGCCGGACGGCGGTGCCTACGTACTCGACGCCGGGAACGAGCGGGTCCTGAGCGTGTCGCCGGCGGGTGCCGTCGAGGAGTTCGCGACGCTGCCGTCCGGTGACGCCGCAACGATCGTGGGGCTGGCCCGAGGCTCGGACGGCGCGCTGTACACCCTCGACGCGAATGGCGGAGTTCTCCTCCGCATCGGTCCTGACGGCGCGGTGAGCAATGTCAACGGTGTGGCGGTGGCCGAGAACTATCGCCCCGCCACAACGGTTCTCGACAAGGCGGGCAACACCTACCTGCCGGCCGACGACGGTGAGGTCCTGCTTCGGAGCGGGCCCGGCGGAAGGGCCGTCCCGGTCGCCGGCGGCGGCGACCGGGACGGTGCCGAGGCGGACGGCGGACCGGCGAGGCAGGCCTCCATGTACCTGCCGCAGGCGGCCGCGATCGCGCCGGACGGCTCCGTCGCCGTGCTCGAGGAGTACCTGAACGCCGTGCGGCTCGTGCGTCCCGACGGCAGCCTCACCACTATCGCGGGCAACGCCGACGCGAGGCTGGAGCGTGCGGGGTTCGGCGGTGACGGCGGACCGGCGACCGCGGCGCTGCTCAACTCACCGCGTGCCGTCGCCTTCGCGCCCGACGGCACCGTGTACATCGCGGACACCATGAACAACCGCGTACGCAAGGTCGCCCGGAACGGCGTGATCACCACCGTGGCGGGCACGGGTGAGCGGGACGAGAAGGGGGACGGCGGACCGGCGACACGCGCGGCGCTCGTCGAGCCCGACCACGTCGCGGTCGCCGAGGACGGCGCGCTCTGGGTGACCAGCGCGGCCAGCACGCGGGTCCGTCGGATCGACCGGGACGGCACCATCACCACTCCCGTCGACTTCAAGGCGGCGGACGTCGACGCGTCGGCGATCCCGGCCGAGGAGCTGACCCTCGACGGGTACGCCATCGCGGTCGACCGGAAGGGGACGGTGTACGTCGACGCCGCCGAGACGGTCCGGGCGGTGTCGTCTGGGGAGGCCCGGACCGCGTTCGACACGGCCGGCCTCGGTGGACCGATGATCGCGTCGGCCGCCGACGGAAGCCTCTACTACGGCGGTGCGACGCTGCGGCACCGCTTCCCGGACGGCGCGGAGACCCCGGTCGTCGGCGCCCTGCAACAGGGCGTACCGCCCGCGGACGGGGCGAACGCCAGCACGGTCAACATCGTGCCGACCGACATCGCGGTCGACCCGGACGGCACACCGCTCATCGCCACGAAGGACGCCGTGTTCGCGCTAGTCGGAGGCAGGCTCGACCAACGCTGGCACCTAGACGATCCCGATGGCGAGCAGATCAACGGCATCGCGTCCGGACCCGACGGAACGCTTTACGTGGCGCTCTCCGAAGACAGGGTGGCCGCGGTGCGGGACGGGAGGGCGCGAACTTTCGCCGGCACCGGCGACGCCCCGGCGGCCGACGATGACGACATAGGCGACGGCGGCGCGGCGACCGACGCGCTGCTCGAGAGTCCCCGCGACGTGGCGGTCACCAGCGACGGTTCCGTCTTCGTCAGCACCACCGACGGCATCCGCCGGATCAACCCGGACGGCGACATCGACACCGTCGTCGCCGGCCAGACCGTCGAGGAGGGTTCGCTCACCCAGGACACGCCACCGGAGGCGCTGGCCGTCGACGCGCACGACAACCTCTACTTCACCGAACCGGCGCTCAACCAGGTCCGCGTGGTGGTGCGCCCCGCCGCGATGCCGGACCAAAGTGGAACGTCGCTGTGGTGGTGGCTGGGCGGCGGCGCACTCGTCGTGGCGGCGGCCGCGTTCCTGCTGTGGCGTCGCAGGACGAGCACAGCCCCGACACCGACCACCGCCGAGCCAGCCCCGGCGTCGACTGCGTCGGCGTCGCAGGAGGACGAACCCGCGCAACCCGTTCAGGATCCATCCGACAGGCAGCCCGAGGACAAGTGATCACGAACTCAGCTCTGGACGACCGGCAAAGGTCGGACACAGCCGGTCAGAAAGCAAACAACCCGGCGACCTGTTTGGTCAGGTAACCGGGCTGTTGTGGCGGGTGAAGGGTTCGAACCTTCGTAGCTTTCGCGACAGATTTACAGTCTGCTCCCTTTGACCGCTCGGGCAACCCGCCAGTGTGTTCAGCTCTGCTGGACGGCGGAAACCTTACCCAACGCCTCCCCGGGGCGGCCAACCGGATACGTCACGGTCGGTCGGGGGTCAGCGGTAGCATCCGGGCTCGGGGAGAAGTCGCTGGTGAGTGGAGGTGCGTGAGCTGTGGCGGATCCATCCTTCGACGTGGTGAGCAAGGTCGATCGGCAGGAGGTCGACAACGCGCTCAACCAGGCGGGCAAGGAGCTGTCCACCCGGTTCGACTTCCGGGGCACCGGGGCCTCCGTGCGGTGGGCCGGCGAGGAGGCCATCACCATCGAGGCGGAGACCGAGGAACGCTGCAAGGCCGCGGTCGAGGTGTTCAGGGACAAGCTGGTCAAGCGGCAGATCTCGCTGAAGGCGTTCGACGTGGGCGATCCGTCCGTGTCCGGCAAGACCTACAAGGTCACCGGCAGCATCGTGCAGGGGATCTCCTCCGAGAAGGCCAAGCAGATCGCCAAGAAGATCCGCGACGAAGCCCCCAAGGGCGTCCAGGCGCAGATCCAGGGCGACCAGCTCCGCGTCTCCGGCAAGAAGAAGGACCACCTGCAGGACGTCATCGCCCTGCTGAAGCGCGAGGACTTCGGGATAGCGCTGCAGTTCACGAACTACCGATGAGGGGCATCGTCCTCGCGGGGGGCAGCGGCACTCGGCTGCATCCCATCACGCAGGCGGTGTCCAAACAGCTCTTACCCGTCTACGACAAGCCGATGATCTACTACCCGATGTCGGTGCTCATGCTGGCCGGCATCCGGGACATCCTCATCATCTCCACGCCCGGCGACCTGCCCAACTTCCAGCGGCTGCTGGGCTCGGGCAACCAGTTCGGCATCGAGCTCTCCTACGCCGAGCAGCCGGAACCCAACGGCCTGGCCGAGGCCTTCATCATCGGCGAGGACTTCGTCGGTGACGACGACGTGGCGCTCGTCCTGGGCGACAACATCTTCTTCGGCGCGGACTTCTCCGCGATCATGACCGAGTACGTGACCGGCATCGACGGCGCGGTGCTCTTCGGCTACCGCGTCAAGGACCCGCAGCGCTACGGCGTCGGCGAGGTCGACGCCGACGGCCGCCTCCTGTCCATCGAGGAGAAGCCGGCCAAGCCCAAGTCCAACCGGGCGATCACCGGCCTCTACTTCTACGACAACGACGTCGTCGAGATCTCCAAGGGGCTCGCGCCGTCCGCGCGCGGCGAGCTCGAGATCACCGACGTCAACCTCACCTACCTGCAGCAGGGCCGCGCCCGGCTGATCGACCTCGGCCGCGGGTTCGCCTGGCTGGACACCGGCACCCACGACTCGCTGCTCGCCGCCGGCCAGTTCGTCCAGGTGCTCGAGCACCGCACCGGCGTGCGCATGGCCTGCCTCGAGGAGATCGCGCTCGAGCAGGGCTTCATCACCGCGGACGACTGCTACGCGCTGGGCGCGAAGCTCGCGAAGTCCGGCTACGGCGACTACGTGATGGCCATCGCCATGGCGGCAGGCGCGACCGGCTGACTGCGCCAGGCCTGGGAGCGAACGCCAGCGTACCGACGAGCACAGACGATTCCGGTAGCCAAACGTCGATCTGTGGACATCGGCGTCAGTTGTGGACAACCGCCCGGGGGTCCCCCGAATTCCACGCTACCGGCGAGGTCTGACAACTTCGGTGGCTGGCTCGGCGGGCTGTGGACAACGTGGCCTGGCGCGGCCTCCGGCCCCCGATTTCCAGCGTAGCGGCGACGGCCGACGATTCCGGTGCGAGCGGCTGAGACCTGTGGACAACTTGACCTTGGGCCCCGGAAGCACAGGGCTGGCATTTCTTGCGCGGTCCGGTGGGAGGTCCGGCGCCACCGGTCAGCGCAGGCCGCGGCGGGCCATCTCCTCCAGGCGGCGGACCCGGTCCGAGATCGGGGGATGGGTCGAGAACAGCCGCGCCACCCGCTCGCCCGGGCGGAACGGGTTCGCGATCATCAGATGGGACTGCGACACGACCTTAGGCTCCGGCGCGAGCGGCGCGACCTGGGTGCCGTACTCCAGCTTGCGCAGCGCGGACGCCAGGGCGAGCGGGTCACCGGTCAGCTCGGCGCCGGACTGGTCCGCCTGATACTCGCGCGAACGAGACACCGCCATCTGGATGATGCCCGCCGCGACCGGGCCCAGCAGCGCCAGCAGCAGCAGCGCCAGCGGGTTCGGGCGGTCGTCGTTGGAGCCACCGAAGATCCCGGCGAACATGGCCAGGTTCGCCAGCACGCTGACGACGCTGGCCAGCGCCCCGGCGACGCACGAGATGAGGATGTCCCGGTTGTAGACATGCGACAGCTCGTGCCCCAGCACGGCCCGCAGCTCGCGGTCGTCCAGCAGCTCCAGGATCCCGGTCGTGCAGCAGACCGCCGCGTTGCGCGGGTTGCGCCCGGTCGCGAACGCGTTCGGCGCCTGCGTCGGGCTGACATACAGACTCGGCATCGGCTGGCGCGCCGACGTGGCCAGCTCACGCACGATCCGGTACATCGCCGGCTGCTCGGCCTGGGACACCGGCCGCGCGTGCATCGCCCGCAGGGCCAGCTTGTCGGACTTGAAGAAGGCGTAGCCGTTCATCAACAGGGCGAGCCCCAGCCCGATGAACAACGCGGTGCGGCCGAACAGCGAGCTGATCGCGATGATGAGCGCGCTCATGCCGCCGAGCAGCAGCGCGGTCTTCAGCCCGTTGTAGTGCTTGTGCACCTTCCGCACCCTTCCGTGAACGAAACTCCCTCACCGAAACGATCCTGAGCGGCTTCGAGTTCCGACGGCGCAGGTCAGCCGCCTGCCTCACCTCGCCGCCAGTACGTCGTCGGGCGCACGCGGCGGCGGTCGAAGCCGCGCTCGTCGAGCAGGTGCGCCCGCAGCGCGACCATCGACGACCGCTCGCCCGCGAGCCACGCCTCGACCCGGCCCGACGGCAGGTCGGCCGCGGCGACCGCGCCGGCGAGCGAGCCGCCCGAGGCGCGGTGTACCCAGGTCGCGGGCACCGGTAACGGCAGCTCCTCCAACGCGTCCTCGACCTCCACGAACACCCTGGTCACGGCTCCGGCAGGGAGCGCGTCGAGGATCGCCGCGATGGCCGGCAGCGCGGTCTCGTCGCCGGCGAGCAGGTACCAGTCCGCGGTCTGGTCCGGCCGGTAGGCGGGCGACGGGCCGACGAAGATCAGCCGGTCCCCCGGCCGCGCCGCCCGCGCCCAGTCCGAGGCCGGGCCGGGAGCGTCGTGCAGGACGAAGTCGAAGTCGATCTCGTTCGCCGCCGCGTCGTGCCGGCGGATGGTGTACGTCCTGGTCAGCGGGCGCACCTGGGACCACAGCCCGCGCGCGGCCTCGAGCGTCAGCGGCTCGGGCAGCTCGACGTCGTCGGGATAGAAGTACAGCATCACGTTCTGGTCGGTGCCCGCGCCGACGAAGTCCGCGAGCTCGTCGCCGCCGACCGCCACGCGCACGAGCCGCGGGGTCACCTGCTCGACCCGCCGCACCGGCACCCGCCACAACCTGGTCTCCGGCCGGCGTGTGCGCCGGCCCGCCGTCTGCACAGTCATCGACAGCAATCTTCGCACCTGGCCAGGCCACCGCGCGGCGCGGTACTGTTCGTTCGAACGAACAAGGAGGGTCTATGACCACCACCGCACCCACCGACCGTTTCGTCGGGCTCGAGGCGCAGGCCACGCGGCTCGCCGCGGGCGAGGTGACCTCGGTCGAGCTGGTCGACGAGGCCCTGCGGCGGATCGAGGCGACCCAGCCGACGCTGAACGCCTTCCGCCGCGTGCGCGCCGAGCGGGCCCGCAC
>NZ_JBOHGA010000164.1:0-15143 GCF_050699915.1 Actinophytocola sp.
GCCGGACGCCGTGGCGCAGCTGGTCCACGACCAGGGTCGCGGCGGCCGGGTCGGCGGCCTCACCGGACGCGGCGACGCCGAGGCCCGCGAGCAGCCGCTCCGGGCGCAGGCCCATCAACAGCACGCCGAGCTCGGTGTCGGGATCCTCGTCGACGGAAGGGAGTGCGAAAACGGTGTCGTACTCCCCAGGCTCCTCAGACATGTGCCACCGCCCGGTCCCGCACGCCGGCCGCGACGCTCGCCGCGATGCGCGCGGTCGCCACCCGGTGGCCGTCGATGTTGCGCCCGGCCGGCCCGAGCACCATGCAGGTCGCCGCGCCGGCGGCGAACACGCGCGGTGCGCGCCGGTAAGCGAGCGTGCGCTCGTCGAGATCCGGCCAACCGTCGCGCGCCCCGACGACGGAGTCGGGCAGCAGCCCGGTGCCGATCGAGGGCACCGTGCCCAGCGCGAGGATCACGTGGTCGCCGCGCACCCGCCGGCCGCCGGCGAGCTCGACGCTCCGGTCACCGACCGCGGCCACCGGGACGCCGCGGTGCACGACGAGCCGCCCGTCCGCCTCGGCCTCGGCGAACCCCGGGCGGAACTCGAACATCACCGACGCCCGCCGCTGGCCGGCCATCAACGCGAGCCGGTCGGCCCAGGGCGCCGGTCCGCGCTGACCGTCGAAGCGGGCCCGGCCCTCGGCACGGAAGAAGGAGGCGTTGACGTCCGAGCACTGGTAGCGCTCGGACTCCCCGCGCAGCACCCAGTCCACCCGCTGCGCGCGGTCGAGCGCATTGCGCACCAGGTGCGCGGCGGTCAGCCCGGCGCCGACGACCACCGCGCGCTCCCCGTCCGCGGGCGCCGGCTCGTCCCAGTAGCTCACGCCGGCCGGCCGGTCGCCGGTCCACCACGAGTCGGGCGCGGCACGCCGCTCCTCGCCCTGGCACAGCACCACGTACCGGGCGGCGACGTCGAAGGTCTCGCCGTCCGGGCCGCTGCCGGCCACGGAGACCCTGTCGGTGTCGACCGAGAGCGCGGACACCGAGCCCGGCCACAGCCGCTCGGTCACCCCGTGGATGTCCGCGGTGTGCCGGCAGTACGCCTCGAACACGTCGACCGGCACCACGGAGCGGTGCCCGGCCTGCGACATGCGGACCTCGCGGCGCTCCACCCGGGTCAGCTGCGCCCAGTGCAGCCGGGCGAAGTCGCGCAGCTCGCAGTCGCGGTAGCCCTCCACCCCGGGGTGGTGCTCGTAGGGCGAGCGCAGTACGCGCTGGTCGAGCAGGTCGACCCGGTCGTGGAACCGGCCCGCCGGTCGTCCGACGCGGTCGACGAGCACGACGTCGGGCACGCCCAGGTGCCACAGCGCGGCCGCCACGGCGAGCCCCGCCGGACCGGCGCCGACGATCACCACGTCGGCCGACTCGGGCGGCCCGCCCGCCCGGTCCGGGAGCGGCCGGCCGGGGTAGGCCGGCCAGTCCCGGTGCCGCGGCGAGTCGAGCAGGTCGGGGTGGGGCAGGAACCTGGTCACCCGATGACCGTCACCGGCACGATCATCTCGATGGTCGGGCGCTGTGGCATGCCGTCGGTGACCATCGTCTGCAGCAGTTCCTCGGACCGCTCCGCGCTGTCCGAGGAGACCGGGCTGTACCGGGCGTGCGCGTAGGCCGGCCGGCGTGCCTCGGTCTCGATCTCGAAGACCTTCAGCACCGCCTCGCCCGGCCGGACCTCGCCGTCGAAGAACGTCAGCCGGCGCATGTCCGGCGTGAGGAAGGTCTTGGCGAACTGGCGGGACATCACCATCGCGTCGCCACCCTCGACGAAGTGGGTGTCCTCGTCGGTGGTGACCTGCATGGCCACCCACGTCTGGTCGGTGAGGTTGGTCTCCGACTTGATGATCTGCCAGCGCCCCGGCTCGGGCAGGTTGATGGAGACCGTCACGTCGTAGTCGACGGCGTCGATGGCGCCGGAGATCATCAGCACCCGCCGCCGGACGTCGGCGACCCCGGCCATCTGGATGTCGCGGGCACGCACCCGGCCCGAGACGTCCAACCCTGGAACCTCCAGTGACGACATGCACTACCTCCCAGTGACCAGCGGATACGACTCCCAGCCAAGCGAGGGTCGCATACCGCGTTGTCCGCCTCAATACTCCATTTGCGTCCATAGTGGACTCTGCGGGTCAGGCCGCTGGCTCTGACGTGGCCGGACGGGTGGCGGCCGCGGTGGGCAGCGGCGCGCCGTAGGTCACGTCGACGCCGCGGTCGCGGGCCGCCCGGACGATGCCGGGGACCGCGCGCTCGGCGAGCGCGGCGATCGTCAGCGCCGGGTTCACGGTGAGCGCGTTGGGCACCGCCGAGCCGTCGGTGACGAAGATGCCGGGGTGCCCGCGCAGCTCGTGGCGGTCGTCCAGGGCCGAGGTCTCGGGGTCGTCGCCGATCCGGCAGGACGAGAGCGGGTGCACGGTGTACGCCCCGACCACGTCGTTGGTCCACGGCGCGACCGTAGCGAGACCGTCCTTCTCGAGGATGGCCTTCACCGCCGCGTCGGCCTCGGCCCAGCCGCGCAGCGTGTTCGGGGTCGGGTCGTAGGCCAGCGGACCGCGGCCGAGCATCTGCTGGGAGATCCGGTAGGCGTTGCCAGTGGGCGGCGGCGGGCCGAACACGCCCTCGTTGTCGTCCTCGGTCATCAGGAAGATCGTCAGCCACGACTTCCACTGCTGGAGGATCTTCTTCTTCTCCTTGCCGAACCAGGTCGGTCCGGTCGCGCCGGGTGCCTGGGCGAGGATGGTGCCGAGGCCGGGCGGGAAGTACAGCTGCTCGAGGGAGAAGCGGGAGTACTCGGGCAGGTTCTCGTCCAGGTAGTCCCAACAGGCGACGACCGGGCCCTTGCCGATCTGGTTGGCCTCGTACACCGCCCCGTTCGGGCGGCGCAGGCCGAGCACCTCGCCGGCGCGCTGTTCGTCGACGATCGCGGTGTTGAGGCGCTCGCCGTTGCCGGAGAAGTAGCGGCCAACGGCGAGCGGCATCCGGCCGAGCTCCGCCTCGGAGCGCTGCAGGATGACCGGGGTGGCGCCGGCGCCGGCGGCCAGCACGACGATCTTGGCGTCGATGACGCCGCCGCCGGTGGTGATCCGGTAGTCCTCGTCGTCGATGGTGTTGAAGTGCACACGGTAGCCGCCGTCATCGGTGCGCGCGATCTTCTGCACCTCGTGCAGCGGGCGGATCTGCGTGCCGTGTGCGAGCGCCGCGGGCAGGTAGTTGAGCAGCAGCGACTGCTTCGCGTCGAACCGGCAGCCGGCCATCATCCAGTTGCAGTTCGTGCACTTGGTGGCGTCGATGCCGACCGGCACGGGGTTCGCCGAGTGGTCGGAGTGGTGACAGGCGGCGGCCCACAGCCCGCCCGCGTAGGTGACGTCGGGCCAGTCCTGCTGACGGACGGGCATCACCTCGGAGACCCGGTCGTACCACGGGTCGAGGGTCTCCCGGCTGATCGACGACGGCCACATGCGCCGGCCGATCGAGCCGTGCCGCTCGAACACGAACCGCGGCGCCCGCGGCAGGGCGGCGAAGTAGACGACGCTGCCGCCGCCCACACAGTTTCCGCCGAGCACGCTCATCCCGTCGCCGGCGACGAAGTCGAAGACCCGCGTGTAGGACTTGCCGAGGAGGTAGTCGTGGTCGAAGTCCTTGCCGGACAACCAGGGTCCGCGCTCCAGCACGACGACCTTCGCCCCGCCGGCGGCGAGGTGGTAGGCCGCGATGGACCCGCCGAAGCCGCTGCCGACGACGAGGACGTCGGTGCTCTCCACGGTGTTCGTCTCGCTCATTCCGGGCTCCCGGAGGCCGTCGTGTTCGGATGACGCTTGGCGAGCTCCTCGCCGTAGCTGTAGTCGGGGAAGCGCCACAGGCCGTCGGCGTCCGGCTTCGCGAAGCCCATCGCGAGCAGGCCCGGATGTCCGTCGGCGAGGGCTTCGGCGGTGCTGCGGTGCGCCGCGCTGTCGTAGGCCATGTTGCTGAACAGGGCGAGCAGGACCCAGCCGTCCTTCTCCGGGTGACCGGGCGCGGTCAGCTCCAGTACCAGTGCCGCACGGTCCTCATAGGACAGTGCGACGAACGGCGGGAGGTCCGGGTCGAGCGTCTGCTCGCGCCGGGCGGCGTAGGCGGCGGCGTGCACGTTGAGCGCCTGCGAGAGCGGGCCGAGCCCGGCCGTCACGCCGGTGGCGGGGTGTTCGAGCAGCTCGAGGGCACCCGCCTCCACCGCGCCGGGATCGTCGCAGACGCCCGCGATGGCGCGGTCGTCCGGCGAACGCCTGACGCCCGGCACAATCGTGTCGGCGAACGCCTCGAGTGTCATCGTGCGGATCTCGTCGTCTGCTGATCCCACGTTTTCCTCCCGCATTTTCATGACACCCGGGCGACCACTCGGTCGGTTGAATTCTGTGTGACTGCGCCGGTCGCGGCATCTTCTCCCGTGCCCAGTTCCGCACGCGGCGGCCGACGGGTCTGTATACGCACTGACCTGCGGGTTGAGTCGCGACTGGTGCGACACTTGATCGCCGCCCGTCCGGTTCTGGTGGCGACATCGACCCACTCTGCAGAACGGTTGCCAGCATTTTTTGGCAATCCTACCTTCGAATAAGCCGAACAATTTCGAGCCCTTCTCCCGAGCGGTGCCACGTCATGGATGAAATCATCGAAAAGTCCGTCGAGCGCGTCATTCGCGCCATGCACGAGAACCTTGGTGAGCAGATCACCATCGACGACATGGCCCGTACGGCGATGTTCAGCAAGTTCCACTTCTCCCGCATCTTCCAGCGGGTCACCGGGATCTCCCCCGGCCGGTTCCTCTCGGCACTGCGCCTGCAGGAGGCCAAGCGGCTCCTGCTGACCACGTCGATGACCGTCGCCGACATCAGCCACCTGGTGGGCTACAACAGCATCGGCACGTTCAGCTCGCGCTTCCGCGGCAGCGTCGGCGTCTCGCCGACCGAGTACCGCCAGCAGCGCGGCTACGTGGTGCCGCTCGCGGTGGTGCCGGACGCTCCGCCGGTGCCCGGGCCGTGCTCGGTGCACGGCCAGGTGTGGCGGCCGGCGTCCTGCGAGCCCGGCCACGTCGCGATCGGCATCTTCCCGGACCGCATCGCGCAGGGCACGCCGGTGCGGCACGCGACGCGGACGGGCGCCGGCCCGTTCGTGCTGGCGGACGTGCCGGACGGGACCTGGTACCTGATGGCGTACTCCGCCGAGGACGGACACCTGGAGCCGGGCCCGGACCGCACGTACGTGGCCACCCACGGCCCGCTCGAGGTCCGGCCGCGGCACCTGGACGCCGGCCGGTCGCACAACGTCGACCTGTGGCTGCGGCCGCGGCGGATCTTCGACCCGCCGGCCCTGCTCGCGCAGCTGGACCAACCGATGTGGACCGCACAGGCATGGGCTTCCGGTAGGGCTGACCAGGCCGCCCTGCCGGGAGCCTGACCACTCCCGAGAGACGAGAAGCTCCGCCCGGGTCCCGCCGGGCGGAGCTTCCCTCTTTTCCTTGGTGGAGCGGGTGATCAGGTCGCTCGCACGGTCATCGGCAGGCTGCCGCGCACCCGCAGCGACAGCATCGGCTCGGCGACCACCTCGTAGCCGGGAACCTTCGTCAGCCGCAGCTCGCGGGAGATCATGGCGAGCACGAACGTCGCCTCCATCAGCCCGAGATGGCTCCCGACGCAGAACCTCGGCCCGGCCCCGAACGGGAGGTAGGCGTAGCGCGGCCGGTCCGCCGGCTTGGCCGGGTCGAACCGGTCGGGGTCGAAGGCGTCCGGCCGGTCCCAGAAGGACGGGTGCCGGTGCAGCGTGTACGGGCACACCATCACGTCCGCGCCCGCGGGCACCCGGTACCCGCCGACCACGTCCTCGTCCAGCGCCCGCCGGGTGAGGATCCACACCGGTGGGAACAGGCGCATCGCCTCGTGCAGCACCATCGCCGTGTACGGCAGCTTGACCATGTCCTCGTGGGTCGGCGCCCGGTCGCCCAGCACCTCGAACGCCTCGGCGCGCAGCCGCTCGCCGACCTCCGGGTGCTCGTCGATCAGGTGCAGCGTCCAGCCGATCGTGCTGGCCGTGGTCTCGTGGCCGGCGAGCAGCAACGTGATCAGCTCGTCGCGCATCCGCCGCCGGGCCACCTTCGGGTCCGCCTCCGCGCTCGTCGACTGGATCAGCCGGGTCAGCACGTCGTCGCCGTCCGGTCGCGGTTCGGCCAGCCGGTCGAAGACCAGCTTCGCCACGATCCGGTCGAGGTCGCGGCGGGCGCGGCGGAACCGCCGCTGCTTGGGCAGCGGCAGCCACTGCGGCACCAGGCCCATCGACTCCATCTCGAACATCGCCTGGTCCTGCACGGCCTCGAAGCTGTGCCCGATCGAGTCGAACTCGCCGAGGTCCGCGTCGAGCAGCGTGGTGCCGAGCACGCCGAGCGTGAACCCGGTCAGCTCGCCCAGGACGTCGACCGGCGCGCCGCCGACGTGCCCGCGCAGCCGGCCGATCAGCCGCTCGGCCTCCGCGGCCACCACGCCGGCCTGGCCGGTGATCCGCTTGTTCTGGAACACCGGCTGAATGGTCCGCCGCTGCTTGCGCCACAGCTCGCCCGCGCTGGTGAGCAACCCGTCGCCGAGCGCGCGCTTGGCCTCCTGGTACCCGATGCCCTTCTCGTAGTTGGCCGCGTTGTCGGCCAGCACGTGCTTGGCGGTGTCGGGATGGTTGAAGAAGTACAGGGTCTTCGGCCCGATGCCGACCTTGACCGCGTCACCGTAGGTGGCGGCCGCGGTCGACATCAGCGTCAGCCGGTCGCCGGCCAGCTGACGCAGCAGCCGGAACGTCGCGCTGCGCGGCGGGCCGGGCGGCACCCGGAGCTCGCCGGGTGCCGCCCGTGTCTCGTCGAGTGCCGTCATGCCGCCTTCGCCTCCGACGGAGCCGGGGCCTCGGTGCCGGGCAGCGAGGTGACGGTCGGCTGCTGGGCGGGCTGCTGGGACTCCTTCGCCTTGTTCACGAAGTGCAGCGACCACAGGAACATCCCGCGGATCAGGCACACCGCCGCCGTGGCGAAGAACAGGCCGTAGGCGATGTGGGCGACCATGAAGAACCCGTACGCCACGGCGATCCCCGCGCCGAAGGCGAACTGCGCGGCCGGCTTCGACGGTGTCGTGCCCGGGTCGGTCACCATGTAGTTGGTGTAGAGGATGAACGCCACCCCGGTGCCCATGGCGAGCGCGCCCGGGATCGAGGTGTCGAACAGCACGCCGCGGAAGATGGCCTGCAGCACGAAGAACGACAGCCAGCCGAAGATCAGCCACATGCGGTTGGTCAGCTTGGCGTTCAGCATGGTGCCCGACCCCACGATGACCGCGAAGATCAGCCAGCCGACCCAGTGGTCGACCTTCTCCGTGAAGTGGTACGGCGGCGCGATGCTCGCCCACGAGGGGAAGAGCACCAGCACCATCGCGATCCCGAAGTTCGACGGGTTCATGTAGTGCCGCAGCTTGCCGCGCACCGGGGCGCGCAGCACCCACTTCGCGCTCACCGCAACGAACACGGCGAACACCATCACCCAGAGCCGGTCGTTGACGTAGGTCAGCATGTTCACCGCGAGCGCGGTGATGTGCGCGGGGAACAGGAACTCGACCATCCCCTTGACCCCGCCGCCGGCGAACCGCGGCGCCCGGCTCTCGACGCGCGCGCCGACGATCTCGAGCGCGATCTCGGTCGTGTACGCGGTCAGCAGCGCGACGAACGGCCAGACCCACGACTGCTCGAAGCCCAGGAACACGTACCCGAGGATGTTGAACACCGAGATCGAGATGGCGAACCTGCGTAACGCGATGATGACCTTCGGATCGTGCCGCGCCGCCTTCGGCGCTCCTGTCTGCTTGTCAGCCACGTTCGTCACCTCTCCTGCGCCCGGTCGCCGAGCTGGAGGTCGTGCCAGCCGGTGGACAACTGCAGTTGCTGCTCGTGGACCTCGCCGGTGCGGTCGCGCCAGCACACCGTCACCGAGACGGGCTCGCCGCCCGCGTCACCCAGTCCGATGTGGACCTCGTTGCTTCGCTTGCCGGCGTGCCCGCTGCCGCCGTCGACGCGCTGGATGAAGGTACGGCCGTCGCGCGTGGTCACCTTCACCTGCGCGCCCACGGCCGGCGAGCCCTCGCTACCCTCGTGGGTCAGCCGCAGGCCGAGGTACTCGCCCGCCTTCGGGCTCGTGTTCTCGTAGAACACCGGCTCGGCGAACTGGCGGGCCACGGCGAAGTCGAGCCGGCCGTCGCCGTCGGCGTCACCGGTCGCGATGCCGCGGGTCGGCACCGGGACCGCGAGGTCGAGCTGCGCCGCGATGTCGGCGTAGCGGCCGTCCTCGCTGCGGGCGAACAGGTGCAGCGTCTGGTCGCCGGCGATGTCGTCGCCCTTCTCCACGTTCGGCCAGAACACGGCGTGCTCGATCAGCGCGTCGTGCGAGGTCGCCAGCTCCTGCAGGTTCGGCCACCGGTTGACCTCGCCCTGCACGAACCCGGTCGTCTGGGCGATCTCCGCGTCACCGTTGTTGTCGAAGTCGGCGAGCTTCACGTCCCACGCCCAGCCCGACCACGCGGTGCCCAGCTCGGAGCTGTGGTCGTACCACGGCGCCTCGCCGGCGGCGATCTTGTCGTGCACCGCCTTCGCGTTGTCCACCGTGGACAGGAAGTGCAGGTTGCTCTCCTGGATGCCCCACGGCGTGGTGATGTTGGAGACGAACATGTCGTACACGCCGTCGTGGTTCAGGTCGGCGAAGTCGACGCCCATGCCCTTGAACGAGTCGTTACCGAGCTGCTTGGACTTCGGCACGCCCGGGGTGCGCACGGCCTTGACGCCGCCGAACTCGAGGTGACCCGGCCGCGACTTGTTGTACAGCAGGTGGTCCACGCCGTGGTCGTTGGCGATGTAGAGCTCGGGCCGCAGGTCGCCGTCGAGGTCGTTCGAGGCCGCGGCGAGCGTCCAGCCCCACTGCGCCCCGTCGGGGAACACCGAGTCCGGCGCCTGGGTGAACTCCACGGAGTCGGCGTCCGCGTCCTTGAAGCAGAAGATCATCTTCTTGCCGCTGTTCTTGGCGTGGGAGAGGGAGTCGTTCATCTCCACACCGCCGTCGACCGTCGGGTCGAGCACCGGGCTGTCCGGGAAGTAGTTCGCGATGAACACGTCCACGTGGCCGTCGCCGTCGAAGTCGTCGATCGCCACGGCGTTGGTGTTCCACTGGGCGCCGGCGTACTCGCCGCCGCGCGTCGCCGGGTCGGGCACCAGCTCGACCGGCGTGTACGCGTTGTTGTCCAGTGTGGACGCCGTGCTGGACGTGTCGGCCTTCGCGAGGTAGATGACCGGCGTGCGGCCCCACAGGTAGACCAGCAGGTCCATCCGGCCGTCCTCGTTGAGGTCGGCCGGTGTGCAGCCCATCGGCGCGATCGCGTCGTTGACCGGCAGCGAGCCCGGCTCGAGCGCGAACGGCGCGTAGCGGTCGTCGCGCGCGCCCGGCGTCGGGGTCACCACGACCTGGTCGGTATGGGTGTCGACGAGGCACAGGTCGTTGGCCAGGCCGTCGCCGTCCAGGTCGTTCATCGCGATCGCCGCGCCGACCGAGGAGATCCAGGCCTGGATCTTCTCGTACTCGGCGTTGACCGGCCGGATCTGCTGTTGCTTGTCCGCGGCCGGCAGCGCGATGGACTTCGCGGTGAACCCGAAGTGGCTCGCCATCCGCTCCTGCTCGGCCGCCGACACGCTCGGCAGGCTGACCACGATGTAGCCGACCACGGCCACCACCACGGCGATGACCCCGGGCAGCTGCCGGCGCAGCCAACCTAGCTTCGTGGTCATGTGCTCACACCTCCAAGGGACACGAACTCGTTCGCGATCCGCTGCCGCCACAGCTCGTAGGCCGGCAGCTCTCCGTTCTCGACGCCGTTCCCTGGACCGTTCCCTGGACCGTTCTCGGCGCCGTTCGACGCGGACTCGGGCCGGGCGTCCACGCTGATCCGCGCGGCGGTCTCCGGGTCGGTCCCGCACAGGACCTCGGTGGCGACCGCGGTCTGCGGGATCAGCAGGCCGGCACGCACCCGCGCCTCGGCGGCGAAAGCCGAGCCCTGCGCGAGCTGCGGGCGGTGCTCGCCCGCGAGCTCCTTGAGGCGCGTCAGGTCGTCGCGGTCCGCGCCGCACGCGTAGGTCGAGGCCAGCCCGACGCCGGCCCACAGGTCCCCGTGCCGCTGGGCCGGGAAACGCGACAGCAGCCCGTGGACCTGGTCGACGTCGGTGCCGCCGACGAACCACAGCGCCCGGCCGATGCCCTGGTCCAGCGCGCGGTTGGCATATTCGACGGCCGCGTCGGAGTCCTTGTCGGGCCAGGGGAACCGCGGCTCCTGGTAGTGCTCGTGCACGTAGCGGCGGGTGTGGAAGTAAGCCTGGTGGAACCCGTAGCCGTCGAGCACCAGCCAGCGCAGCAACGGGTCGAGGTCGGCGGCCGCGGGCCAGCGGAACCGAGGCAGCCGCGCCATCGCCCAACCGATTCCACAGTAGACGATGTAGATCTGCTCGGCCGCCGGCCCGGCGAGGAAGTCGTCGTTGTGGTGGCGGTGGCCGAACGGCAGCCCGTCCAGCATGCCGTAGCCCATCCCGGCGCCCTCGTAGGCGAAGCCGCGGAAGCGGTGCTCGACCTGCGCCAGCCGCTCGCGCGCGTCGGCCACGGAGCTCGCCTCGACCGCGTCCGCGTAGCCGCCCAGGAAGATCACGCCGATCTTCTCGAGCAGCTCCTGCGACGCCTGGTCCTTCTTGTGGAATCCCCGCTTGTCCAGTGAGGTTGCCGAGACGTTCGGCGTGAGTATCTTGCGTCTGAGCGCGCGCAGGCGATTACCCAACGGGCTCTCCCCCTATCGGGTGGATTTCGGAGCGATTTCAGGTTTACTTTCCCAGCGCGTCAGGACGGACGGCTACTCCAGGTGTGCGAGAGCGTCGATCCACGAAATCATGCCGCTTTCGCGACAGGTCGGAAATGATCCCGAATGCGTTCGCGCCACAGTTCGTAGGCCGGACTGCCGCCGGGTCCGGCGGCGTTCGCGTCGACCGCGGTGCTGTTCGCGAGCGCCACGGCCGCGCCGAGCGGGAGGCCGGCGAGCAGCTCGGCGCCGAGCTCGGTGTGCTCGGGGACGTAGCCGGCGTAGGAGCGTGCCTTGATCGCGAACACCGCGCCGAGTGCGACCTCCGCGGCGTGCTCACCGGCCGCCGCGCGCACCTCGACGAGGCCCACCGCCGAGGCCCCGCCGGCGAACGTCGCGGCGAGCCCGACACCACTCCACAGGTCGGCCCGCCGGTGCGCCGGGAACGCGTTGACGGCCTTGGCGACGAGGTCGGGCAGCGCGCCGTTGATGAACCACAGCGCCCGGCCGATCCCCTGGTCGACGGCGCGCGGGAAGTACTCGGGCGCGCCCGCCCACGGGTAGGGCTCGATCTCCCGCTGCTCGTCGACGATCTTGCGGGTGTCGAAGTAGGCGCGGTCGAACCCGTAGCCGTCGACCGCGAGCCAGCTCATCGTCGGGTGGTAGGGCGAGCCGTCCAGGTCGGGCAGGACGGTCTTCCACAGCACCCGGGGCAGCCGCGCCATCGCGAAGCCGATGCCGATGTAGGTGAGGAAGATGTGCGGCCGGCCGGGGCCGAGCAGCAGCTCCCGCGCCTTCGAGGACGGCTTCAGGCCGCGGCCGCCGGCCATCGCGTCGCGCACCGTGTAGGCCATCGCGGCGCCCTCGTAGGCGAACCCGCGCTGCTCGGGCGCGACGGTCTCCAACCGGCGTTCGACGTCCCACAGCGAGCGTTGCTCGATGCCCCATTCGAAGCCGCAGATCACCGACTGCGGAATCAGCTCCAAATGCTCGGCGGCCGGTGACCCGGCGCCCGGGAATCCGCGGTGGGCGAATGTCACCGCACGCAGTTTCGGCGTGAGCACCAGTCGGCGCAGGGTTCCGAGAATCGGCGGCATTTCGGCCTCCAGGGAATTCGTCAGCCAGCGATCGTGTCCGGTGCCCAGTGGTTGATCATGTAGCGGGGGTCGTCGACGATCTGGTCGCCGGCGAGCATCGCCTGGTGCAGCTGGCGCAGCCGCGGCGACGGGTCGACGCCGAGCTGGTCGCGGATCGTCGCCCACATCTCGTGGTAGACCTCCAGCGCCTGCCCGGGCCGGCCGGAACGGTAGAGCGCGAGCATGTACTGCGCGCGGAAGTTCTCCATGTACGGATGCCGCGCGCACAGCGCCGCCAGGTCGCCGAGCAGCTGGTGGTGGCGGCCCAGGTAGAGGTCCGAGTCGATGCGCAGCGTCAGGTCGGTCAGCCGGCTCTCCGCCAGCCGCATCGACTCGATCTCCAGCTGCGGCCCGGCGACCACGTCCACCAGCACCGGCCCGCGCCACAAGCCGAGCGCCGCGGACAGCAGTCGCTCGGCCCGCACGTAGTCACCAGCCGAACCGGCCGCGCGACCCGCCGTCGCCAGCCGGTCGTAGCGGACCGCGTCCACGACCTCCGGCTCGACCTGCAGCAGGTAGCCGGTGTGCTTGGTGACGAGGACCTCGCGCACCGCGTCCGGATCGTCGGGCAGGGCGGCGCGGATCAGCTTGCGGACGTGCAACACATAGGTCTGCAGCGTGCTGGGCGCGCTGCGCGGCGCGTTGGTACCCCACAGCTCCTCCATGAGCGAGGAGGTGGTCACGACCCGCCCCACGTTGAGCGCGAGCATCGCCAGTAGCTGGCGCGGCTTGCTCGCCGTGGGCACGACCGAGACGCCGTCGAAGGCGACCTCGAGTGCACCCAGAACTTTGATTTCAGCTCGCATTAGTCAGCTCATTTCAGCCGTCCGCCTTATCGCAGCGTAAGGCCGTCTCCGGCTGGGCGAATCTCGGAGAATGCTGCCGCTGACCGGCGCCCCGGGGCACCGCACACAGGGAGTAGGCGCGGTCAAGTCCCTTGTTGCAGGCTGGGTTCCGTTAGCTGGGCGGGCCTTGTCACTACCCGTGTGGCGTTCGTCTTGATTCTTGTCTGGCCGGTGAGGCGGTGAACGTGAGCAACGAGCGGATCGCCATTGTTGGGATTGGGCTGCGCTATCCGGATGCTACGTCCCCAGAAGAACTCTGGGAGAACGTGCTGGCCGGTCGCCGGGCTTTCCGGCGGTTACCGGACGAGCGGATGAACCAGGCCGACTACTGGTCGGCGGATCCGCATGCGCCGGACCGGTTCTACTCCTCGAAGGCCGCGGTGCTGCGGGACTTCGAGTTCGACCGGGTGAAGTACAAGATCGCCGGCAGCACCTACCGGTCGACCGACCTGACGCACTGGCTCGCGCTGGACGTGGCGGCGACCGCGCTCGCCGACGCCGGCTTCCCGGCCGCGGAAGGCCTGCCGCGCAAGGGAACCGGCGTGGTCCTCGGCAACAGCCTGACCGGCGAGTTCTCCCGCGCCAACATCATGCGGCTGCGCTGGCCCTACGTGCGGCGCACGGTGGCCGCCGCGCTCGCCGCGAAGGGCTGGTCCGAAGAGGAGACCGGCGAGTTCCTGCGTGACCTGGAACCGCAGTACAAGGCGCCGTTCCCGGCCATCGACGAGGACACCCTCGCGGGCGGGCTCGCCAACACGATCGCCGGGCGCATCTGCAACTACTTCGACCTCGCCGGCGGCGGCTTCACCGTCGACGGCGCCTGCTCCTCGTCGCTGCTGTCGATCGTGACCGCGGCCAAGGCGCTCGTCTCCGGCGACCTCGACGTCGCGCTCGCGGGCGGCGTGGACCTGTCGATCGACCCGTTCGAGGTGATCGGCTTCGCGAAGACCGGCGCGCTCGCCAAGGGCGAGATGAAGGTCTACGACAAGGACTCCAACGGGTTCTGGCCCGGCGAGGGCTGCGGCATGGTCGTGCTGATGCGCGAGAGCGAGGCCATCGCGCGCGGCCTGCGCATCTACGCGTCGATCACCGGCTGGGGCATCTCCTCGGACGGCAAGGGCGGCATCACCCGCCCGGAGGCGGCGGGCCACCAGCTCGCGCTGACCCGCGCCTACGACCGCGCCGGCTACGGCGTGGAGACCGTGTCCTACTTCGAGGGTCACGGCACCGGCACCGCGGTCGGCGACGCCACCGAGATCGAGGCGCTGTCCGGCGCCCGCCGCGAGGCCGACCCGACCGCGGCACCCGCGGCGCTCGGCACCATCAAGGGCAACTTCGGCCACACCAAGGCCGCGGCCGGCATCGCCGGCCTGATCAAGGCCACGCTCGCGGTGCACCACCAGGTGATCCCGCCCGGCACCGGCCACTTCGACCCGCACCCCAAGCTGACCGAGCCCGACGCGGCGATGTTCGTGCCGAGCGAGGCCGCGACGTGGCCGTCGGACAACCCGGTCCGCGCCGGCGTGTCCGCGATGGGCTTCGGCGGCATCAACTCCCACATCGCGATCGAGGAGCCGCCGGGGCGCGAGCGGCGCACCGAGGTGTGCAGGCGCACCGCGGCGCTGGTCTCCGGCCGGCAGGACCACGACCTGCTGCTGGTCGACGCGAAGTCGGCCGACGAGCTGGCCGCCCGGGTGAGCCGGCTGGCCGAGCTGGTCGCCAAGCTCTCCTTCGCCGAGCTGACCGACCTGGCGGGCACGCTCGCCATCGAGCAGGCCGGCGGCCGGTACCGGGCCGCGGTCGTGGCCGGCAACCCCGCCGACGCCGCCCGCAAGCTGACCCGGATCGCCGACGAGCTCGCCGCCGGGCGCACGACGCTGATCGCGCCGTCCGACGGGGTCTACCTCGACCACCGGGAGTCCGCGCCGCGGATCGCCTACCTGTTCCCCGGCCAGGGCTCCGGCCGCGACGCCGTCGGCGCGATCCGCCGCCGCTTCCCCGCGGCGGAGAACATCTTCGCGAGCGAGGCCGTGCCCACCGGCGGCGACCATGTGGCGACCGAGGTGGCCCAGCCCCGCATCGTCGCCGGCTCGGTCGCCGGCCTGCGGGTGCTGCACACGCTCGGCATCGAGGCGGACATCGCGGTCGGCCACAGCCTCGGCGAGCTGACCGCGCTGTCGTGGGCCGGCGCCCTCGGCGGCACCGACCTGCTGCGCCTGGCCGCCGTGCGCGGTCAGGTCATGGCCCGGGCG
>NZ_JBOHGA010000165.1:0-14773 GCF_050699915.1 Actinophytocola sp.
CGCCGCGGTCGCGGCCAGCAGCGCGGCCCGGGCGGCGCCACGGTCGTCGCCGACGCCGTCGGCCAGCGCGACGACGAGGCCGCCCATCGGGTCGGCGTGCGCGGCGACCGCGTCCGCGTTGATCGTCCGCGGGCCCTGGAACCCGGCGGTCCGCCAGATGCTCGTGAGGTCTGTCTGGGCGTTCATGGCTCTCTCCTCCCCGCTACTCCGATCATGCCCTCGCGACCTGTGCGTTTGCTGTGACAGTGGTGAGTCACACCTGAGGGTCCGGCGTCACTCGATGGGGTGCCGCTGGACGCGGCACCGATTGATGGTCCAATGTGGAGGGAATCACACCGCTGACGATCGAACGCTTCAAAGGAGAGGCATTGATCATGGCAACCCGGGACGTGGTGCCGGACATCCGGCCGAGGGCGGGACACGACCTCCTCGTCGGCATCGAACGCGTACTGCCGAACCTCGACGTCCCCGAGCCGCCCGCCGAGCCCGTCGAGCTCGCCGAGCACCTGATGACCGCCCTGGTGCGCTGCGCGGCCTGCGGGGACATCTCCCGGGTCCGGGAGCAGGCCGACGCACTCCGCCGCGCCGCCGCGCTCCTGCGCGACGACCGGGCCGAGCAGGCCCGCCCCCTGTTGGAGCAGGCCAGAGCCGTGCTCCGCACACCCGCACCGGTCGCCTGACCCGCTGGACCCGCGAGCCGCCCCCTCGCCGGCTCGCGGGTCCAGTGTCAGCGCCCTCGACTCACTCGTCCGCCAGCGGCTCGGCGCGCACCCGCCGCAGCGCGGGCGTGCACACGGACGCGGCGATCATGGCGACCAGCAGGCCCAGCACGACCGGCGCGGCCAGCCACGGGCTGAACACCGGCACGCTCTGGGAAACCAGGCCGAACAGGCCCACCCCGACCGCGGTACCGAGGGCGCCCGCGCCCACCGTCGCGACCAACGCGGGCAGCGCCGCCTCGGTCCGCAGTGCGCGGGACAGCGTGCGCACCGGCGTGCCCGCGGCCATCAGCGCGCCGAACGTGCGCCGCCGGTCGAGCACCGAGCCGGCCGTCGCGATCGCCGCGCTCAGCCCGGCCAGCACGGACGCGGTCACCAGGCCGATGATCGTCACCCGGCGCAGGTCGGCCAGCTGCGTGTCCTGCTGGCCCAGCATCATCTCCTTGCTGATCACCTGCGCGCCCCCGGCCGCCGCGAGCATCGCGGTCCGCACGCTCTCCCGTGTCGCGCCGTCGGCCGCGACCGCGACGTCCACGTTCGAAAGCGGCACCTCCCGCGGCCACAGCGCCGGGTCGACGATCACCACGCCGGTCGACCCGCCGGTCACCATCGGGGCGTCGGCCGGCAGCGGCACGGCTGGCGACTCCGGACCGTCCGGTCCGGACGCACCCAGGCCGGACTGCGGCACCGACGAGTCGACGTAGATCGCCGGCTGCCGGCGGCAGGAGATCGACTCGGCGCCGGCCAGCAGCCGCTTCGCGGCGGCGCAGTCGGCCACCAACGCCGGGTAGTACGCCTCCCCGGCCCGCAGGCCGGCCTGGCCCACGCTCTCCGCGCGCTCGCCGACCCCGTAGTCAGCCAGCCGCGAGTCGATGTCGGCGACCGCGTCCTTCCCCCGCACCGGGTCGGTGCCGAAGTACAGCACCGAGTCCCGGTACAGGCTCGCGTAGCCGGCCTCCGACTCCAGGCTCGGCATCAGCGTCAGCGCCATCGAGCCGGCGAACACCGCGAGCACCACCCCGGCCGACGCGCGGTACGCGGACTTCGGGTCCTCGCGCAGCCGCCGCCCGGCCAGCAGCGCCGCGGGCCGGCGCCACGTCCGGACGAAGATCCCGCCGAGCGCGGAGGTGACCCACGGTCCGACGATCGTCGGCGACCACATCAGGATCCCGAGCGACACCAGGATCGGCAGCAGCATGCCGTCGCCCTGCTGGGTCAGCGAAAGGAAGAACAGCCCCGCCGCGGCCGGCACGAACAGCAGCCGGACACCCGACAGCGGCTTGCGGGTGTGCCCGCCGGTCGCGGTCAGCGGCCGGCTGACGACCCGACGCAGGCCGGCGACCGCGGCGCCGACCACGAGCACCGGGATCGTCACCGCGCCCAGCACCACCGGCAGCACCGGGAGCGCGAAGTCACCCGGGAACCAGGTGCCGCCGTCCCACGGCACGAGCGTCGCGAGCCGGTGCAGCAGCGGGCTCGCCGCCACGCCGAGGACCGCGCCGGCGACCGCGGCGAGCCCGGTCTCCGCGGCGACCATCGCCATCACCTGTGCCGGGGTGGCGCCGGCCAGCCGCAGCGCCGCGAGCCGCCGCTCCCGGCGCGCCGCGGTCAGCCGGGACGCCGACGCGACCAGCACCAGGCTCGGCACCAGCAGCACGACCACGCCGACCCCGGACAGCAGGGCGAGCAGCGGGTCCACCTCGGCCACGCCGGAGCCGAGCGTGGGCCTTTCGTACGCGCCCGCCGGCATCGTGTCCGGCGTGTGGCCGACCAGGACCACCAGCTGCTCGGAGAAGCGCAGCGCCTCGTCGCCGAGCAGTCCCACGGGTTTCGCGTCGAACCGGTCGGCGAGCTGCGCGGCCGGCCGGCTGCCGGCCAGCCGCGCGAGCTCGGGCGACTGCAGCATCTCGCCCGGGCCGGGCAGCTCGCCGATGCCCGGCGGGAGCTGGACCGTGGTCGGGTCGACGAGGGGCGCCACGTCGATCCGAGTGATCCGCTGGCCGTCGACCTCGTCCTGGGCCGAGCTCCAGCTGACCTCGGTCGGGCCGCGGTCGGCGGCGTCGGGTGTCTGCCACAGGGTGCGCTCGGCGCGCGCCTTCGTGGCGAACGGCAGGCTCACCAGCAGCAGCACCAGGCCTGTCGCGACGGCCACGCCGAGCGCGGTGAGCAGAGTGGAAAGTCGCGTGCGGCGGTCGCCGCGCAGTACGCGCAGGGCCAACTGGACCGGGTTCATGCGACCGGCACCGCCTGCGCGGGAGCCGGGTCGATCCGACCGTCCCGAATGGACACGGTGCGCGGGACGGCGGCGGCGAGCTCCCGGTCGTGGGTCACGATGACCACCGCGGCGCCGGTCGCGCGGGCGGAGTCGATCAGCGCCTGCACCGTCGCGTGCCCGGTCTTCGTGTCGAGAGCGCCGGTCGGCTCGTCGGCGAAGATCACCTTGGGCCGGTGCGCGAGCGCCCGGGCGATGGCCACCCGCTGGGCCTCGCCGCCGGACAGCTCCCCGGGCCGGCGCCGCTCCTTGCCCGCCAGCCCGAGCCGGGCGAGCCAGCCGCGCGCGGTGTTCGTCGCCTCGCCCCGGCGGCCGCCCCCGAGCAGCAGCGGCAGCGCGACGTTCTCCTCCGCGGTCAGCTCACCGACCAGCATGCCCTGCTGGAAGACGAAGCCGAACTCGTTGCGGCGCAGCTCGCTGCGCCGGGTCTCGGACAGCTGGTCGATCCGTTGCCCGGCGAGGACGATCTGCCCCTCCTCGGCGCGCAGGATGCCGGCCAGCACGTGCAGCAGCGAGGTCTTGCCCGAGCCCGACGGGCCTACGATCGCCAGTACCTCGCCGGCATGGATGTCGATGTCGACGCCGTCCAGCGCGTGTTGTCCGCCGTACCGTTTGACCAAGCCCCGCCCCGACAGCAGCGGCGTCGTGTTGTTGTGCACCGGATCTCCCCGTGTGTGGTCGACTGGATGTCGCGGCACAGCCTGGGGGAGCGGGGCCGGTCGGCACTTCGGGCAGACGGCCATGGCGCATCGGTCCGGCATCAGCCGATCGGCCGATCACGCGCTGGCCGATCGGCCTCACCGGAAATTTTCAGAGATTCGTAGACTTCTTGCGCGACTCGGCGCTACTCTTGTCGTGATCGTCGGCTCGCCCCCTGCACGAAGCCGGAGCTCACATGTTGCGACGTGTCCGTCGTGTCGTTCCGCTCGCCGTCCTCGCCCTGGCGCTCGCGATACCCGGGCCGGTCTCGGCGCAGGCCGCGCCCGCACCGGCGGCGGCGCTCTCGCCGAACGTCCACCTCTTCTACTACCCGTGGTACGGCAGCCCGGCCGTGAGCGGCGGTTATCGGCACTGGCAGCAGGGTGGCCACACCCCGCCCGAGGGTATCGGCGCGGACCTCTACCCGGTGCTCGGCGCCTACGACTCCGGCGACGTGGCGGGTGCCGTGGAGCAGCACCTGCGCTGGGTCGTGCGGTCGGGAGCGGGCGTGCTCGTGTACAGCTGGTGGGGTCAGGGGTCCTATGAGGACGGTCTGGCCGCCGGCGTGCTCGACGCGGCTGCGCGCCACGGCGTCGAGGTCGCGTGGCACCTGGAGCCCTACGGCGGCCGCACTGCCGCGTCCACTGTGGACGACATCCGGTACATCGACGCCCGGTACGGCGGCCACTCCGCCTTCTACCGCTCGGCCGAGCACGACGACAAGGGCGCCTACTACGTCTTCTCCAGCCTGACCATCCCGGACGAGGAGTGGGCCGCGCTGGACGCGGTCACCGACGAGAGCATCGTGCTGGCGCAGACCACGGACGTCTCGCGGATCGACCACTTCTCCGGGCTGTACACCTACGACGCGATCGCGGGTGCGAGCGCGCCAGGGTGGGAGAGTGCGGGGGAGTACGCCGAGCAGCACGGGCTGGTCTGGGCGCCTTCGGTCGGGCCGGGCTATGTCGACGACCGTGCGGTGCCGGGCAACACCACGCCCACGCTCGGCCGCGACGGCGGCGCGACCTACGACCTCGAGTGGAACAACGCGCTCGACCCGGACACCGGCGGCGTGCCGACGTGGGTGTCGGTGACGTCGTTCAACGAGTGGCACGAGGGCTCGGTCATCGAGCCGGCCGCCAGCAGCCCGCCGGGCGGGTTCGGCTACCAGACGTTCGAGGGCGCCTACGGCACGACCGGTGCCGCGGCGGAGACCGCCTACCTCGACCGCACGGCATACTGGTCTGCCGAGTTCGAGGCACGGCGCGCCGACTCACCGTAGCGAATTGTTCACTCGATGTTATATCTTCTCGTCACCGGGTACCCAGCGCAGCGGTAGCTGTTCGGGGTGGGCCGGACCGGATCGGGGAGGTTTGCATGGCGCAGGATGTGGACGGCGCGGCGAAAGCCGCGGAGAGCACTGTGGACCCGAAGACACTGCGCCGGGCGATCGGTGCCTCGGCGATCGGCAACATGACCGAGTGGTTCGACTACGGCGTCTACGCCTACACGGCGACCTACATCGGCGCCGCGTTCTTCCCCAGCGACGATCCCACGGCGTCCACTTTGGGCAGCCTGCTGGTGTTCGCGGTGTCCTTCCTGATCCGGCCGGTCGGCGGGATCGTGTGGGGCCCGCTCGGTGACCGGATCGGCCGGCAGCGGGTGCTGGCGACGACGATCCTGCTGATGGCGGGCGCCACGTTCTGCGTCGGCCTGCTGCCCGGGTACGGCACGCTCGGCATCCTCGCGCCGATCGGCCTGATCCTGCTGCGGATGATCCAGGGCTTCTCGACGGGCGGCGAGTACGGCGGCGCGGCCACGTTCATGGCCGAGTACGCGCCGGACCGCAAGCGCGGGAAGTACGGCAGCTTCCTGGAGTTCGGCACGCTGGCCGGGTTCACCCTCGGCGCGGGCCTGGTGCTGGTCATCTCGCAGATCGTCGGCGAGGAGGCGATGGCCGACTGGGGCTGGCGCCTGCCGTTCCTGGTCGCCGCGCCGCTCGGACTGATCGGGCTGTACCTGCGCAGCAAGCTCGAGGACACGCCGGTGTTCCGCGAGTGCGCGGCCGAGGGGAAGATCGACGAGAAGGCCAAGAAGCACTTCAAGGACCTGCTCGGCTACTGGAAGCCGCTGCTGCTGCTGATGGGCCTGGTCGTGACGCTGAACATCGTGAACTACACGCTGCTGGCGTACATGCCGACCTACCTGGAGACCGAGATCGGCCTGTCCGCGACGAGCTCGCTGGTGCTGATCATCATCGGTCAGCTCGCGATGATGGCGCTGCTGCCGTTCTCCGGTGCGTGGTCGGACAAGGTGGGTCGCAAGCCGCTGTGGTGGATCTCGATCGTCGGCCTGTTCGTCATGGCGATCCCGATGTTCCAGCTGATGTCGAGCGGCTTCGTCGGCGCGGTGATCGCGTTCGCCGTGCTGGGCCTGCTCTACGTGCCGCAGCTGTCGACGATCTCGGCGATGTTCCCGGCGATGTTCCCGACCCACGTCAGGTACGCGGGCTTCGCGATCGCCTACAACATCTCGACGTCGCTGTTCGGCGGCACGGCCCCGGCGATCAACCAGGGCCTGATCAACTCCTCGGGCGACACGCTGTTCCCGGCGTACTACATGATGGCCGCGTGCGTGGTGGGCGCCGTCGCGCTGATCTTCGTGCCGGAGACGCGCGCCTGCTCGATCCGCGGCCGCGGAATTCCGGGCGTGGACACGAAACCCCAGATGGAACCCGTGCCCGCACCGGTCCGGTAGCGGCCACCGTCGAAGGTGGACAGATCGGCTCAGGCGTCGGGGAGGGCCAGCCACTCCGGCCAGGTGAGGTCGATGCCGACGAAGCGCGGTCGCTCGAAGGGCCACACCCGGTCGATCCACCGGGGAACCAGCTCGTCCAGTGCCGCGGCGAGGGCGGTGCCCGAGCGGTCGGTGACCACCCACCAGGAGACCTCCGCGTCGGCGCCCTGCTTCTCCGGCGGGTCGATGTACACGCAGCCCAACAGCTCGGTCTCCGCGAGGTCCAGCAGCGCGTAGTTGAACGACTCGTGCGCGGCGATCTCCCGCTCGTGGCGGGCCAGGTCCGCGCGGTCCTGCTCGTACGTCATGGTCTCCGGCGGCCAGCCCCACGCCTCGCCGTAGCGCGCCCACAGCGCCTCGCGCGAGGCCATCACCGCCGGGTAGTCGATGTCGACATCGGACTCGCGGATCGGGCGCAGGTGGTAGCCGTCGAGCACGGGAACCGTGAGCGGGTGCGCGAAGTCCGCCGGAAGCCAGGCCATGCCGGGGACGCTACCGCTTCGACCTGGCCCGGACGTGGATGCGCTCGCCCTGCTTGCCGAACAGGCTCAGGATCTCCACCGGGTGCTCGCCGGCCGCGCCGAACCAGTGCGGGAGCCGCGTGTCGAACTCGGCCGCCTCGCCCTGGGTGAGCACGACGTCGTGTGTCGCGAGGACCAGCCGCAGCTGGCCGGACAGCACGTAGAGCCACTCGTAGCCCTCGTGCGTGCGCAGGTCCGGCTCGGCCGTCGACACCGGGATGATCATCTTGAACGCCTGCAGCCCGCCCGGCTGCCGGGTCAGCGGCACGACGGTCCGGTCGCCGTTTCGCCTCGGTTCGAGCCGCACCCGCGGGTCGCCCACCTGCGGCGCCCCGACCAGCTCGTCCAGCGGGACCTGGTGCGCGGCCGAGATCGGCAGCAGCAGCTCCAGGCTCGGCTTGCGCTGACCGGACTCCAGCCGGGACAGCGTGCTCTTCGAGATCCCCGTGACCTCGGACAGCTCCGCCAGCGTGACGCCGCGCTGCCGGCGGACACGTCGGAGCCGGGGGCCGACCTCGGCCAGTGCCGCGGTGATGGACATGGTTCCAGTATCGGCAACAAACGTTGTCGGTGCGGGGACGCCGCGCGCACCCTGTGGGCGGAGGTGGTCAGACATGTACGACGTGGTGATCGTGGGAGCCGGTCCGGCGGGACTGTCGGCGGCGTTGGTACTGGGCCGGGCGCGGCGGAAGGTCGCGGTGGTCGACGCGGGCGAGCCGCGCAACGCGCGGGCGAGCGGGGTGCACGGGTTCCTGTCGCGGGACGGGATGCCGCCGGGCGAGCTGCTCGCCGTCGGCCGGGTCGAGGTGGCCGGCTACGGAGTGGAGATCATCGAGGACAAGGTGCTCGCCGTCGAACCCGGCTTCGAGGTGCGGCTGGCCGGCGGGCGGACGCTCGACGCGCGCCGGCTCGTGGTCACGACCGGCCTGCGCGACGAGCTGCCGGACATCCCGGGACTCGCCGAGCGGTGGGGCAGCGACGTGGTCGTGTGCCCGTACTGCCACGGCTACGAGGTCCGCGACCAGCCGCTCGGCGTGGTCGCGACCGGCGAGCACGGGGTGTTCAAGGCGCTGCTGGTACGCAACTGGTCGGACGACGTCGTGCACTTCCCCGGCCCGGACCCGGTGGCCGACGACCGGCTCGCGGAGCGCGGTATCGAGGTCGTGCCGGGTGAGGTCACCCGGCTGGTCGTGGAGCGGGACCGGCTCACCGGCGTCGAGGTGGCGGGCCGGGTGGTGCCGCGGCGGGCGGTCTTCGTGAACCCGACCTTCGTGCCCGCCGACGGTCTGCTGACGAGCCTGGGCTGCGAGCTCACCGACGAGGGCTTCGTGCGCACCGACGAGGTGGGCCGCACGAGCGTGCCCGGGGTGTGGGCCGCGGGCAACGTCGTGGACCCGATGCTGCAGGTGATCACCTCGGCCGGCGCGGGCTCCCTCGCCGCCGCGATGCTCAACACGGAGCTGGTACTCGGCTAGTACTCGGCTAGTACTCGTCGTGGTAGCGCATGTCGGGGCTGCCCGCCCCGGCGCCGCGCCCGGTCGTCCGACCCGGCGGCTGCTCCCACTCCTCCTGCCGGCCGAGTGCGGTCAGGTCGAGGTAGGCGCTCGTGCCGCCCTGCTGCTCGAGGCCGCGGCCAAACGTCGAGTAGGTGTGGAACACCCGTCGCCGTCGCGCAGGAACGCGCTGATGCCGGGGTAGTCGCCGCGCCGGGGCGGTCCCCATTCGACGCCGATCTCGGCGAGCTCGGCCTCGGTGCGGTAGTTGAGCAGCACCGGCGCCACCCGCTCGTCGACGGTCGCGTGGAAGTCGTAGTTGAAGTCGCTGCCCGCTGAGGAGTACCAGGGGAACGCCCAGCCCATCCGCGCCCGGAACGGGGCGATGAACGACTGCGGCACGCGGGACACGCCCACCAGGGTCGTGTCCCGCGCGTGCAGGTGGGCGAGGTGCCCGATGTTGTCCGCGGTCGCCGAGCAGCTGGGGCAGCCGACCGTCCGCGGCACCTCGGTGCCGTCCTCGAGCACCTCGAAGTTCCACATGAAGTGGTGCACGACCAGCTGCCGGCGGCCCTCGAACAGGTCGAGCAGGCTCGCCGAGCCCTCCGGCCCCTCGAACACGTACGGCTTGTCGACCAGCACCATCGGCAGCCGGCGTCGCTCGGCGTTGAGCTCGTCCCGCGCCCGGGTCGCGGCCTTCTCCTTGGCGAGCAGCGTCTTCCGTGCCGCCAGCCACTCATCACGGGTGACCATGTCTGGCAGGTTCATACCCATACAGACCGGCCCGGGCGCGGAAACTCATCGCAGGTCCGTGCCGCCCGGCGGAACGGACCTGCCTCGAAGTCCTTTGTGGACGCCAGATCGAGTCCTGGCGGCCGGCGCGTCATTCGACGACGACCTGACCGGACTCGGTTACCTGGCGGGCCAGCGTGCGCAGCTTCACGTTGCGCCTCTGGGACTCCTCGCGCATCAGGTCGAACGCCTGCTGCTCGGTCAGCTTGTGCCGCTCCATGATGATGCCGAGGGCCTCGCCGATGTCCTGCCTGGTGCTGATCGCCTCGCGCAGCTGCGAGTCGTTGCGGGCGCTCGCGAACGCCACCGCGGCGTGCGCGGCCAGCAGCCAGCCGACGTGCTCGGTGCGCTGCCCGAACGCGTTCGGCTCCCGCGAGTACAGGTTCAGCGCGCCCAGGTTCTCCTCCGCGGTGAACAGGAGGAACCCCATCGCGCTGCCGATGCCGAGCTCACACGCCGCCGGCGCGTAGCGCGGCCATCGGTCGTGGGCCGTGGACATGTCGTCGATCCGGAACACCTGCTCGCCCTGGATCGTGGCGTTGAGGCACGGCCCCTCGCCGAGCACGCCCTGGATCCGGTCGGACTCCCGGGCGAACTCGGCGGTCGCGCTGAGCGTGTGCACCTCGGAGCCGCGGACGACGAGGATGCCCGCGGCGTCGCAACCGTCGACCAGGTCCACCGCGTGCACGACGACCCGGTCGAGCGTCTGCCGCACGGTTGGCTGGGCGAGCAGGTCCCGGGCCATGGCGGCCAGCGCGGCAGCCACCTCCCCGGCGTCCGTCGGATACGGCATTCGGCTTCCCTTCTGCCCAACCGCCCGATTCTCACAGCCCCGAGTCACAGCCCCACGTCATCGTGCCACGTCGCCGGTCATCCTTCCCGGAGGAACCGCGCCACCAGCGGTGCGGTCGCGGCCGGCTCGATCGTGTGGTTCGCCCCGCCCGGCACCTCGAGGTGCCGACCCTCGGGCAGCGCCTCCGCGGTCCGGACGGCCGCGCGGGCCAGCACCGGCCACGTCCCCGCGCCGTTGACGACCAGCGTCGGCGTGGTCAGCGTCGTGGGCGGGGTGGCGCCGGTGGTGATGGTCGAGTCGTAGACCACGCTGCGCGCCATCTTCTCCAGCGCCGGGAACATCGGCGAGCGCCGGATCTGCGCGACCAACTCGGGCGGCAGCCCGATCGCCTCGGTCTGGAACAGCTCGACCGCGTCGCCGGACCGCCCGGCGTCGACCAGTTCGCCGAGGCGAACCGGCAGGTCGGCGGCGTTGCCCTCGCCGAACGGGAACGGCGGCTCGTAGCAGACCAGGCGCGCGATGGCCGAGCCGCGGGCCGCCGCGTGGAGTCCCAGGATGCCGCCGGAGGAGAACCCGAAGACGTGTGCCGTACCGCCGGTCGCGGCGATCAGCGCGTCCAGGTCGTCGGCCTCGCGGTCGATCGACCACGGCATGGTGTCGCCGCTGTCGCCGCGGCCGCGGCGGTCGTAGGTGAGCACGGTGAACTCGCCCGCGAGCGCGTCGGCGAGTGGGGCGAGCGTCGCGCGGTCGTTGAACGCGCCGGCGACGAAGACGACGACCGGGCCGGCACCGGCCCGGTCGTAGGCGATGACGGTTCCGTCGGTGGAGCTGACTGTGTTCATGCTCCACCGACGAACCACATCACGCCGGATCGACATGTCCGGCCTCGCAGATATGAGATGTGCCTGGTCTAGCTGGTCAGGGCGGCGGCACGCACCGCGGCCACCGCGTCCGGCACCGACTCGTAGGTCGGCAGCGACACGTCCAGGCCGAGCACCTCGAGCGGGCGCAGCACCGGCCGCGTGCTGGCGACCAGGCCCCACGCGAGGTTGTCCTGCCGCGCGCGGCGGTCGGTGTCGGCGAGCACGGTCAGGCCCGACGCGGCGAGGAAGTTGACTCCGCTCAGGTCGAGCACCAGGCCGGCGGCGGAGCCGACGTGGTCGTTGACGCACGTCTGTAGGGCAGGCGCGGTGAGCAGATCGACGGAACCGAACACACGGGCGACGATCGGCTGGTCCGCCCGCTGTTCCACGTCGATGTCGAAGATCGGTCCGGTCGGTGACTCACCGTCACCGGGACCTCTGGGTAGGGGCGCGGCGAAATCGCTGCTGGCCCACAAGGGAATGTTGTGCACGTCGTTCGCCTCTTCTCGTTGGTGACGAGTAGCAGGACGAGCGCACGAAAAAGTGTATGACGCAATAAGCTGTCTACGCCGTTCACCCTGGGGCGCGCTCCGCCGCCAGTTCTTACGGCTGCTTACTCAACCGCGCATCCTCAACCGTAGGCCCCTCGTCGCCGCACCACAAGTGCAACGGTTCGCGCGAAGCCCATTGGGCTACAAGGACGAACGCCCTCCGTGACAATCCACAAAGGACTAACTCGACCCGTCCGCGGCGGCCTCATCGGCCTCCGCGAGCGCCATGACGATGCCCGCCACCACATCCGGGTGGCCCAGCGGCAGTGGCGCCTCGATCCGGTCCCGCTCGCCGCCGCCACTGCGAGCCACCACGCGGACGTTCTCCTTCTCGGGCGTGTCGGGCGGTGGGTCCACGAGAAGTACCAGACGCACCACGTCGTCGAACTGACTCGCGAGAGCCACAGCCGCCGGGCACGCCTGACCGACCGCGACGACGTCCACTCGGGTCTGTCGCTCGGCCAGCGTCTCCAGCACGTCCTCGAGGTCCTCGATGGAGTCGCGGCTCGCCGGCACCCGACACCACGCGATCTGGTGGCTCGCGGCCAGTTCGTGCCAGGTGGCGGGCAGGCCCTCGTGCTTCGCGGCGCCCGACGGGTCGACCACGACGAGTGCCGGGCCGAGCTCCGGGCCCGCCCACACGACCGGCGGTCCCTCGGCGCGCGGACCCTCGGTGTCGAACTCACGCACGGTGCCTCACCTCGTCTCTCGCACCACTTCGGTGGCCGGCTTGTCGATCCGGATGCCGATGAACCGGGGGAGACGTAATCGGCCCTGGCCGGTCCACTCCGCGAACCCGACCTGGATCACCAGCTCGGGCCGCACCCAGTGCACGGTCGGCTCGCTGACCGCGTCGACGAACGGGCAGGCCACCTGTGCCATCCCGTCGAGGCGCGAACGCAGCGAGCGCAACGTGGCGTTGTCGTAGCCGGTGCCGACCTTGCCGGCGTAGCGCAACCGGTCGCCGTCCTGGTACCCGATCAGCAGCGCGCCGAACCCCGCGCGCGCGCCCTGCGGCTCGGTGAACCCGCCGACCACGAACTCCTGGTCGCGCACCCGTTTGACCGCCAGCCAGTCGCCGGAACGCCCGCCGCGGTAGCGCGAGTCCGCCCGCTTGGCGACCACGCCCTCCCAGCCGAGCAGGCATGCCTGCTGGAAGTACGCCTCGCCGTTGTGGTCCCGGTGCTCGTGGTAGCGCAGCGGGTCACGGAACTGGAAGGCGCTGCGCAGCAAGCGTTTGCGCTGCCGCAGCGGCCACCTCGTCACGTCGGTGTCGTCGAGGGAGAGCAGGTCGAACATGAAGTAGTAGACGCCCACATCGGACGTGGTGGGCCGGGCGCGCCGCAGGCGGGCCTGCAGCCGGGAGTAGCTGGTCTCGCCGCCGTCGAACGCGACGATCTCGCCGTCGGCGACGAACCGGGCGCCGCCCAGCTCGGCGAGCGCCTCGACCAGCTCGGGAAAGCAGGTGTCGAGACTACGTCGGTCGCGCCCCCACAGCCTTGGCCGCCAACCGTCGCGAGTGGAAAGTGCGCGGATCCCGTCGAGTTTGCGCTCGAAGACCCACTTCTCGTCGGAGAAGCTGCGGTCGGTACGGGTCGGGAACATGGGTCTTGGCAAGCCGGTCAGGCCGTCCATGACACCGCCTCTTTCGGAGAACGGGCATGACAGCGGGTCCTACCCAGTCGATCTCGAATTGAAACCTCTGCTCACTGGGTGGAGCTGATCCCCGGGATCTGGCCGCCGCGGAAGGCGTCCACGAACAGCCGGTGGTCGACGCGCGTGCGCTCGGCGTAGGCCAGCGCGAACGCGGTCAGCTCGCGTACGAACGCGTCCTCGTCGTCGATCGCCGCGGCGATCGCTTCCTCGACCTGGAAGTCGACCAGCGACTGCTCGGAGTCCTCGTCCGACACGCAGTGCATCTTCGCGGTGGCCCGGCCGAGGAAGTCCAGCACCGGGTCCATCTCGTCCGGCTCGGTCAGCTCGGACCAGTCCAGGTCGCTCGTGTAGGGCGACAGCTCGGAGACCACGAAACCGACCCCGTTGACCTCGGTGTGGCCGAGCCAGGGGTCGGCGTGCGCCTGCAGGGCTCGCTGCGACACCGCGGTGCGGTGGCCCTCGTTGGCGAAGTAGCCGCGGATCCGCTCCTCGTCGAGGACCCGGCTCGGCGCGGCCACGTTGCCCTGCTTCATCGACAGCACGACATCGTTCTCCAGCGCCTGCGAGCGGCCCTCGACCAGCACGCTGTAGGCGGGAAGTCCGGCCGACCCGATGCCGAAGCCGGAGCGGCCGACGACGTCCTTGACGTGATAGGTGTTGCTCTCGAACCGCTTCCCCTGCGGGATGGTGTCCAAATAGGACTCGAACGCGCGCAGCACGGTCGCCTTCTCGGCCTCGTCGAGCTCGCGCACGCCCAGCCGGCGGGTGAACCCGCGCTCGTAGTCGGTGACGGTGGTCAGCGCGTCCAGCAGGTCGATCCGGGTGCGCAGCCGGGCCTTGAGCAGCACGTCGTGCACGACGCCCTCGGTGCTGTCGAGCTGCAGCCGCACCTGCTCGTCGCCGGGGTTGGCGGCGAAGGCCCGCACCTGCCGCACGTAGGTGCGCAGGTAGGTGCCGACGAGCGCGGCGATGTGGTCGTCGGAGATCGCCTTGCTCCACGCCATCAGGGCCACGCTCGCCACGAGCCGCTTGAGGTCCCAGGTGAAGCAGCCGAGGTAGGCCTCGTCGAAGTCGTTGACGTCGAACACCAGCGTGCCGGAGGCGTCCATGTAGGTACCGAAGTTCTCCGCGTGCAGGTCGCCCTGGATCCACACCCGGCTGGTCCGCTCGTCCGCCCACGGGTCCGACTCGTGGGCCATGTCGGCGTAGAACAGGCACGCGGTGCCGCGGTAGAACGGGAACGGCGCCGCCGCCATCTTGCGGAACTTGCGCCGGAAGGCGACCGGATCGGCGCGCATCAGCTCGTCGAAGGCGTCCACGAGCACGCCGACGATCTCCTTCGCGCGCTCCTCGTCCCCGCGTTCCCGGATTCGTTCGACAGCGCCACCCATGACTACACCCTGCCACCGAACGGTTCGGGGCGCCGCACTAGGTGTTCTGCGGGTCGCCGGTCCGGAGGTTGGCGAGGTCCTCGACCGTAGGGGCGGCGAGCAGCGCGCCGGTGGCGAGGTGGTTCTGCAGCACGCGCAGGTCCTCGGCCATCTCGGCGAGGGTCTCGCGCGGCCTCCAGTGCGAGCCGCGGGCGTCGACGAGCCGGTCCGCGTCCAGGGCGGCGACC
>NZ_JBOHGA010000166.1:0-14434 GCF_050699915.1 Actinophytocola sp.
GTGGACGCCGGCCCGGCGTCGCCCGCGCCGTGCACGAAGCGGGCGATCACCCGGCGGACGTTGGTGTCGACGACCGGGCAGCGCCTGCGGTAGGCGAACGCGGCGACCGCCCGCGCGGTGTAGGCGCCGATCCCGGGCAGCGCGAGCAGAGTGTCTACATCGGACGGAACGACGTCGCCGTGGTCCCGGGCGATCGCGGTGGCGGCGTCACGCAGCCGCACCGCGCGGCGCGGGTAGCCGAGCTTTCCCCACGCTCGCAGCACATCGGCGGGCGTCGCGGCGGCGAGGTCGGACGGGCGCGGCCAGCGGGCCAGCCAGTCCAGCCAGGCTGGCTCCACGCGGGCGACCGGGGTCTGCTGCAGCATGATCTCGCTGACCAGTACGCCCCACGCCGAGCAGTCCGGCGCGCGCCAGGGCAGGTCGCGGGCATTCTCGGCGAACCAGTCGGTCAGGGCATTCGCGTCGAGACTCCGTGTCGCTGGCTCACTCATTGCCGGCAGATGCTAGTTCAGAAGACCTCGGTCAGCTCGGCGGTCCGCACGTCGTAGATGACGCCGCGGACGATGTCGGTGTGCGGCAGGAACGGGCTGCGCTTCACGCGCTCGACCGACTGCCGGACGCTGTCCTTGACCTCGCGGAACGTCTCGATCGCCCACGGCGGACGCAGCCGCGTCTCCTCCTCGACCTCGTCCTTGAACTCGTCGTCGGTGAAGGTCGACAGGCCGCACGAGGTGTGCTGCATGACGATGACCTCGCGGGTGCCGAGCTTGCGCTGGCTGATGGCGAGCGAGCGGATGATGTCGTCGGTGACGATGCCGCCGGCGTTGCGCAGGATGTGCACCTCGCCGTGGCGCAGGCCGAACACGTCGAACACCTTGATCCGGGCGTCCATGCAGGTCACCACCGCGAGGTGGAGGCTCGGCACGGGGGTCGGCACCTCGGGCGCGCCGTGGTCCACACCGGATGCGTGCCGTTCGAGTAGGTCGTCGATCGCGGTCATGTCCACTCCTGGCCGCCGGGCTTTCCTGGACTCTGCGTCGGTCCGCTGGACTACTGGTCGATTACCCATTGGAGCAACTGTCAAGCCTGCCGGCAATATGGCATCGGTAACTCGACGCAGCCAGCCGACCTGCGGATATCCCCCGATCGAGGGTGGGGTAGATCCACGCCGCAACGCAGTCGCGGCGTTACGGTCGGTGAATGCTCGAACCAACTGGTCCGCTCTCGCCATCGGTCTACTGGCGTCGCCGGGCGCTCGCCGGCGGCGTGTGCGTCGTCGCCGTCGTGCTGCTGGCGTGGATCATCGGTGGCCTGGTCGGCTCGGCCGACGACCACCCGGTGCAGGGCACCGTCGGCGCGCGGAACCTCGTCGTCGCGGCGCCGAGCTCGCCGGCGCAGTCGAGTCGCGCGGCGTCCGCGTCGGCCTCGGCGTCCGCTTCCTCGACGGCCCGGACCGCGGAACCGACGGCGCCCGGATCGCCCCCGACGGAACACTCGGCGAACCAGCCGACCGGCCGCCCGGTCCCGACCTCCCGCCCGGCGCCGATGCCAACCGCCCCGCCGAAGCGCTGCGCGGACAAGGCGCTCAGGGTCGTCGCGCAGCCGGGTGCCCAGTCCTACCGGGTGGGGGAGCGTCCGCTGCTGCGCCTGATGGTGGTGAACACCGGCGACGTCCCGTGCACCCGCGACGTGAGCCGTCAGCTGCGCGAGCTGGTGATCACGACGGCGAACGGCGGCAAGCGGCTGTGGTCGAGCAACGACTGCTTCGCCCCGGCCGGCGTCGACAAGCGCACCCTGCGCCCGGCCGAGACCCTGCGGTTCTCGCTGAACTGGGCCGGCCGCACGTCGGCTCCCGGCTGCCCCGTCGACCGCACGACCGTCGAGGCCGGCCGGTACCGGGTGATCGGCAAGCTCGGCGAGCTGACCGGACCCCCGGCCACACTCACGATGACCCGCTGACCTGCCACGGTCCATCGCCACGTCCAGCTGGTCGGTCGCGCGGCCGCCTCGGGCTGCCGCCCGAACGATGGCTCCGGACAGCCGAAAGAGATCGTGGTGCGGATTCCCGAGGTGTGAACCGCCGGCCTGTTGAGGAGCTCTGGGCGGTCGCGGTGGGTGAGAACTACGGGCCGAACCAGCGTTCTTCGGTGGTGCGCGGCGGGGCCGACGTCTTGCCCAGCACGAGTTCCGTGTCCAGCATGATGTGCCGCGGCCGGGTGTGGTCCGAGGAGGCCAGTAGCAGCTTGCCCGCCGCCCGGCCCTTCTCCAGGACCGGTTGCCGGATGGTCGTCAGGCCCTGCCGCTCCGCCTCCGTGATGCCGTCGAAGCCGGTCACCGTCAGGTCCTGCGGCACCCGCAGCCCGCGCCGCCGCGCCTCCGTCAGCGCGCCCAGCGCGAGGATGTCCGACGTGCAGATGATCGCGGTGACCTCGGGGCTCGCGTCGAGCAGCTGCGCGGCGGCCGACTCGCCGTTGGTCGTGCTGTGGTCGAAGCGCTCCACCACGGGCACCCGCGACCAGTCCACGCCGGCCGTCTCGAACGCGTCCGCCAGCGCGGCCAGCCGGGCCCGCTGCACGTGGAAGTGCGCCGTCCGCTGGCGCGGCACCGAGGCGAACCCGTCGTTGCGGTCGCGCGCGAGCCGCATGCACACCACGCCGACGTTGCGGTGCCCCAGCTCGATCAGCCGACCGGCCAGCTGCGCGATCGCCGCGTGGTCGTCTATCCCGACCAAGTCCACGCCGTCCACCCGCGGCTGGTCGCACACCACGGTCGGCACCGGTCGGGACAGCACCGCGGCGAGGTGCGGGTCGTCGTCGGGCACCGAGTAGACGATGAACCCGTCGACTCCGGCGCTGTGCACCGCGGTCACGTCCTCTCGCTCCGGGTTCACCGGAACGAGGTGCAGGCCCTGCCCCGCCCCTTCGCACGCGAGCGCCAGCCCCTCCAGGAAGCCGAGCGCCGCCGGGTCGCGGAACGCGTAGGACAGGTTCTCGGTCAGCAGCAGGCCGACCGCGCCCGCCTTGCGCGTACGCAGCGAGCGCGCCACCGGGTCCGGCCCGGGATAGCCCAGCCTGCGCGCGGTCTCGAGCACCCGCCTGCGTAGTTCGGGGGACAGCTGATCGGGCCGGTTGTAGGCGTTGGACACGGTCGTCCGTGACACGCCGAGCTCCGCGGCCAGCGACGCCAGCGTCGCCGGTCGACGAACATGCATTGGCCGGGCCATGTGCTGACCGTAACGGTTCAGAAGCATGAGCAGAAGTCCATCCGCGTGCCCTGGCGTCACCGATCGGGTGACTCTCTGGTTCCCCCGCTCGCGGTACCGGTAGCCCCAGGAACGTCTGTAGAGTCGGCGGAGCGTAGTCGAAAACGGTTCCCATTATCTATAGTGAGGCACGCATGAGTCGACTGTCACTGACCGTCCCGGTTCTCGTCGGTGCTGCTCTGCTGACACTCGCCGGCTGTGGCGACGACGGCGGCGGCTCGGCCGCGGCCGACGGGAAGGTCGCCGTGGTGGCGTCCACGAACGTGTGGGGCAGCGTCGTCCGGGCCGTGGGCGGCGACGAGGTGAGCGTCGAGTCGCTGATCGACGACGCGGCCGGCGACCCGCATGCCCACCCGGACAAGCCAGAGGACGCCGCCGCGCTGGCCGACGCGGACCTGGCCGTCTACAACGGCGGCGGCTACGACGAGTTCTTCACCAAGCTGGCCGACTCGACCGGTGCGGACCTGAGGAGGATCGACGCCTTCGCGGTGTCCGGCCTCCCCGACGGCGAGAACGAGCACGTCTGGTACGACCTGCCGACCGTCAGGAAGGTCGCCGACGAGACCGCCGCGCAGCTGGCCGCCATCGACCCCGCGCACAAGGACGTCTTCGCCGCCAACGCCGACCGGTTCGGCGCGCGGCTCGACGACCTCGCGGCGAAGGCCGAGCAGGTCGGCCGGTCGAAGCCGGGTGCGAAGGTCGTCGCCACCGAGCCGGTCGCGCACTACCTGCTCGAGGCCGCCGGGCTGACCGACGCCACGCCGGCGGAGTTCTCCGAGGCCGTCGAGGAGGAGACCGACCCTCCGGTGGCCGCCGTCGTGCGGACCACCGACCTGATCACGGACAAGCAGGTGGTCGCGCTGGTCAACAACGCGCAGACCGAGACCGCGATCACCGACTCGCTCACCGACGCCGCGAAGACGGCGGGCGTGCCGGTCGTGACCGTCACCGAGACTCTGCCGGAGGGCGTGACGGACTACGTTGAGTGGATGACGAAGCAGCTGGACGCCCTCGCGGCCGCGCTGTCCAAGGCGTGAGTCGCCGTGACCGTCGACCGGGACGCGGCGTCTGACGTGGCCGAACGGTCCGCGCCGGGCGCGGGCGTGATCTCCCTGCGCGCCGCGACGCTGAGTTACGGCAGCCGGGTCCTGTGGGAGGGCCTCGACCTGGATGTCGCGCCCGGCGAGTTCGTCGTCGTGCTCGGGCCGAACGGATCCGGCAAGACCAGCCTGATGCGGGTGCTGCTGGGGCTGGTCTCGCTGAGCTCGGGCACCGCGCGGGTCGTCGGCGGTCAGCCCGGCCGCGGCAACCGGCGCATCGGCTACGTCCCGCAGCAACGCGCGATGGCCGAGAGCCTGACGCTGCGCGGCCGTGACCTCGTCGGCCTCGGTCTCGACGGGCACCGGTGGGGGATCGGGCTGCGCGGCATGCGGGCCCGGCGGGCGCGGGTGGACGAGGTGCTGGCGGCGGTCGGCGCCGGCGAGTTCGCCGACGCCCCGGTCGGCCGGCTCTCCGGCGGCGAGCAGCAGCGGCTGCGGGTGGCGCAGGCGTTGATCAGCGATCCCGAGGTGCTGCTGTGCGACGAGCCGTTGCTGTCGCTGGACCTCGCGAACCAGCAGATCGTCAGCTCGCTGATCGACGAGCGCCGGCGGGAGTCGAACACCGCGGTGCTGTTCGTGACGCACGAGATCAACCCGGTGCTGCCGCTGGTGGACCGGGTGCTGTACCTAGTGGACGGTCGGTTCCGGATCGGCCGGCCGGACGAGGTGATGACCACGCGGACGCTGTCGGAGCTGTACCGCGCGCCGGTCGACGTCGTCCGGGTGCAGGGGCAGATCCATGTGGTCGGCGCGCAGAGTGGCCTGTGTGAGGACCAGCCGCACCATCACCTGCACGATCATTTGCACGGCGAGGACCGCGTCTGATGGACAAGCTGTTCGACTTCGAGCTGACCGGTGAGCTGCTGGCGTTCGACTTCGTGCGGACCGCGTTGCTGGCGGCGGCGATCCTGGGCCTGCTCGCCGGGGTGCTCGGGCCGCTGATCGTGAGTCGCAACATGGCGTTCGCGGTGCACGGGACGAGCGAGTTGTCGTTCACCGGCGGCGCGGCGGCGCTGCTGCTGGGCGTCAACGTCGGCCACGGCGCGCTGGCCGGCGCCATCGTGGCGGCGCTGGTGCTGGGGCTGCTGTCGCGGCGCAGCTCCGAGCACGACTCGGTGATCGGCGCGGTGCTGGCGTTCGGGCTCGGTGTGGGCGTGCTGCTGCTGTGGTTCTACCCGGGGCGAGCGTCGAACAAGTTCGGGCTGCTGGTCGGGCAGATCGTGAGCGTGGACTTCGCGTCGCTGGCGCTGCTCGGCGGGTGCGCGGTGGCGGTCTTCCTGGTGCTGCTGGCGATCTACCGGCCGCTGCTGTTCGCGTCGGTCGACCCGGAGGTGGCGCGGGCGCGTGGCGTGCCGACCGGGCTGCTGTCGCCGGTGTTCGCGGTGCTCGTCGGCGTCGCGACGGCGTTGGGCGTGCAGACGGTCGGCGCGCTCCTGGTGCTGGCGTTGATGATCACGCCGGCCGCCGCGGCCTGCCGGCTCACCGCGAACCCCTTGCGCGCCACCGTGCTCGCGATCGTGTTCGCGGAGGCGTCGGCGGTGGGCGGGATCGTGTTGTCGCTCGCGCCGGGCGCACCGGTGAGCGCGTTCGTCACGGCGATCTCGTTCTGTATCTATCTGGTGTGCTGGGTGCTGTCGCTGGTGCGCGAGCGGGGCGGGCGGCGGCGCGGCGTGCCTAGTGCAGCAGTAGCAACACCTGCAGTTCTCCGATGAGCGCGCCGATGACCGCTCCGACGGCGATGAGCTTCCACTCGTCCTGACGGAATGCGGGGCGCAGCAGGCCCTCGTACTCGATGCGGGTGAGCCGGCGCATGCGGGTGGCGATGGTGTCGCGGATGTCGAGGGCCGCGGTGGCGTAGTCCTTCGCGTGCAGGATCGTGTCGGGCAGGTAACGAACCGCGCGGTCGGCGGCGGCCCGCTTCAGCTCGCCGAAGGCCTTGGTACCGACCGCGACGGCGATGACCGGCCGAACGGCCGCGGCCTGCTCGTCGATCGTCTCCTCGACGGCGCGGCGGATCATGCCGAGCAGCCGGTCGGCGCGCGGGCCGCGGAGTACGGCGTCGAGGAGGTTGGGCACGGTCATCACCTCACGGGCGACGATCGCGGCGTACTGCTTGGCGACCTCGTCCCGCCGGCGCTGGAACACGCCGTGCAGCGTGATCGGCCCGATTCGCCTGGGGCGGCGGGGAAAGAAGACGAGCTTGATGGCCAGCCAGTCGGTGAACCACCCGATGAGGGCGCCGAACAGGGGCAGTACCAACGGGTTCTTGGTGACCGCCCAGACGACCGTCTGGATGAGACCGAGGAAGAGTCCGAAGTAGACGCCGCAGCGCGCGATGAAGGCCATCTCCGGCCGGGAGATGTCCCGGGTGAGCCCGACGAGCAGAACCTTGTCGCGGGTCAGGGCGTCGACGGCGACCTGCCGGATGTCGAGCACCTCGCCGATGTGCTCCTGGATCTCCGCCATGATCCGCTTGACGAGCAGCGGCGAGGAGGCCTGCACCTGCTTGACGATCAGGTCCCGGGCGAACGGCGGCAGGAGGTCCCAGAGCCCGGACTGGTAGCGCGCCATGACGTCCCGGGTGATCTCGTCGACGGCGACGAGCAGCGGCCCCTCGATCTCCTTGGCCAGCCGGTCCGAGTCCAGCCTGCGAAATATCTCGTCCGGGTCAACCAGTCGCCTGGTGAGCAGGTCGGCCGAGATCCGGATCATCCGCTCCGAGTGGCGCGGCACCACGCCCTGCCACCCGAGCCACGGCTCCTTGATGCCGACGAACCGCATGGGCCGAAACATCATCTCGATGGCGGCCCGCTTGGTGAGGTACCCGATGACGGCGGCGATGACCGGCATGGACAGGTAGACCTGCCAGTGCGCGGCGAAGTCGCCGAAGATCGACATCGGACTGGGTTGCCTTTCGAGTCGGGTCAGGGCGCAGTCTCACCTGCGATGGTCGTGACAGCAACTTCGTGCCGTCGATCACCCGACACCGGTGGCTGTGGGAAACTGGGAGGCCGTTTATCGACAGCGAATGACATGGACATGGGGGGCGCCGTGCCGGGCAAGCTGCGCCGTCGTGTCGAGCGGCTGGGCCTGGCGACGATCGCCATCCTCGGCATCGCGGTGCTCGGTGCGGACACGCTCGGCTGGCTCGACCGCTTGGCGGACGGCGACGCGATCCCGAAGATCACTCTGCTCATGCTGAGCACGGTCACGATCTTCCTGCTGCTCGAGGTCGAACGGTTCCAGACCCTGGACAAGATCGAGGCGTCGCTCGCGAACCTCGACATCCAAGGCATCGCACAGACGTTGCGGCGCGAGCACTACGCCGGTCTGGTCAAGGTGCACCGGCGTTTTCTCGACACCGATTTCAGCAGCTACCTCGGCCGCGCGAAACACGTGACGATCCTGAACACGTGGATTCCCAACCTCCAGCTGCTCAGGTCGGACCTGGAGGCGGCGCTCAACCGGCGCGCCGAGGTCCGGATCCTGCTGCTGCACCCGAGGTCGATGGTCACCGGCCTGCGTGAGCAGGCGCTGCGCGAGCGCGGGGTCACCGAGATCGACGAGCCCGTGCGCGACGGCATCGAGCGCTGCCTGACGATCCTCGAGGCGATGTGCCGGCAGCTCGACGCGCGGCGGCGGAGCAAGCTCAAGGTCCGAGTCTTCAACTCGCTGCCGTCGGTGTCGGTGTACCGAGCCGATGATCATTACCTCGTCAGCATGTTCCTGCACGGCCAGCTGGCGATCGACTCGCCGCAGTTCGAGATCGAGGGCGCGGACACCGTTCTGGGCCGGCAGATCCAGACGGAGCTCGACACGCTCTGGGAGATCGGCCACGACGTCGACCTGACCAACTGGACACGCTCGATCGAAATAGACATCTAGGAGGTGCTCGTGATGAAGGAGTTGGACCACTTCGAGGACGAGCTCATCGAGAGATTCCGGCAGCACCCGGTGTTCCGCGACGTCGACCGCATGTCCGAGGACGCGTTTCACGACATCCTGCTGCAGCGCCGCTTCCTGTCGCACACGTTCACCACGGTGTACGACCTCGCGATCGACCTGCTGACCGATGAGCGGGCCGTGCGGATCGCGCGGGTGATCATTCGCGAGGAGTACCCCGACGACAAGAGCTCCGGCCCGCCGCCGTCACACCGCGAGGACATGAAGACGGACATCCTCCAGCTGGGCGTCCCGTGGCGAAGGTTCGTCGAGAGCCGCCCGTCCGCGGCCACCGGCCAGGTGATCAGCGACGTGTTCGCGTTGATCCTGGATGCGGCCACCGGTGACCACGCCAACACGAAACTGGTGACGATCCTCCGCTTCTGGGGCGAGATCCTGGTGTCGGTCGAGTACAACGAGCTGTGGCGGCGGATGGAGAAGCACCTTCTCGTCAACGGCGAGAACCGCTCGCTGTTCTACTACCCGCACCTCAAGCACGACGCGAAGACTCGTCCGCTGGCCGAGGCGTCCCCGCTGTCGCTCACTCACTCCGACCAGCTGGGCGTACGCCTGTCCCAGCTCATCAGCGCCACGCCCGACACGTGGGAGAGCTTCAAGGCGGTCGAGTCGGCCGTGTTCGAGTACAAGACCAGGTTCTACGATCAGTTCCTCCCGGCACTCTCGTGACCATGGTGGACAGGAGGCTGAGATGACCCTCGCCGATACGGCGCTGACCGAGGTGATGGCCGAGCTGGCCGCGCTCGAGGATCCGAAGATCCGCGAGATGAACGAGAAGCACGGCGACGATCACGGGGTGAACCTCGGCAAGCTGCGCGCTGTCGCGAAGCGGTTGAAGACGCAGCACGAGTTCGCGCGCCGGCTGTGGGAGACGGGCGACACCGCGGCACGACTGCTGGCGCTGCTGATCTGCCGCCCGAAGGCGTTCGAGCGCGACGAGCTGGATGTCATGCTGCGCGACGCGCGCACTCCCAAGGTGCACGACTGGCTCGTGAACTACGTGGTGAAGAAGAACCGGCACTGCGAGGACCTGCGCCTGGCCTGGTCCGCCGATCCGGATCCGGTGGTCGCCAGTGCCGGCTGGGCGCTGACCACCGAGCGCGTGGCCAAGCAGCCCGAGGGCCTCGACCTGGTGGGCCTGCTGGACGTCATCGAGGCGGAGATGAAGGACGCCCCGGACCGCCTCCAGTGGGCGATGAACCACTGCCTGGCTCAGATCGGGATCGACAACCCGTCGCTGCGCGCACGGGCGATCGACATCGGCGAGCGCCTCGAGGTCCTCAAGGACTATCCGACTCCGCCGAACTGCACGTCTCCGTTCGCGCCCATCTGGATCACCGAGATCGTGCGCCGCCAGCAGTTGACGTGATGCCTCGCGCCGTGATTCTCGGCGGCACCGGCCTGATCGGCCGTGCCGCGGCGCGCCGGTTGCTGGCAGCTGGTTGGGACGTGACCGCGGTCGGCCGAGACCGTTCTCGGATGCCCGACGATGTCGTGGCGGCGGGCGGCCGGTTCGTCGCCGCGGACCGCAACGGCGAGCTCGCCGCGGCGCTGGGCGGGGGAGCCGACCTGCTGGTCGACTGCCTGTGTTTCACCGCGGCGCACGCGCGGGACCTCCTGCCGCTACTGGCCGACGTCGGTTCCACGGTGATGATCTCCACGAAAGCGGTTTACGTCGATGCCGCGGGAAACCACGTGAACTCGGCCGCCGCCCCGAACTTCGACGGCCCGATCCACGAATCGCAGCCGACCATGGCTCCGCGCGAGGACGTCGAACACCTCAGCGCCGAGGGCTATGGCGCGAACAAGGTCGCCGCCGAGCGTGTGCTGCTGGACAGCGGGCATCCGGTGACAGTCCTGCGCCCGTCCCGGGTACACGGCGTCGGCACGTCGAAGCCCGACGAGTGGGTGTTCGTCAAGCGCGTGCTCGATGGGCGCCGGGTCGTCGTCCTGTCCCGCGGCGGCCGCGGCGTCGACCAGACGAGCGCGGCGGCCAACATCGCCGCGTTGATCGAGGTCGTCGCTCAGCATCCCGGCCCGCGAGTTCTCAACAGTGCGGACCCCGACGCGCCCAACGCCTTGGAGATCTCGAGGATCGTCGCCGCGCATCTCGGCCACCGTTGGCAGGAGGTGCTCCTCGACGAACACGCGCCCGGGGGACTTGGCCGGCATCCCTGGGATCGGGTACCGCCGATCCGCCTGGACATGACCGCGGCCCGACAACTGGGCTACCAACCGGCCGGCGACTACGCCGCCACCGTGGCCGCCGAGCTGGACTGGCTGACCGCCGCCACCGAGCTACCGCCGAACTTCGACCACGACTACTTCACACCGATGCTCGACTACGCCGCCGAGGACGACTACCTGAACTCGTGAGCACTCACTACTACGTTGAGGCGTGTGCCCACCTTCGAGGAGATCACTCGACACGACGACTCCGACCCGTCCGAGAACCCGTGGTTGAACGGACCGCCACCACCGGAGACGGTCGCGATCGTTGACTACAAGCCAGAGTGGCCGCGCCGCTACGAGAACGCGGCGGCGGAGATCCGCGCCGCGTTGGGCGAGGTGGTGCTGGGCCTCGAGCACATCGGTTCGACCTCGGTCGAGGGGCTTGCCGCCAAGGACGTCATCGACATCGACCTGACGGTGGCCGACCCTCGCGACGAGGACGGGTACGTCCCACCGCTCGCCCGGATCGGCTACACGCTCCTCGCCCGGGAGCCGTCCTGGCACGAGCACCGGCTCCTGAGGCTGGCCGAGCCTCGGGTGAACCTGCACGTGTTCGGCCCGGACTCCCCGGAGCTCATCCGCCACCGCATGTTCCGCGACTGGCTGCGCGCCCACCCCGAGGACCGCGCCCGGTACGAAGAAGCGAAACGGTCGGCGATCCCAGGAGGCGGGCACGTCATGGACTACAACGCGCGCAAGCAGGAGACCGTCCGCGAGATCTACGACCGACTCTTCCGCGCGGCCGGCTACCGGTAGTGCGCGGGTCGGGCGAGCCTGTCCGGCAGGCGCGTAGCCGCGTCACCGTTGGCGGAGTTGACCTGGTCCTGGATGAGGAACAGAGACGTGGACAGGTCGGCGCCCGCGAGGTTCGTGTCGTGCAGCTCGGCACCGAGCAGGTCGGCGAGGCGCAGGTCGGCGCCGGAGAGATTGGCGCCGGACAGGTACGCGCCGCGCATGCCGGCCCGCCGGAGGTCCTGTCCGGAGAGGTCGCGACCGATGAAGAGGGCGTCCCGGTATGCCTGGTCCGAGCCGCGGACGGTGGCGGAGGCACGCAGGAGAAGCTCGCCCACCAGCTCACGATGCGGGCCGATCTCCAGGTCGGCGGTCACGTTCGAGGCGAGCTCCTCGGTGGCCTCGATCGCCCGCTCGGCCTCCTCCCGCATGGCCGGCACCGTGGCGACGACCTCGGTGAGGTACCAGAGCATCTCGTGCAGGCTCCGCAACACCGGGAACGCGCCGAGCATCTCCGGGGCGGCCCGCCAGTCCTGCCCGCCGAACATCTCGTGCACGATCCGCTGCCCGGCGCCGAAGCAGTCGTAGATCGTGCAGCCCTTGAAACCCTTCTCCCGCAAGGAGTCGTGGATCCCGCAGAAGTGGTCGGCGCGCTGGTGCGGACACTGCTGACCGGCCGGCTTGGTGATCGCGAAGTGAGCGGACTTCTTGAACTTGAGCGAGACACAGCACAACCCGACACAGTTGGCGCAGTCCGCGCGCAGCTCGACCATCCGGCCAGGATAGGCATCCGGGAGCGGGTACCGGTGGGAACCGGCTGAACGGACCGAGATCAGGCCCTCAGAACTGGTAGTACAGGAACGGGCTGAAGGTGCCCGCCGCCGTGAGGATGGCCGCGTAGAGCAGGCCCACCGTCATCACGCCGACTCTCATGATCGTCGCCGTTCGGGTGGGGGAGGACTCCAGCAGTGGGCCGGTGACCGGATGGGCCGGGAGGAACGCGATCGCCAGTGCGGCCAGCATGATGACCAGCCGCTGGTTCGTGAACGCCTCCGCGACGACGTCGGTCAGCCCGTCGAACGTCGGCAGCAGCATGTTGCCGATGATCGTCAGCGCCTGCGCCATGTCCGTCGAGCGGAAGATGACCCAGCCGAAGATCACCAGGAGGAACGTCAGCGCCCGGCGGGCCAGCAGGCCGCCGCGCGTAGCGGGCGCCTGGTCGAGTCCGAAGCCGCGTTCGATGATCAGTAGGGCGCCGTGGTAGAGGCCCCACACCAGGAACGTCCACTCCGCGCCGTGCCAGAAGCCCGTCAGCACGAAGACGACGCACAGGTTGCGATACGTCCGGGCGCCGCCGTGACGGTTGCCGCCCAGCGGGATGTAGACGTAGTCCCGGAACCACCTCGACAGTGACATGTGCCAGCGTCGCCAGAACTCCGTGATCGTCACCGACGAGTACGGGCGGGCGAAGTTCTCCGGCAGCCGGAACCCCAGCATCCGGCCCAGCCCGATCGCCATGTCCGAGTAGCCCGAGAAGTCGAAGTACAGCTGCAGCGTGTACGCCAGTGCCCCCACCCACGCCACCGCGAACGTCATCTCGTCGTTCGGCGTCGAGAAGCACGCGTCGACGAGCGGCGACAGCGAGTCCGCGATGATGACCTTCTTGCACAGCCCGAGCGCGAACCGCGGGAACCCCGCCGCGATGTCGTCCAGCCGGTGCGTGCGCTCCTGCGGCAGCTGGTCCGCGATCTCCCGGTACCGCACGATCGGGCCCGCGATCAGCTGCGGGAACATCGTTATGTACGTCGCGTACGACACCGGCCGGCGCAGCGCCGGCCGCTCGCCTCGATAGATGTCCACGACGTAGGAGATGTTGTGGAACGTGTAGAACGAGATCCCGATCGGCAGCACCAGGTGCGTCACCGGGAAGTCACCGCCGAGCAGCTGCGCGAACCCGTTCAGCTGCTCGGTCAGGAACCCCGCGTACTTCCAGACGACCAGCACCGCCACGTCGAAGACGATCACGCCGATCAGCAGCAACCGCTTGCGCCGCTCTGCCAGCGCCCACTCGTCCGGCTCCAGCGCCTGTCCCGCGAAGTAGTTCACCACCATCGCGACCAGCAGCAGGATCACCGACGGGCCCGCGCCGACCGTGTAGAAGATCAGGCTCGCGATCGCGATGATGCCGTTGCGCCAGCTGCGCGGGCATAACAGCACCAGCCCCAACACGATGGGCGTGAAGATCCACAGGAAGAGCGGGCTGGCAAAGGACATGGCCGGCCTACGTGCGGCCCGCGGCCCGGCGTCGCCGGGCTACCTCCGCCAGTACGACACCGGCGGCGACCGACGCGTTCAGCGACTCCACCCCGGCCGCCATGGGAATCGACACCGTCTCGTCGCACGCCTCGCGCACCAGCCGGGACAGCCCGCGTCCCTCCGAGCCCACCACGACGACCAGCGGCGAGGTCGCGAGCTTCAGCTCGTCGACGGTGGCCGTGCCGTCCGCGTCCAGGCCGACGATCATCATCCCGGCCTCGGCGTACGCCCGCAGCGTCCGCGTGAGGTTCGTGGCCACCGCCACCGGGATCTTCGCCGCGGTACCCGCCGACGTCCGCCACGCCACCGCGGTCACGCCGGCGCTGCGCCGCTGCGGCAGCAGCACCCCGTCCGCCCCGAACGCCGCCGCCGAGCGGATCACCGCGCCCAGGTTCCGCGGGTCGGTCACGCCGTCCAGCGCGACCAGCAGCGGCGGCTCGGTCGACTCGGTGGCCGCGGCGAGCAGGTCGTCCGGGTGCGCGTACTCGAACGGCGGCATCTGCAGCGACAAGCCCTGGTGCAGCGCGCCACCGGTCAGCTTGTCCAGCTCCGGCTTCGCCACCTCGAGCACCGAGATCCCGCGGTCGGCCGCGAGCCGCACGGCCTCGGTCACCCGATCGTCGGCGTCGACCCCGAGCTGCACGTACAGCGCGGTCGCGGGCACCGCCGCGCGCAGGCACTCCACCACCGGGTTGCGGCCGGCCACCAGCTCCGCGACCGGCTTGTCCTTGGACCGGCGCTGGGCGGCCTTCGCGGCGGCCGTGGCCCGGCGCTGCGCCGGGTGCCCAGGCCGCATGGTCGCGCGCGGTGTCGGGCCCTTGCCCTCCAGGCC
>NZ_JBOHGA010000167.1:0-14432 GCF_050699915.1 Actinophytocola sp.
AGCTGGAGGTGCGCCCGACGCCCGGCGTCGGGCTCGACCCCGATCCACCGCACGTCCGGCGGGTAGTGGGCGAGGCCGGCACCCCAGCCGGGGCCCAGCTCCAGGACGGTGCCGCGCAGCAAGCCGAGCAGCGGCGTGGCCGGTCCGGCGACGGAGATCATGGCCGAAGCCTCCCGTCCGGGGGATGGCCGGCACATCGGCCGCGGGGCCGCGGCGGGGCAGACTCCGGTCGTGGCCGATGTGAACTTTGGTCGCTGTCCGGTTTCACCGCGCGGTCGTACGCTCGGTTCGTGCACACCGCGCCGGCCTGCGCCAAACCGCGCTCGCGGACCGAGTTCGCCATGGCCGTCGGGGGCGTGTCGACCGGCGTCGTCGCGTCGCTCATCGGCCAGCTCGGCGACGGCACGCGGGGGTGGCCGCTCGCCGTCCAGATCGGGGCGGCCCTGCTGTCGGTCGCGTTGGTGCCGCTGCTGTTCCGCCGCCCCGTCGGCGCGGCGCTCGTGCTCGCGGCGCTGGCCGCCGTGTCGCCGACCGCGACCCCGGCGTCCTGCGTCGGCATGGTGGTCGTCGCCCGTGGCCAGCGCGCCCGGGTCGCGGTGGGGGTGGCACTGGCCGGGATCGCCGCGCACCTGCTGCGCGCGCTGTGGCTGCCGATCCCCGCGCTGCCCTACGAGTGGTGGGCGCTGCTGGTGGTGCTCGCGCACGCCGCACTCGTCGGCTGGGGCATGCTGGCCGCCGCCCGGCGGGCGCTGATCGACTCGCTCCAGGAGCGGGCCGAGCGCGCCGAGGCCGAGCAGGGCCGGCGGGTCGCCGAGGCCCGCGCGGCCGAGCGGGCCGCGATCGCCCGCGAGATGCACGACGTGCTCGCGCACCGGCTCTCGCTGATCGCGACCTACGCCGGCGCGCTGGAGTACCGGCCCGACGCCCCGCCCGAACGGCTGTCCCAGGCTGCCGGCGTGATCCGGGCCGCCGTGCACCAGGCGCTCGAGGAGCTGCGCGACGTGATCGCCCTGCTGAGCGACGACCCGGCCGGCGACGATCCAACCGACGATCCCACCGCCGAGCCGGACCGGCCCGTGCCCGCGCTCGCCGACCTCGCCGGCCTGGTCGAGGAGTCCCGCGCGGTCGGCACGCCGGTCGAGGTGCGCGACGACCTGGCCGACCCGGCCGCGGTGCCGGGGCGGACCGGCCGGACCGCGTACCGGGTGGTGCAGGAGGCGCTGACCAACGCCCGCAAGCACGCGCCCGGCCAGCCGGTGTCGATCGCGCTCGACGGCACCCCGGGCGCGCGGCTGGTGATCGAGGTGCGCAACCCGCTCCCCCGTGACCCGGCCGCGGCGCCGGCCGTCCCGGGTGCGGGCCGCGGCCTCGTCGGGCTCACCGAACGGGTCCGGCTGGCCGGCGGCCGGCTCGACCACGCGGCCGGACCGGGCGAGTTCCGCCTGCAGGCGGAGCTGCCGTGGCCGGCGTGAGCGAGCTTGCGAGCGAACCAATGTCACAGGGCGACCGCGAGCGGCCGGGCCGAGCCTGCGAGGCGCGGTCGTGAGCGAGCTTGCGAGCGAACCATCAACACAGGGCGACCGCGAGCGGCGGCACCGAGCCTGCGAGGCGCGGTCGTGAGCGAGCTTGCGAGCGAACCATCAACACAGGGCGACCGCGAGCGGCGGCACCGAGCCTGCGAGGGGGCGTCATGAGCGGAATCCGGGTGCTGGTCGTCGACGACGACCCGCTCGTGCGCGCCGGGCTGACGATGATGCTCGACGGCGCCGACGGCGTGGCCGTGGTCGGCGAGGCGGCCGACGGCGAGGCGGTGCCCGCGGCCCTCGACGCCCACCCGACCGACATCGTGCTGATGGACATCCGGATGCCGCGGGTGAACGGGATCGTCGCCACACAGCGGGTGCGGGCCCGGCCGCGGCCGCCCGAGGTGATCGTGCTGACCACGTTCGACTCCGACGAGAACGTGCTCCGCGCGCTGCGCGCGGGCGCGTCCGGCTTCCTGCTCAAGGACGCCCCGCCGGCCGAGATCGCCGACGCCGTCCGCCGGGTCGCCGCGGGTGAGCCGATCCTCTCTCCGCGGGTCACCCGTCGCCTGATGGACCGCGCGGCGATCGAGGCCGGCGCCTACGACAAGGCCCGCGCGGCGCTGCGCGCGCTGTCCGCCCGCGAGCACGAGGTGGCGCTCGCCGTCGGCGAGGGTCGCCCGAACGCGGAGATCGCCGAGCGACTATTCGTCTCGGTGGCGACGGTGAAGGCGCACATCACCCGCATCCTCACCAAGCTGGAGCTGGGCAACCGCACGCAGATCGCCCTGTTGATGCACGACGCGGGGCTGTGCTGAGCCGGCCTGACGCCCGGTTGCCGGCGCCGGCCGGCGGGTCGAAGATGAGCGGGTGCTGGAGCTGTTGAGTCGTCGCTGGCATCTGGTCGTGCTGCGCGGCGTCGTCGCCATCCTGTTCGGGGTCGTCGCCATCGCCTGGCCGGAGATCACCGTGTTGGCGCTCGCCTTGCTGTGGGGTGTGTACATGTTGCTCGACGGGGTCTCGTCGATCGCCATGGCCATGGGGCAGGGGTCCGACCGGACGTACATGATCCTGCTCGGCGTGCTCGGCATCGCCTCCGGCGCGCTCGCGCTGGTGTGGCCGCAGATCACCGTCATCGTGCTGCTCGTGCTCATCGCCGCGTGGGCGATCGTCGCGGGCGTCGTGCAGATCGCGGCCGCCATCCGGCTGCGCAAGCTGATCCGCAACGAGTGGTTCCTGGCGCTGACCGGCGCCGTGGCGCTGATCCTCGGCCTGCTGCTGATCGTGCAGCCCGCGGAGGGCGCGATCGCCCTGCTCGTGGCCATCGCCACGTTCGCCATCGCGTGGGGCGTCGTACTGGTCGTGCTGGGCTTTCGGTTGCGCCAGCTTCGCGGCCAGCTGACTTAGGGGGCCTCGCCGCGCCGTTCAGCGTTTACCCTCGAGACATCCGCCGTGCGTGCGGAGTTCACGGGGCGCCGGCGGAAGGGGCGGGGGTCATGCACGTTCGGAACTACGTCGCGCTCGGCGACAGCTGCGCGGAGGGGTTGGACGACCCGTACCCCGACGGCAGTGGCTACCGCGGCTGGGCGGACCTCGCCGCCGCGCGGCTCGCCGAGCTCGAGCCCGACCTGCTGTACGCCAACCTCGCCGTGCGCGGGCGCCGGCTCGACCAGATCCTCGCCGAGCAGGTGCCGCTGGCGACGCGGCTGCGGCCCGACCTGGTGACGCTGTTCGGCGGCGGCAACGACGTGCTGCAGGGCCGCTGGCAGACGAGGGCGGGCGCGGCACACCTCGACGAGGCCGTCCGCACGCTCAGCGAGGTCGCGCACACCGTCGTTCTGTTCACGCTGCCCGACATCGCCCGCCGGCTGCCCGGCATGGGTCGGCTGCGGCCGCGGGTGGACCAGCTCAACGAGCTCATCCTGGCGACCGCGGCACGACACGACACGCTGGTGGTCGACGTCCGCCAGGACCCGTGGGCCGAGGACCTGCGGCTCTACGGCGACGACCGGCTGCACCTCGGCGAGCTCGGCCACCGCCGGGTCGCCGGCCATCTGCTCTCCGCGCTCGGCATGCCGGCCGACGACTGGCTCGTCCCGCTGCCGACCGCCGAGCGCGAGCCGTCCTGGCGCACCGCGGTGCGCCAGCTGCGGGGGGTACGCCACCACGTGGCGCCGGCGGTGCGCGACCTGGTCCGCAACCGGATCGTCGGCCGCCAGCCGGGCGACGGCTTCGTGCCCAAGCGCCCGGAGCTCGCGCGAATCAGCCGGCTGTAGCGGGCCGCCGGGCGGAGGCCAGGATCACGCTGTCCGCGCCGTCCTGGCGCACGTCCGGGTGCTCGGTCTCGTTGCACCAGTGCCCGCCCTCGCCGAGATAGCGGAACCGGATGTGCGTGCCGTCGGGCACGGTGACGGCGACCGACCGGGTGCCGTTGCTGCGCGGGCGCAGCTCGTGCGCGCCGGGCCGCCACTCGTTGAAGTCGCCGACCACACTGACCCGCCCCTCGGGCGCGTCGGGGCGGAGCACGAACGTGAGGCGGACTGCGCCGGCGCGGTCGCGGTCGATCCGAAGCATGACTGTCCCCGGTCCTTTCGCCGTTGGTTTGGATGAGGCGTCCCAGGATGGCGGAGCCGGCCACCCGCCGGCGATTCGGCGCGCCGCCACGATCGGGGCAAGGCTCGCTACGATCCTCGCGGCTTGTCGTCGGAGGCGTTGGGACGGTTCATGAGCGCACCACAGGGTCTGTCCGACGCTGATCTCCCCGGCCTGTTCCACGGCGCCGACGCGGCCTCGATGGAGGGCCAGCAGCGGCACGTGCGCGCGATGCAGCTGCGCTTGACGTTCGCGATCGTCGCGGCCGCGACAGGGGTGGCCACGTTCCGGGTCGGCGCGGCCGGCATCGACCTGCTGTCCATCGGGACGGTGATCGCGCTGGTGATCGTGGTGGCGGTGGAGTTCTACCTGAAGTCGGTGCGCCCGGAGGACACCTGGTACGACGGCCGCGCGCTCGCCGAGTCGGCGAAGAGCCTGAGCTGGCGGTACGCGGTGGGCGCGGCGCCGTTCACCAAGCAGCTCAGCGACGCGCGGGCCGACTACGTCGACGGGCTGAAGATGCTCCTGCACGACGCGCCCCCGACGAGCATCCGGCCGACCAGCGCGCCGGCGGTCACCGACGGCATGCAGGCGCTGCGCGACAGCGCGCTCGAGGTCCGCCGCGAGGCCTACCTCGCCGACCGGATCTCCGACCAGCGGACGTGGTACGCGGGCAAGGCCGAGCGGAACGAGATCCTCTCCTACCGCTGGGGAATCATGCTGCTCACGATCGAGACCCTGGGCATCCTGGCGGCGCTGAGCCGGGCGGTGGGACTGGTCAACTTCGACCTGGCCGGCGTGGTGGCCGCGTTCATCGGCGCGGGCGCGGCGTGGCTCGCGGTGCGCCAGTACAGCACGAACGCCCGCGCCTACACCTACGCGGCGCACGAGCTGTCCATTGTGTACCAACGGCTGCACACGATCGAGGACGAGGACGCGTGGGCCGCGGAGGTCGCCGACGCCGAGGAGGCGATCAGCCGCGAGCACACGATGTGGCGCGCCTCGCGCTCGCGTTCCTGAACGGTTACCTCGCACACAATTGGGTTGTGCACAAGTTACCCACGGGTAACGTCGATGGCGTGGACGAGCTGAGGTTGGACCGGCAGGTGTGCTTCGCGCTGTACGCGGCGTCGCGCGCCGTCACCCAGCTCTACCGGCCGCTGCTCGACGCGCTCGGGCTCACCTACCCGCAGTACCTCGTGCTGCTGGTGTTGTGGGAGCGCGGGCCGGTCCGCGTCAAGGAGCTCGGCGCCGCGCTCGACCTCGACTCCGGCACCCTCTCGCCGCTGCTGAAGCGGCTCGAGGCGGCCGGGCTGGTCACCCGCGACCGGCGGGCCGACGACGAGCGGTCCGTGGAGGTGCGGCTCACCCGCGGCGGCACGCAGCTGCGGACGCGGGCGGCCGGCATCCCACGCAAGATCGCGAAGGCGACCGGGCTGCGGGCGGGCGAGCTGTCCGCCCTGCGGCACGGCCTGCGCGCGCTGACCGAGGTGGTCGGCACGCGAGAACTGACACCCGACGAGAAGTAGACGGAGACGATCACCGTGCAAACCCTGTACACGGCCAAGGCGACCTCGACCGGATCCGGCCGGGCGGGCCACGTCCGCACCGACGACGAGGTGCTCGACCACGAGCTCAGCGTGCCCACCGAGCTCGGCGGCGCCGGCGGTTCGGGCACGAACCCCGAGCAGCTCTTCGCCGCCGGGTACGCGGCCTGCTTCCACAGCGCGCTGCAGCTGATCGGCCGGCGGGACAAGGTTCGGGTGCGCGGCTCGTCGGTCACCGCGGAGGTCGGCATCGGCCCGGCCGGCGAGGGTTTCGGCCTGGTGGTCACCCTGGTGGTCGAGGTGCCGGACGTGGAGCCCGGGGTCGCCGAGAAGCTCGTCGCCGCCGCGCACCAGGTGTGCCCGTACTCGAACGCGACGCGCGGCAACATCGACGTGACGCTGCGAGTCGCCTAGATCCCCGGCGTCCTCGGCTCGACGGGCGTGGCGACGACGAACGAGCTCGTCGTCTGTCCGAAGAGGAGGAACGCGTCCAGGACGCCCTCCAGCTCCGCGACGGCCGGGACGTGCACCTTGAGCAGGAAGCAGTCCTCGCCGGAGATGCGGTGGCACTCGCTGACCTGCGGGGTGCGCTGGGCGAGGTCGGCGAGTTTGGGCAGCTGGCCCGGGCCCGGCCGGATGCGCACCCAGGCGGTGACCGGCAGCCCGATCGCGGCCGGGTCGACGTCGAGGCGGTAGCCGCGGATCACGCCGGCCCGCTCGAGCCGGCCGACCCGCTCCCGCACCGCGGGCGCCGACATGCCGACGGTGCGGGCGAGCTCGGCGGTGCTCTGCCGCGGGTCGTCGGCCAGGGCGCGCAGAATGGTCCGGTTGACGTCGTCGAGGTTGCCGTTCGGTAAGCCGTCGGGCGGTCGAGCAGTTCGCTTCGAAGGCATTCCGCGCCTCTTCCCGTCGGTTCGAGCTGTGCATAGTGGACCGAGCCTTCGAGAATAGCTCTTCGTGACTCGCCTGCCGCCACACGCGTACTTCGTGGTCAGCGCGGTGTTCCACTACCTCGGCCCGGCGTTCGCGGTGCTGTTGTTCACCCGCGTCGACGTGCTCGGCGTGGCGTGGCTGCGGATCGCGTCGGCGGCGGTGATCTTCGCGCTGTGGCGCCGGCCGTGGCGGGTGTGGCGGTCGCTGGACCGCACGACGCGGTGGCTGCTCGGCGGCTGGGGCGCGGTGCTGGCGGCCATGAACAGCTGCTTCTACCTGGCGATCGACCGGCTGCCGCTGGGCACGGTCGCGGCCGTGGAGTTCCTCCCGGTGATCGCGCTCGCGGCGGTCGCGACCCGCAGCGGGCGCAACGCCGTCGCGCTGCTGCTGGCGGTCGGTGGGGTGTACGTGCTGAGCGACGTGCGGCTGGTCGCCTCGCCGCTCGGCTTCGGGTTCGCCGCGGCCAACGCGGCGCTGTTCGCGCTGTACATCGTGCTGGGGCACCGGGTCGCGCAAAGCCCGCGGGTGCGCGGGATCGACGGGCTCGCGCTCGCGATGCTGATCGCGGCGGTGGTGGCGGCACCGGTCGGGTTCGCCGACGCGGCGCCGGCCTTCGCCGACCCGATGGCGCTGCTGGCGGGGATCGGCGTGGGCGTCTCGTCGTCGGTGATCCCGTACGTGTGCGACCAGCTGGCGATGGCCCGGCTGTCGCGCGCGACGTACGCGCTGCTGGTCGCCCTCCTGCCGGCCACCGCGACCGCGATCGGGATCGTGGTGCTCGCCCAGGTGCCGTCGGCGGTCGAGGTGCTCGGCGTGGCGCTCGTGGTGGCCGGGGTCGCGGTCCACCGGGACCGGCGGGCCTCGGCGGACTACTCGCCCACGAGCCGGCGGCGTTCGAGCGCCTCGTAGACCAGCAGGCAGCCGGCCAGCCACCCGGCGCCGATCAGCCAGCCCGCCAGGACATCGGTCGGCCAGTGGACGCCCAGGTAGATGCGGCTGATGCCGACCAGGACGACGAGGATCACGCCGGCCGCGACCGTGGCCAGCCGGGCGGTGCGGGCCGTCAGGCGGATCGAGACCACCACGGACAGGACGCCGAGCACCGCGGTCGAGGTCAGCGAGTGGCCCGACGGGTAGGCCCAGCTGTTCACCAGCACCAGGTGCGCGTCCTCCGGCCGGGCGCGCTCGACGGCATGCTTCAGCAGCGGGCCGAGCAGCCAGGCGCCGAGCGTCGTGCCGACCACGAGCGACGCCTCCCGCCGGTGGCGGCCGACACCCAGCCACACCGCGACGCCCAGCGCCAGCGGCACCAGCACCACCGAGCTGCCGATCGTGCTTAACGCGATCATCACCGCGGTCAGGTCCGGCGAACGCCGGCCGATCAGCCACTCGCGGGTCGCGGTGTCGAGCGTGACCAGGCCGCCGAAGGTCGCGGTCAGGGCCGCGGCCGCGAGGGCCAGCGCCCCGACCAGCGCGGCTCGGGTGGCGGGCATCCCTCCACGCTAAGCGAACCCCGCACGACCGGCCTGCCGGAAGCCATGGACACTACATACCCCTATAGGGTATAAATACGGCCCATGGACACCACCGCGAAGCGCCGGTTCTTCTTCCACTACTAAGAGATGGTCGTCGCGATGCTGATCGGCATGGGCGTTTTCGCGCCCGTGTGGCACCTCGTGTTCGACGCGTTCGGCTCGACCGCGCTCGAGCGGACCGACGTGATGGCGATGTCGATGGCCACGAACATGGTCGTCGGGATGTCGCTGTGGATGTGGTTCCGCGGCCACGGGGCGGCACCGATCGCCGAGATGGCGGTCGCGATGTACCTGCCGTTCGTCGTGCTGCTGGTACCTCTGTGGCTGGGCGCGATCTCGGCCATGTTCCTGATGACCGCCGGCCACGTCCTGATGCTCGGCACGATGCTCTACGCGATGCTCCGCCGTCGCGACGAGTACACCCGGCACCACCACAACCGCTGGCCGCGCCGCCGGGCCGAAACCGCCACGGAGCCCCCCACCGCTGGCTAGGGTCGGTAGGTGCCCACCTTCACGGAGCTCCTCGACGACGCCGCCCTGCTGTCCTTCGAACACCAGCTGCACCTGTCCGAGGTACTCGGCGAGCACTCCTGGCGGGCCGACCTGGCAGAGCAGGTCTTCGAGTTCACCGGCGACGAGCCACGCACCTGCACCCGCTTCCACCTGCTCGGCAGCGCGGCGCCCGGGCCCCAGTCGTGGCTGTGGGGCTGGGCCAACCCGGCCGGCTACCCGGCCCCGCTGCTCGGGCTCGGCGAGTACGTGCGGGACTTCGGTCAGCGGCACGGGATCCGCGAGCTCGCCGAACCCGAGATCCCGTTCGACCAGCTGCCCGGCTCCCCCACCGACCCGAACCTGGTCGCCGGGATGCTCGTCGAGGCGGCGAAGGCCGCGGCCAACAACTGGACCAGCTACACCGGCGAGGTCGGCGGCGGCACCCGCGCCGCGTTCCTCGTCGAGCACCCGGACTTCGTGCTGCCCGCGCCCGAGCCGGCCCGCGTGATGCGGGTGCTCCAGCAGTCCGTCGCGGAGCTGTCGCTCACCGACCACCGCCGCGCCTTCCACGCCTACGCCACCCGCCGCGGCTTCGAGGCGGCCTTCGACCAGGCCGGCTCGGTGCTGACGATCAGCGGCCCTGGCCTGACCGCGACCGTCCACTTCGACCAGCTCGGGCGGATGGCGGAGATCTCCGCCTCGATGGGCGCGGCCACCTCGTAGCGCGCCGGGACGGCGGGCCCCGGGTTACCGTCGGACCCGGGAGGTGTGATGGCGTCGGAGGAACGCTCGGAGAGCACGCTCACCGTGCTGGTCGCGCTCGGCGCGAACCTCGCGGTCGGCGTGGTCAAGCTGGTCGCCGGCCTGGTCACGGGCTCGGCGGCGATGCTGTCCGAGGCGGCCCACTCGGTGGCGGACACGCTCACCGAGGCGCTGCTGCTCACCGCGCTGCGCCGGTCGAGCCGGCCCGCGGACCGGCGACACCCGTTCGGTTACGGCAAGGAGCGCTACTTCTGGTCGCTGCTGGCGGCGGTGTCGATCTTCACCTCGGGCGCGATGTTCGCGTTCTACCAGGGGTTCAGCACGATCTTCGGCGAGGAGCGCGAGCAGACCAGCGCGTGGGTCGGCTACCTCGTGCTCGGCGGCGCGTTCGTGCTGGAGGGCATCTCCTTGCTGCGCGCGATCCGGCAGATCCGTGGCGAGTCCGGCGCCGAACGCCGCTCCCCGCGCGAGTACCTGCGCCTGTCCGACGATCCCACGGTGAAGACCGTGTTCTTCGAGGACAGCGCCGCGCTGATCGGCCTGGCCCTCGCGTTCGCCGGGATCGCGCTGCACGACCTCACGGGGGCCTCGTTCTGGGACGGACTCGCGTCGGTGCTGATCGGTGTCCTGCTGGCGCTGGTCGCGTACGTGTTGGGGCGCACCAACAAGGGCCTGCTGATCGGGCGCCAGGCCGACCCGGCGGTGGTCCGGTCGCTCCGCGAGCACCTCGCCGACGTGCCCGAGGTGCTGGCCGTGGTCGACCTGCTCACGATGGTCACCGGCACCGACCGGATCCTGCTGTGCGCCCGCGTCGACTTCGTCGACGGTCTGTCGTCGGGCGAGCTGGAGCACGTGTGCGTGCGGATCGCGGGCGAGCTGGCCGACCGCGTCCCCGACCTCGACGAGATCTTCCTCGAACCCGTGCCGCGCGAGGACCCGGACCTGAGGGCCCGGGTCCTCGCCCGCTACGGGCGCCGCCCGCCGGAGCACCACTAGCGCCAGAGACCGACCAGCAGCGCGATGAGTACGGCCTTGACCAGCCAGTCGCCGGCGTGGATGGCGGCCAGGCGCCACGGCACGTCGTCCCAGACGACCGACCCGGCGAGGATCGTGACGGGGAAGGCGAGCCAGACGCCGAGGCCGAGCAGCAGGATGCCGCCCACGCCGTCGATGCCCAGCTCGCCCACGGCGACCGCGAGCGTGGCGGCGATGACGAGGCTGCGCAACAGCTCGACGACGATCTTCCACGCCGGCGGCCGCTCGCCCGAGGCGGGCTCGGTGCCGAGCAGCGCGGCCCGCAGCTTGTCGAAGCCGATGTAGTAGACGGAACTGGAGACGAACGCGGCCACGGTCGCCACGGCGACGGCCCAGAGGTTGATCATGTCGGGACTCCTGGCTCGGGGCGCCGCCGGCGGGCGCCGTCACCCAGGACGTAGTAGCCGGCCGCCGGTTCTCGACATCACCACGCGCACGATTGCATCTCGACCTCCCGGACGCCGTGAGACGCCGGGTCACCTGTCGACGCCAGGGCTTCGGTGGCGTTGTCTGCGCGATCGCATCAACCACTGCCGCGGCCGGAATTCAGGCGTTGACCGATGCCTCCGCGAGGAAGGCGGCCGCCTTGTCCGGGTGCATGAACCAGTGTTGGAAGTCCGACGGGTCCGCGAAGCCGTTCACGAAGCGGCTGGCGACCTCGGGGAGCTGGCTCGCCGCGCCGATGATCTCCAGCACGTGCGGGGGCGGCGGCTGCAGCATCGCGTTCGTCCAGTCCGTCACGTGGCGGGCGTACTCCCAGTACCGCTCGAAGGTCCGCTCCATCCACGCGCGGTCGAACTCCCCGTCGTGCGCCAGGATCTCCCGCAGGTACGTCTCCGCGCAGTGGCTCGCGTTGTTCGAGCCCTGGCCGGTGATCGGGTCGTTGGCGACGACGACATCGGCCATGCCGAAGACCACGTTGCCCGACGGCAGCTCGCCGACCGGACGCCGCACCACCGGCGTGTAGCCGCCGATCAGCGAACCACCCGGATCGGTGAGCTCCGCGTCGCGGGAGCGCTCGTACTCCCACGGCAGATAGGTCCGCATCAGCTCCAGGATGCGGCGCAGGTGCTCCGCCGGCGACGGCCGGTCGCCGAACACGTCCAGCGGACCGCCCGGCAGGCCCTCGAAGAAGAGGATGTCGCAGTTCCCGGTCACCGTGTAGCACGGGATCATGAACAGTTCCCCGACCTCGGGGATGATGTTGAACCGGACCGCAGCGAAGTCGGGGTGCTCCGGGCGGCGCTCGACCCCGTGGGCGTACACGAGCGACAGCGCGCGCTGCGGCTTCGTGAACGGCGACCGCGACGGGTCGCGGTCGAACAGCTGCACCAGCTCGCCCTTGCCGGCAGCCACGATCGTGAGGTCGTACATACCGGCGAGCTTGTCGAGGTCGGCGGTGGTCACGCCGTGGATGACCAGCTGCCCACCACGTTCCTCGAACAGCTCCAGCCAGCCCGCCATCTTCACTCGCTGGTCGACCGACTGACCCGGCTCGTCCAGCTTCGCCACCCAGTCGAGCGCGCGGCTCGCGTCCGGCGCGGCGATCGACACGCCGAGGCCCTCGAACGGGACCGTCTCGCTCTCCCACAGGTTCAGCTCGTGCTCGCGCTCGTGCCGCATCGCCGGGCCGAACAACGCCTGGGTCGACATCACCCGACCGTCCCGGATCTCCTCCGGGGTGCGGGCCGACATGACCGTGACCTCGAAGTCGTTCTCCAGCAGGGTCAGGGCGAGCTGCAAGCCGGACTGGCCTGCCCCGACGATCAGCACCTTGCGCATCGTGTCGACTGCTCCTCCGGGCGTGGACGAATCGGATTGGGGACGGCCGGCGGCTAGCCGGGCGCGGTCACCTTCGACAGCGCGAGCGAGTTCGCGACGACCAGCTTCAGCACGCCGATCGAGGACGCGCGGTCGCGGGCGTCGCACTCGATCAGCGGGATGTCGTCGGCCAGCGCGAGCGCGTCGCGCACCTCGTCGAGGTCGTGGGACGGCTTTCCCTCGAACCTGTTGACCGCGACGATGAACGGCAGCACCGAGTCGTGCTCGAAGTAGTTCACCGCCGCGAAGGACTGCTCGATGCGGTTGGTGTCGACGAGCACCACCGCGCCCAGCGCGCCGCGGGACAGGTCGTCCCACAGGAACCAGAAACGCGACTGGCCCGGCGTGCCGAACAGGTACAGCAGCAGGTCCTCGTGCAACGTGATCCGACCGAAGTCCATCGCGACCGTGGTGGTCGACTTCTTGCCGTTCGGCGGATCGTCGATGCCCTCGCTCGCCTCGGTCATCCACGCGTCGGTGTTCAGCGGCGCCACCTCGGACACCGAGTTGACCATCGTCGTCTTGCCGACCCCGAAGCCACCGGCGATGACGATCTTCGCGGATATCGTCAGCAGACCCGAGTCAAACGGGGAGCTGCTTGAGTCCATCGAGGATCCTCTCCAGCACTTGCGGGTTGTTCTGGTACGCGTAGGCGGTCGGGTGGATGAAGACCGCGTTCTGCCCGGCGAGGTCGCTGATCAGCACGCGGACCACACCGAGCGGCAGGGTGAGCGTCGCGGACAGCTCCGCGACGGAGATGCGCTGGCAGGCGCGGGTGTACAGCGCGCGCGACTCGGGCATGAGCGAGTCGGCGAGCACCGGGTCGAACTCGGGCACCGAGATCAGCGTCTCCACCAGCAGGTGGTGCCGGGTCCGGGTGCGGCCGCCGGTGAGTGTGTACGCGCGGACCCGCTTGCTCTTCATCTGGTACGTCACCGGCCGGATGCCGTTGCGCGGGCCTGCGCCTGTGTCGTGGCTGGACACCGTGATCACGTCCTTGGCGGGGTCGGTCATGCCTGGGGGCGGCGCGCGGTCAGCACCCGACGCAGGTCCGCGCGCAGCTCCGGAGTGAGCGCGTGGCCGGCGTTGGTGACGAACTGCGTCATCTCGTAGGCCACCACCCGCATGTCGCACTCGGGGTCGGTCAGCACGGCGAGGCCCGCGCCGGTGCCGATGCCCATGAACAGGAAGTACCCGCGGGTGAGCCGGATGATGATCTGCTCACAGCTGCCCTTGCCGTACAGCGCGGCGCTGCTGCCGGCGAGGCTGAGCAGGCCGCTCGCGATCGCGGCGAGCTGCTCGGCGTCGTCGGACCGCACCGCCGCCGAGGCGGTCAGCGGGAAGCCGTCGGAGGACGTGATCAGCGCGTGGGTGACGCCGTGCACCTTGTCCACGAAGTCGTTGAGCAGCCAGGTGATGTCGCCGGTCGACGGGTTCTCCTTGGCGGCGGTCACGACGTGCTGCCCCGGTGCTCGTCCGGCTCGGCGGGGAGCGGGAAGCCGTGCGGCGGGGTCGGAGTGGAGTCCGCGTCGATCGCGAAGATGCCCGTGGGTTCGGGGGCGGGCTCCGGTTCCGGCGCGGGTTCGGGTTGGTACTCCGGCTCGGGCACCTGGTCGGCCACCGGCTCCTGGTACCGCACCGACTCCGGCTCGGGCACCAGGTCGACCACTGGCTCAGGGTCGGCGACGGGCTCGGGCGCGGGGTCGGGCGCCTCGTCCACCAGCGGCTCGACCTCGAGGGTCACCTCCGGCGCGGTCGCCGTCGCCTCGGAGTCCTGTGTCTCCGGCGCGTCTGGGATGTCTGGAGTCTCCGGGGTGTCCGGCTCCACCGGGGCGGGCCAGGCGGCCTCCTTCGCCGCCTCCGCTCCCTCGGTGAAGGCGTCCAGGTCCGCGAGCAGCTGCTCGTGGCCGGCCCGCTCGGCCTCCGGGGTCGGCGGCTCCGCCACCGGCACGGGAGTCGAGTCGTCGCCGAAGTCGGGGTTCTTGATGCTGCGCGAGACCCGGCGGGGCAGGCCGTTGACCGTGCGACCGGGGTCGACCAGGTCCTTCGGCTGCGGCCGGGTGGCGACCCGACCGGCCGGCGGCGTGCGCTTGGGCAGCCCGCCGGTGGTGGTCGCGGTGGGCTCGGCGGTGCGGTCGGCCGAGTGCCGCGGGCCCCGCGACGGGCGGCGGGCGGCCGGGATGGGCTGCGCC
>NZ_JBOHGA010000168.1:0-14399 GCF_050699915.1 Actinophytocola sp.
GACCGGCGGCGTCCCGCGGACTCACCGTCGCCGCGCCGGCAGGCCTGGCGCTCGCGGCTGTACCGGCTCGACGTCAAGGGCTCGCCGTACCTGTACGTCCTGCCGTTCTTCGGGCTGTTCGCGGTGTTCGGTCTGTTCCCGCTGATCTACACGGCGATCATCTCGACGACCTCGTGGAGCCCGCGACGGCCCGGCAGCGAGGACACCTCGGTCGGGCTGGACAACTACACGAAGCTGCTGGGCGACGAGAACTTCCACAACGCGCTGATCAACACGTTCGGCATCGGGCTGTTGTCGACGGTGCCGCAGCTGCTGCTGGCGCTGGGGATCGCGCACCTGCTGAACTACCGGCTGCGCGGCCGGCTGTTCCTGCGGATGGGCGTGCTGCTCCCCTACATCACCTCGGTCGCCGCGGTCGCGCTGATCTTCAACCAGGTGTTCGCGCGTGACTTCGGCCTGCTGAACTGGTTCCTCCAGCCCTTCGTCGAGAACCCGATGGACTGGCGCGCGGAGAAGTGGGCGTCCTGGCTGGCCGTGTCGACGATGGTGACCTGGCACTGGACCGGCTACAACGCGCTGATCTACCTGGCCGCCATGCAGACGATCCCGTACGAGCTCTACGAGTCGGCGTCGATCGACGGCGCCAGCAAGTGGCAGCAGCTCCGGTACGTGACGATCCCGAGCCTGCGGCCGACGATCATCTTCACGGTCATCGTGTCGACGATCGGCGCGCTGCAGCTGTTCGCCGAGCCGTTCCTGTTCGACACCACGCGCAACAGCAACGGCGGTTCGGAACGCCAGTTCCAGACGGTCGTGCTCTACCTCTACCAGCAGTTCTGGACCAACGGCCGGTACGGCTACGCAGCCGCGATCGCCTGGACGCTGTTCCTGGTCACCGTCGTCGTCGCGCTGGTGAACTTCCTGCTCGTGCGGCGCATCCGGTCGGCGGACTAGGAGGCATCGATGAGACGTGCGAAGACGCCCGGCTCCGCCGGCTGGGCCGCCTACGGGCTCCTGCTCGCGATCATCGTGTTCTCGATCTTCCCGCTGTACTGGTCGGTCGTGGTGTCCTCGCGGGACCAGTCGGCGATCGGCCGGTACCCGCCGCCGCTGGTGCCCGGCGGCTCGCTGTGGGAGAACCTCGAGGCGGCGTTCGAGCAGGGCAACTTCGGCCTGGCGCTGTCGAACTCGGTGGTGGTGGCCGGCACGATCACCGTGTCGGTGGTGTTCACGTCCACGCTCGCGGGCTTCGCCTTCGCCAAGCTGACCTTCCGCGGCCGCAACGGGTTGTTCACCACGGTCGTGGCGACGATGCTCGTGCCGACGCAGCTCGCGATCATCCCGCTGTACATCATGGTCACCCAGTGGTTCGGCTGGGCCAACGACCTGCGCGGGGTCATCGTGCCGGCGCTGGTGAGCGCGTTCGGCGTGTTCTTCATGCGGCAGTACCTCACCTCCGCGATGCCGACCGAGCTGCTCGAGGCCGGTCGCGTGGACGGCGCCTCGACCATGCGGATCTACTGGAACGTGGTGCTGCCCATCGCCCGGCCCGGGGCGGCGGTGCTCGCACTGCTCACGTTCATCACGTACTGGAACGACCTGTTCTGGCCACTGATCCTGCTGAACACGCAGAACCCGACCGTCCAGGTGGCGATCGCCAACACGGCGAGCGGCATCGAGGTGGACTACTCGCTGGTGCTGGCGGGCACGGTGATCGCCACCTTCCCCATGCTGCTGGTCTTCCTGCTGCTGGGACGACAGATCATCGGAGGCATCATGCAGGGGGCGATCAAGGGATGACCCGGATGGAGTTTCCCGAGGGCTTCGTGTGGGGCGCCGCGACCGCGGCGTACCAGATCGAGGGCTCGCCCGGCGCGGACGGTCGCGGACCGTCCATCTGGGACACCTTCAGCCACACGCCGGGGCGGGTGGCGGACGGCGACACCGGCGACGAGGCGACCGACCACTACCGCCGCTACCGCGACGACGTGGCGATGATGGCGTCGCTGGGGCTGCCCGCGTACCGGTTCTCCGTGTCGTGGCCCCGGATCCAGCCCGGCGGCAAGGGTCCGGCGAACGTCGCCGGACTCGACCACTACGACCGCCTGGTGGACGAGCTGGCGGCGCACGGGATCACCCCGATGCTCACGCTGTACCACTGGGACCTGCCACAGGAGCTGGAGGACTCCGGCGGCTGGGGCGAGCGCGACACCGCGGCCCGGTTCGCGGAGTACGCGGCACTGGTCGGTGAGCGGCTGGGCGACCGGGTGCCGCTGTGGACCACGCTGAACGAGCCGTGGTGTGCCGCGTTCCTCGGGTACGCCGCGGGCGTGCACGCGCCGGGCCGGACCGACCCGGCGCTGTCGCTGCGAGCGGCGCACCACCTGCTGCTGGCCCACGGGCTCGGGGTCGACGCGCTGCGCGAGGTGCTGCCGGCGAGCGCGCAGGTGTCGATCACACTGAACCTGAGCGCCGTGATGCCCGGCGCGACCTCGCCGGAGGCGACCGCGGCCGTGCGCCGGATCGACGGACTCGCCAACCGGCTGTTCCTCGACCCGCTGTTCCGCGGCCACTACCCCGCCGACGTGCTGCGAGCCACCGAGGCGCTGACCGACTGGTCGTTCGTGTCCGAGGACGACCTCGCGGTGATCTCGACGCCCATCGACCTGCTTGGCATCAACTACTACACGCCGACGCTCGTGGATGCGGGCCCTGCCGAGCCCGGCCCGACGGCGTGGCCGGGGTGTTCGGACATCCGGTTCGTCCAGCCGCCCGGCCCGAAGACCGCGATGGGGTGGGCCATCGACGCGCAGGGCCTGCGCGCGGTGGTGCACCGGGTGCACGAGGAGTACTCGCCGATCCCGCAGATGATCACGGAGAACGGCGCCGCGTTCGACGACGAGCTGGGCGCCGACGGCGGTGTGCGGGACCCCGAGCGCATCTCCTACCTGCGTGATCACCTCGCGGTCGTACACGAGGCGATCGAGGCCGGGGTCGACCTTCGTGGATACTTCGTGTGGTCGCTGCTGGACAACTTCGAGTGGTCGTACGGGTACTCGAAGCGGTTCGGCATCGTCCACGTGGACTATCCGACACAGCACCGGGCCTGGAAGGACAGCGCCTACTGGTACCGGCAGGTGATCAGCACGAACGGCATACACATTGAGTGAGGTCTCGGTCCGGCGGCAGAAGCCGACCCTGGACACGGTCGCGGCGGAGGCGGGAGTCTCCCGGGCGACCGTGTCCCGGGTGATCAACGGCTCGCCACGGGTGTCGGCGGAGGTGAAGGACGCGGTCGAGTCGGCGATCGGCCGGCTGGGCTACGTGCCGAACCGGGCGGCGCGCTCGCTCGCGATGCGCCGGACCGACTCCGTGGCGCTGGTGATGCGCGAGCCGGACGCCACCGTGTTGTCCGACCCCTACCTCGGCAACATCATCATCGCGACCTCGCAGGCGCTGATCGGCACCGGCGTGCAGCTGGTGCTGGTGAACGCGCGCAACGACGCCGAGCACTCCCGGCTCGCCGACTACGTCCGAAGTGGACACGTCGACGGCGTGCTGCTGGCCTCGATGCACGACGACGACCCGCTGCCCCGCCTGCTGCTGGACGCCGGCATCCCGACCGTGGTCGGCGGCCGGCCGCAGCGCCACCTGCCCGGCCTGTCGTACGTGGACGTGGACAACGTCGGCGGCGCGCAGCTGGCCGCCGAGCGGCTGCTGACCGCGGGCCGGCGCCGGATCGCGACGATCGCTGGACCGCAGGACATGACGGCGGGGTACGACCGGCTGGGCGGTTACCAGCGGGCGCTGGCCGCCGCCGGGCGCAAGGCCGACCGGGTGGCCTACGGCGACTTCACCCGGGAGTCCGGCGAACAGGCGATGACCGCGCTGCTGGACCGCCATCCGGACGTCGACGCCGTGTTCGCGGCGAACGACCTGATGGCGATCGGCGCGCTGCGCTCCCTGCGGGCCGCCGGCCGCGGCGTGCCGGACGAGGTGTCGGTGGTGGGCTACGACGACATCGAGATGGCCAAGCACACCGAGCCCCCGCTGACGACCATCCACCAGCCGGTGGTGGACCAGGCCCGCACGATGACCGAGCTGCTGCTGACCCAGATCGGCGGCGACCCGGTGGGCGAGCCGGTGGTCCTCCCGACAGAGCTCGTCGAACGCGACTCCGTCTGAGCGCGCCTACTCGGCGGCGGCTCTGCGGGGCACCGCGACCAGGTGGTAGGACGGGACGCCCTGCCAGACGCCCTTCAGGCCCTCCACCGCGACGTAGCCGTTGAGCCGCCAGACTCCGTAGTCGTGGGACAGCGGGCTGTCGCGGCGGTCGTCCACCCGGATGGTGATCTCGCACTCGTCGCCCAGTGACGGGTTGTCGTTGGGCGCCACCAGCCGGATCTGCTCGGCCGACGGCGACTCGGCTCCGTCGCCCGCGGTCTCGTCCAGCCACACGTCGAGCCGGACCCGGCGCCGGCGGTTCTTGGTCAGGAACTCGACGAACTCGCGGTTCTTCGTGCGGTTCCCGAGCTTGCCCTCGAAGCGCGGGACACGCCGTTGCCTGGCCGAACGTCGGCGGAGCCACACCAGCACCACGGCGAGAACGACACCGACACCGGCCACCAACGCCCACTGCTCGATCGACACGACTTGCTCCGGGGTCGCGGCTAGGTCGCGGCCACGGTATCGGGCGAACTTGGCGGTGGCTAGGAGGTGGTAACGTCGGTTCGCTGGTCAGGCCTCTGATCGGTGACGCGAACAGTTCGCGGCCCGCCAGGCCGCGGCAGGTGGTAGCGAAGTCCGGTGCGAACCCGGCGCTGTCCCGCAACTGTGGTGGCCCGCGAAAGCGTGCCCGAGCCAGGTCGCCTCCCACTCCCCGCGTCGACGCCAACCGCCCCCGGTGCAGGGATGCGGCGTCGCGACCGCCACGTCGCCGCTGCTCGGGGCCGACGACCCGAAGGTGGTCCATGTCGAACCCCAACCGCAGGCGCGTGCGACGCCTCGCGGCCATCGCCCTCGTCTCGGCGCTCGTCACCGCCGGCTGCGCCCAGCGCGCCGACGAGGAACCCGCCGCGCCCAAGACCGAGCAGCAGCAGTTCCCGGTCACCGTCACGCCGCCCGCGGGCGAGCCGCTGACGATCGAGGAACGGCCCGAGCGCATCGTCTCGCTGTCGGCCAGCAACACCGAGACGCTGTTCGCCGTCGGCGCCGGCAAACAGATCGTCGCCGCCGACGAGCAGTCCAACTACCCCGCCGAGGCGCCGAAGACCGATCTGTCCGGGCTGACCCCCAACGTCGAGGCGATCGCGAAGTACGACCCCGACCTGGTGGTGCTCTCCGACGACGCCGACGGCATCGTCGCCGCCCTGCGGAAGCTCGACCGGCAGGTGCTCGTCGTCCCCGCGGCCGCGAGTCTCGACGACCTGTACACCGGCATCGAGCTATTCGGCGAGGCCACCGGGCACGCCGACGAGGCGACGGACCTCGCCGACCGCACCCGGGACGACCTGGAAAAGCTCGCCGCCGACGCGCCGAAGCAGGACCTGACCTACTACCACGAGCTCGACACGACGTTCTTCAGCGCCACCTCGAAGACCTTCATCGGCCAGGTCTACGGCCTGTTCGGGCTCACCAACATCGCCGACCCGGCCGACAAGGACGGCGGCGGCTACCCCCAGCTGTCCACCGAGCACATCCTCCAGTCCGACCCGGACATGATCTTCCTCGCGGACACGAAGTGCTGCGGGCAGAACGCGGAATCGGTCTCCGCGCGCCCCGGCTGGCGCAACCTCGGGGCCGTGAAGAACGGCAACGTCGTCGCCCTCGACGACGACCTCGCCTCGCGGTGGGGACCGCGCGTGGTCGACCTCGCCCGGTCGATCTCCGACGCGGTGGCCAAGGCGAGCGAAGGCTGATGCCGACGGCGACCAGCCGCGAGGCCGCCCGGCCGGACGTCACCCCGACGCGACTGCGCCCGGCGGTGCTGGTCGGGTCGGTGCTCGCGCTGGTCGTCGTGGTCACCATCTCGACGCTGCTCGGCGCGGCCGAGCTCGGCTGGACCCGCGTCGTGGCCGAGATCTGGGCTCAGCTGACCGGCGGCGTCTCGCCGCTGTCGACGATCGAGGCGGGCATCGTCTGGGAGGTCCGGCTGCCGCGGGTGATCCTCGCCGGCCTCGTCGGCGCGGCGCTCGCCATGGCCGGCGCCGCCTTCCAGGGCGTGTTCCGCAACCCGCTCGCCGACCCCTACCTGCTCGGCGCGGCCGCCGGCGCCGGCATGGCCGCGACGATCGTGGTCGTCGCGGCGCCGTCGGTCACCGGATGGATCATCGGCCCGCTCCCCCTCGCCGCGTTCGCCGGTGCGATCGGCGGGGTGACGCTGACCTGGATGCTGGGTCGCTCGGCCGGTGGCGGCACCGCGGTGCTGCTGCTCGCCGGAGTCGCGGTCGCGTCGTTCCTCACGGCGATCCAGACGTTCGTCCAGCAGCTCAACACGGACACGATCAAGCAGGTCTACAGCTGGATGCTGGGCGGGCTGAACACCACCGGCTGGCGAGAGGTCCTGCTGACCCTGCCCTACATCGGGCTCGCCGGCGTGGTGCTTTGCCTGTGCGGCCGGCTGCTGGACGTACTCGCTGTCGGCGACGACGAGGCGGTCTCGCTCGGCATCCGTCCCGGACGGGTACGGATCGTGGTGCTGCTCGCCGCGTCACTGGCCACCGCGGCGGCGGTCGCGGTCAGCGGGCTGATCGGGTTCGTCGGGATCGTCGTCCCACATGTGGTGCGGCTGCTGGCCGGCGCGAGCTACCGGGTCGTCGTGCCGCTGTCGCTGCTCGGCGGGGCGATGTTCCTGATCGTCGCCGACCACGTCGCGCGCACCGCGTTCGCGCCGGCCGAGCTGCCGATCGGAGTGATCACCGCGTTCACCGGCGCGCCGTTCTTCCTGCTGGTGCTTCGGATGAACCGGGCCAGGCTGCGGTGAGGGCGCTCAGCCTGCGCGGGGTGACCGCGCGCTACGGCACCAAGGTCGTCGCCGCCGGCGTCGACGTCGAGGTGCCGGCCGGCAGCTGGCTGGCGATCATCGGGCCGAACGGCGCCGGCAAGTCCTCACTGCTCAAGTCCATCGTCGGCGTGGTCGACCACGACGGGCAGATCCTGCTCGACGGCACGCCGACCGGCGCGATCGGCAGCCGGGAACGGGCCCGCGCGATCGCGTACGCGCCACAGACTCCCCACCTGCCGGACCGGCTCACGGTGACCGACTACGTGTTGTTGGGCCGGACCCCGCACCTGGCCCCGCTGGCCCGCGAGCGCCGGGCGGACCTGGAGATCGTGGAGCAGGTGCTGGACCGGCTCGACCTGACCGCGCTCGCCGGCCGCGCCCTGCACACGCTGTCTGGCGGCGAGCGGCAGCGGGCGGTGCTGGCCCGGGTGCTCGCCCAGCAGGCCGGCCTGCTGCTGCTCGACGAGCCGACGACGGGGCTGGACATCGGCCACGCGCAGGCGCTGCTGGACCTGATCGACCGCCTGCGCACGGAGGAGGGCGCGACGGTGGTCAGCACGCTGCACGACCTGACGCTCTCCGCCCAGTACGCCGACCGCCTGCTGCTCCTCGACCGCGGCGAGGTCGTCGCCGCGGGCACACCGGAACAGGTTCTCACCCGCCCGGTGATCGAACGCCACTACGCCGCCGCGGTCGAGGTGCTCACGACGGACAACGGCAACCTGGTCGTCGCGCCTACCCGCAAGCCCCGGCAGGCGGACTCGTAGCCGCCCACAGGCGCGAAGGTCTTCTTGTCAGTCCTCGTTGGTAGCCCCGAAATCGGGGGCCAGAGGCCAACGCGCCACGGTAGAACGTGTTACATTTCTGCGCGTGATCCTGGACCGGTTCCTGCTCACCGACCACGTCGCTGTGGTGACCGGGGCCGGGCGGGGGATCGGGGCGGCGACCGCGGTGGCGTTCGCGGAGGCCGGGGCCGACGTGGTGATCTCCGCGCGTACCGAGGCCGACCTCGACGAGGTGGCCGAGGTTGTCACCGCGACCGGCCGGCGGGCGCTGCCGGTCGCCGCCGACCTGTCCGATGTGGACACTGTGAGCACGCTGGCCGAGGCGGCGCGAGCCGAGTTCGGGCGGCTGGACGTCGTCGTCAACAACCTCGGTGGGACCTATCCGCGCCCGTTGCTGGACACGGAGACCGGCTTCCTCGAGGAGGCGTTCCGGTTCAACGTCTCCACCGCGCACGCGCTCACCAAGGCCGCCGTGCCGCTGATGCTTGCCGGGGGCGGCGGGGCGATCGTGAACGTCTCGTCGATCATGGGGCGGGTCGCCGGGCGCGGGTTCCTCGCCTACGGCACGGCCAAGGCGGCGCTCGCCCACCTGACCGAACTGTCCGCCTACGACCTCGCGCCCCGCATCCGGGTGAACGCCGTCTCGGTCGGCTCGGTGGCCACCTCCGCGCTGGACATCGTGCTGACCAACGACGAGCTGCGCACCAAGATGGAACGGGCCACTCCCCTGCGCCGCATCGGCACTGCCGAGGAGGTCGCGGCGACGATCCTCTTCCTCGCCTCGCCCGCGGCCGGCTACCTCACCGGCAAGGTGCTCGAGGTGGACGGCGGGCTGCAGGCACCGAACCTGGACTTGGGGTTGCCGGACCTATGAGGGTTGTCCAGTGGAGCACGGGAAACGTCGGCCGGCACGCGATCGCCGGGATCGCGGCGCGGTCGGACCTCGAGCTGGCCGGCGTCTGGGTGTCCACTTCGGACAAGGTGGGCCGGGACGCGGGCGAGCTCGCGGGCATCGGGCCGCTCGGTGTGGCCGCCACGGACGACGCCGACGCCCTGCTCGCGACCAGGCCCGACTGCGTCGTCTACACGGCGATGGCCGACGACCGCATCGTCGAGGCGCTCGGCGACCTCGAACGGATTCTGCGCGCGGGCGTCAACGTCGTATCCAGCTCGCCGGTGTTCCTGCAGTACCCGGCCGGCGTGGTGCCCGACGAGCTGGTCGAGCCGATCCACCGGGCGGCCGCCGCCGGTGGCGCGTCGCTGTGGGTCAACGGCATCGATCCCGGCTTCGCGAACGACTGGCTGCCGCTCGTGCTCACCTCGGTCTGCGAGCGCATCGACCAGGTGCGCTGCCTGGAGATCCTCGACTACTCCACCTACGACAACGCCAAGGTGCTCTTCGACATCATGGGCTTCGGCCGACCACTCGACGACACCCCGATGCTGCTGATGCCCGGCATCCTGTCGCTCGCCTGGGGCAGCGTCGTGCGCCAGCTCGCCGCGGGACTGGGCGTCGAGCTCGACGGCGTCGAGGAGACCGCGACCCGGCTGCCGGCGCCGGACACGTTCGACATCGCCGCCGGGCGGGTCGAGGCCGGCACCGCGGCGGCCCTGCGCTTCGAGGTGCGCGGGATGCGCGGCGGCCGGGCCGTGTGCGTGCTCGAGCACGTGACGCGGCTACGGCCCGACCTCGGCCCGGACTGGCCGCAGCCCGCCGGACAGGGCGGCTATCGCGTCGAGGTCACCGGCGAGCCGAACTACACGCTCGACCTGCGGCTCGTGGCCAACGACGGCGACCACAACACGGCCGGGCTCAAGGCCACCGCGATGCGCCTGGTGAACGCGATCCCGGCAGTGGTCGCGGCGCGGCCCGGACTGCTGACCGCGCTGGACCTGCCGCTGGTGACCGGCCGGGGGCTGGTGAGCTGAGGCCTCAGGTCTCGGTGCGGGTCGAGGAGCTGGGCTCCTTCTTCTCGCCAGCCGGCTCCTCGCTCTTCTCGTCGGTGGAAGACTCCGCCTTGTCGTCGGCGGGCTCGTCGGCCGACTCGGCCGGCTTGGCCTCGGCAGGCTCCTCAGCCACGGCGGGCTCATCGGCCTTGGCGGGCTCATCGGCCTTGGCGTCCGCGGGCTCCTCGGCGTCGGCCTTGGCGGGCTCGTCGACCGGCTCGTCGGACTTCTCCGCCTCCGCGGGCGCATCGTCCGACTCCGCGGCCTCGTCGTCGGTCTCGTCCGCCTTCTCCGCGTCGGCGTCGGCGACGTCATCGACGTCGGTGGCCTCCTCGACCGCCGGCTCGCCGGTGTCCGGTGGCACGCTGCCCTGGATCGCCGCCAGGTCCTCACGTGGGCCGCGCCGCTTGGCGAGGACCAGGTACGCGATCGCGCCGAGGAACACGATGATCGAGACCCAGACGTTGACCCGCGCGCCGAACACCTCGTTGGCCGGGTCGCTGCGCATCAGCTCGATCCACGTGCGGCCGGCCGTGTAGCCGGCGACGTAGACGGCGAACGCGCGGCCGTGGCCGAGGCGGAAGCGCCGGTCGGCCCAGACGACGAGCGCGACCACGCCCAGGTTCCACAGCAGCTCGTAGAGGAACGTGGGGTGCACGACCTGGACGGGGATGTGGTTGACCGCGACGCCGTTGAGGTTGTCCTCGGCGCCGGACTCGTTGATGCGCCGGTAGATCTCCAGGCCCCAGGGCAGGCCCGTCGGCCCGCCGTAGAGCTCCTGGTTGAAGTAGTTGCCGAGCCGCCCGATGGCCTGGCCGAGGACGACGCCGGGGGCGATCGCGTCGGCGAACACCGGCAGCGGCACCTTCTTGACCCGGCAGCCGATCCACGCCCCGACCGCGCCGAGCGCGATGGCACCCCAGATACCGAGGCCGCCGTCCCAGATCATCAGGATCTTGACGGGGTCGCCGTCCGCACCGAAGTACAGCTGGTTGTCGGTGATCACGTGGTACAGCCGGCCGCCGACCAGGCCGAACGGCACGGCGAACACCGAGATGTCGATGACCGTGCCCGGCGTGCCGCCGCGCGCGATCCACCGCCGCTCGCCCCACCAGATCGCCGCGATGATGCCGGCGATCACACAGAGCGCGTAGGCCCGGATCGGGATGGGACCGAGCTCCCAGACGCCACGATCGGGACTCGGGATACTCGCCAGGAAGACACTGGACGCCACAGTCACGCGCGTCACCGTAACGGGCGACATCCAGGCCGGGCACACAGGGTCGCCCAACCGTCGGGCGGAGCTAGCCGGCCACGACCGGGCGACGACGGACGCCCTCGGCGAGCTCACCGGCGAGCTCGCGGACCCCGGCCACGTCGCCGGCTCGGGACACGAACGCCGAGCCGACCACGACCGCGTCGGCGAACGACGCCACCTCGGCCGCCTGGTCCCCCGACCGGACGCCCAGGCCGACCGCGACCGGCAGGTCACCCGCGTGCTCGCGAGCCCGGGCCACCAGCCCGGACGCCGCACCGCCGACCTGGTCCCGCGCGCCGGTCACGCCCATGACGGCCGTGGCGTACAGGAAGCCCGTGGTCGCCGCGGCGGTGGACGCCAGCCGCTCGGGAGTCGAGGACGGTGCCACGAGGAAGATCCGGTCCAGGTCGTGCGCCTCGGAGGCGGCCAGCCAGTCGGCCGCCTCGTCGGGCACCAGGTCCGGGGTGATCATGCCGAGCCCGCCGGCCGCGGCGAGGTCGCGGGCGAACCGGTCGACGCCGTAGGCGTGCACCGGGTTCCAGTACGTCATCACCACGACCTGCCCACCGGCCGAGGCGACCCGCTCGACCACGCGGAACAGGTCACGCAGCCGGAACCCGCCCTTGAGCGCCGTGTCGGCGGCCGCCTGGATGGTCGGGCCGTCCATCACCGGGTCCGAGTACGGCACGCCGACCTCGACGACGTCGCAGCCGGCCTCGATCATCGCCGACAGGTGAGCCGCCGAGTCGTCCACCGTCGGGTAGCCGGCCGGCAGGTAGCCGATGAGGGCCGCCCGGCCCTCCGCGCGCGTCCGGGCGAACACCGGGTCCAGCCGTGCCATCACGTCTCCACACAGTCACTTTTCAACGAAGCCGAAGTAGTCCGCCGCGGTGCCCATGTCCTTGTCCCCGCGCCCGGACAGGTTCACCAGGATCAGCGCGTCCGGCCCGAGTTCCTGCCCGAGCTTGCACGCGCCGGCCAGCGCGTGCGCCGACTCGATCGCCGGGATGATGCCCTCGGTACGCGACAGCAGCTGGAACGCCGCCATCGCCTCGTCGTCGGTCACCGAGCGGTACTCCGCGCGGCCGGTGTCCTTGAGCCACGAGTGCTCCGGGCCCACCCCGGGATAGTCCAGCCCGGCGGAGATCGAGTAGGCCTCGATCGTCTGGCCGTCCTCGTCCTGCAGCAGGTAGGACAGCGCGCCGTGCAGCATGCCCGGCTTGCCCTCGCCGAGCGTGGCGCCGTGCTCACCGGACTCGATGCCGTGGCCGCCCGGCTCGAAGCCGACCAGCCGCACGTCGGGGTCGTCGATGAAGCCGTGGAAGACGCCGATGGCGTTGGACCCGCCGCCGACGCACGCGGCCACGACGTCGGGCAGCCGGCCCGCCTTCGCCAGGATCTGCTCGCGCGCCTCGGACCCGATGACCTTGTGGAAGTTGCGCACCATCACCGGGAACGGGTGCCCGCCGGCGGCCGTGCCGAGCAGGTAGTGGGTGTTGTCGACGTTCGCGACCCAGTCCCGCAGCGCCTCGTTGATGGCGTCCTTCAACGTGCGCGAGCCGGTCTTCACCGGGATCACCTCGGCGCCGAGCAGCCGCATCCGGGCCACGTTCAGCGCCTGGCGCTGGGTGTCGACCTCGCCCATGTACACGACACAGTCGAGGCCCATCAGCGCGCACGCGGTGGCGGTGGCCACGCCGTGCTGGCCGGCGCCGGTCTCCGCGATGACCCGCTTCTTGCCCATCCGCTTGGTGAGCAGAGCCTGGCCGAGCACATTGTTGATCTTGTGCGACCCGGTGTGGTTGAGGTCCTCGCGCTTGAGGAAGATCCGCGCGCCGCCGGCGTGCTCGGCGAACCGGGGCGCCTCGGTGAGCAGCGACGGGCGGCCGGCGTAGTCCTTGAGCAGCCGGTTCAGCTCGTCGACGAACTCGGGATCGAGCCGTGCCTTGTCGTACTCGGCGGACAGCTCGTCCATGGCGGCGATCAGCGCCTCCGGCAGGAACCGTCCACCGTACGGGCCGAAGTGGCCGCCCGCGTCCGGGTCGTGCGCGTCGGGCTCGTGCTCGGTGCCCGGCGCGCCGGATTCCTGCTCGGAGTCGGTCATCTGCTCGGCCTCGGGCAGGCGGGGTGCGAGCCGGCGGTCACCAACTGGACCACGGCGGCCTTGGGGTCTGGGCTCGCGACCAGGCTCTCGCCGACCAGCACGGCGTCCGCGCCGGCGCCGGCGTGGGTCATCAGGTCGCCGGGGCCGCGCACGCCGGACTCGGCGATCTTGATGACGTCCATCGGCAGGCCCGGGGCGATCCGGCCGAACACGTCCCGGTCGACCTCGAGGGTGTGCAGGTTGCGGGCGTTGATGCCGAGCACCGTGGCGCCCGCCTCGAGCGCGCGGTCGGCCTCCTCGGCGGTGTGCACCTCGACGAGCGCGGTCATGCCGAGCGACTCGGCCCGGTCCAGCAGCGAGACGAGCGCGTTCTGCTCGAGTGCCGCCACGATCAGCAGCACGAGGTCGGCGCCGTGCGCCCGGGCCTCGTGCACCTGGTAGGGGCCGACGATGAAGTCCTTGCGCAGCAACGGAACGCTGACCGCGGCACGCACCGCGTCGAGGTCGGCGAGCGAGCCGCCGAACCGCCGCCCTTCGGTGAGCACGCTGATCACGCGCGCGCCCGCGTCGGCGTAGTCCTTGGCGAGCGCGGCCGGGTCGGTGATCTCCGCCAGCTCGCCCTTGGAGGGGCTGCGCCGCTTCACCTCCGCGATCACGCCGATACCGGAACCGCGGAGCGCGGCCAGCGCGTCCTTGGGTGGTGGGGCCTTCGCGGCGAGCTCCTTCAGCGCATCGAACGGCAGCGCTGCCTCGCGTTCCGCCAGATCCTCGCGGACGCCTTCGATGATCGACTCGAGCACGCTCACAGGCCACACTCGCTGGCCGGGCGCGACCGTCTCGCCGATTCCCGTGTGTCGCAGGTGCTATCCACCAGCTTTGCCCCTTCCCGCCACAGGGATGCTAACCCCGTGCCCTGCGAGGAGTCGTTACGGGTCCGTGCTCAGCGCTCGTCCCGCACGTTCTTCGCGGCGTTGTCCGCCGGATGGCCGACAGTGGGATCTTGGCCCTGGGACAGCCCGTCCCACAGGTCTTTGGCCGGATCTCCCGACGCGCGTCGTGCGCCGGCCGACCGGTACTTCGCGCCCAGCGTGGGCAGCCTCGCGGCGAAGCGGATCACCAGGAAACCGGCCACGACCAGCGCCGCGGCGCCGACCAGTGAGAGCACCGGCCCCGGCCCAGACCCGCCGGCCAGCGCGGCCCAGCCGGCGAGCAGCCCGGCCAGTACGACGATCCCGCCTACCACCCGTTTGGCCCAGCCGCCGGCCGCGACCGCGCCGGCGAACCCGGCGAGCGCCACGAGCG
>NZ_JBOHGA010000169.1:0-14297 GCF_050699915.1 Actinophytocola sp.
ACGGTGACACACGAGGACCTCCCTGGGCCGGTGTGAACGCTGTGGTAGCTCCACACCACACCCGGGAGGTCCTCCCATATCAAGACCTCAACCGGCTGCACCAACCTGTCCGAGCAGTACAGCTAGCGCCCGGTCAGCGCAGCGTCGTCAGCAGCGCGTCGGTGAGGTTCGGCGCGAGCTCCGGGTGCTCGACGAGATGGTCCTCGCCGTCGGTGGTGTCGTCGGTGGCGCGCAGGCGCAGCACGCACGCCGCCGTGCCGTCGCGCAGGACCGCGGCCACCAGGCGGGCCTCACGCCGGCGCGGGTGCTCCGCCGCGATCCGCCGCATCGTGTCCGAGTCGCCGGTCGGCAGCGTCGCCTCGGCCTCGGGCGGCAGCACGACGATCTCCTGCGCCAGCGCGCACCCGTGCACGGCGTCCGGCCACATGATGCCGGCGAGCGCCTCGGCGAGATCCTCGCTCGGCAACGCCTCCTGGGCCACCGGGGTCAGCGGCGCCGCCTGGTCGACCTGCCCGGCCAGCTCCGGCTGCCGCTCGACCAGCTCCGCGGTCGGGACCAGGGCGAACAGCTGCGGCGGCTGGTCCCAGCCCGCGGTGGAGACGAAGTCCTCCACCTCGCGGGCGATGGCGGACAGGTGCTGGGCGTGGCTGGCGGGCATGTCGACCATCCTTACCCATCCGGCATTTCGACCCGGAACGGGAACCTGACGGGGCCCGAATAGAGTTGGACATCTAGGACAGCCTTCGGGCCGCCCTGCGGGATGTCGACGACAACGCGACCCAGGAGAGTGCACCGTGGCCACACGGCCCCCGATCGGGATGCCAAAGCTTTCCCGACGAGCCAAGATTCTGCTCAGCATCGCGGGTGCGCTCATCCTCGTGTTGCTCGTCGGAGCCCGGCTCCTCGACACCTATGTCGACTGGCTGTGGTTCGGCGAGGTCGGCTTCCAGTCCGTGTTCACCACGGTGCTGATCACCCGGGTCATCCTGTTCTTCTCGATAGCCCTGCTGGTCGGCGGCCTGTTGGCGCTGAGCCTCACGATCGCCTACCGCGCCAGGCCGGTGTTCGTGCCCGTCTCCGGCGCGGACGACCCGCTCGCGCGGTACCGCTCGACGATCGTGCAGCGGGTGCGGCTGTTCGGCATCGGCATCCCGCTCGCGGTCGGCCTCATCGCGGGCGCCACCGGCCAGTCCGACTGGCAGCCGGTGCAGATGATGCTGCACGGCACCGCGTTCGGCACCACGGATCCCGAGTTCGGCAAGGACATCGGCTTCTACGCCTTCACCCTGCCGTTCATCGGCTGGCTCACCACGTGGCTGTACGTCTCCGTGATCATCGCGCTGATCGGTGCGGTCATCACCCACTACGTGTTCGGCGGCATCCGGTTGGGCACCAAGGGGGAGAACTTCTCGGTGGCGGCCCGCGTCCAGCTGTCGGTCACCGCTGGCGTGTTCGTCGTGATCCTCGCCGTCGACTACTGGTTCGACCGCTACGAGCTGCTCTTCTCCACCCGCAACGAGCTGTTCGACGGCGCCACCTACACCGACCTCAACGCGGTGCTGCCGGCCAAGCTCATCCTGATGTTCATCGCCGGGTTCTGTGCGGTCGCGTTCTTCGTCGGGGCGTTCGTGCGCAACCTGCAGCTGCCCGCGATCGCGATCGTGCTGCTGATCCTGTCCAGCATCCTGGTCGGTTGGGCATGGCCGGCGGTGCTCGAGCAGTTCTCCGTGCGGCCGAACGCGGCGGAGAAGGAAGCCAAGTCGATCGGCCGGAACATCGACGCGACCAAGACCGCCTTCGGCATCACCGACGACAAGGTGGAGAGCCAGGACTACGCCGGCGTCACACAGGCCGAGCCCACGCAGATCCGCGATGACAAGGGCACCATCCCGAACATCCGGCTGCTCGACCCGAGCATCCTGTCCCGCACCTTCACCCAGCGCGAGGGTGGCGAGAACTTCTACGGCTTCCCGGAGAAGCTCGACGTCGACCGCTACGTCGTCGACGGCAAGGAGCAGGACTACGTCGTCGCGGCCCGCGAGCTCGACCCGAACCGGCTGGTCGACAACCAGACGTCGTGGATCAACAAGCACCTCGTCTATACGCACGGAAACGGCTTCGTCGCCGCCCCCGCCAACAAGATCAACCGTGCGCTCGCGGAGGGCGAGTCGAGCGGGGAGGGCGGGTACCCGGTCTTCACCGTGAGCGACCTGGACGCCACCAAGGCCGGCGCCGAGATGGACATCCCGGTCCGCGAGCCGCGCATCTACTACGGCGAACTGGCCACGGACTACGCCATCGTCAACGCACGCGGTGAGTACGACACCGCGAGCGACCAGAACTACCGCTACAAGGGCAAGGGCGGCGTCGCCGTCGACGGCTGGCTCAACCGCATGGTCTTCTTCGCGCACTACGGCGAGCGGAACATCCTCTTCAACGGGGACATCGGCGAGGGCTCGAAGATCATGTACAACCGGGACCCGCGCGAGCGGGTGGCCAAGGTCGCGCCGTGGCTGACCGCGGACGGCGACCCGTACCCGGCGGTGGTCGACGGGCGCATCAAGTGGATCGTCGACGGCTACACGACGCTGGAGAACTTCCCGTACGCGCAGCGGACCGCGCTCGGGGAGGCCACCGCCGACACGCTGAGCGGCGTCGCGCGGCAGGACAACCGCACGATCAGCTACATCCGCAACTCCGTGAAGGCCACCGTCGACGCGTTCGACGGCAGCGTGTCGCTCTACGCCATCGACGAGAAGGATCCGGTCCTCAAGGCGTGGGAGCAGGTCTTCCCGGGCACCGTCAAGCACGGCGAGATCCCCGACGACCTGCGCGCGCACTTCCGGTATCCGGAGGACCTGTTCAAGGTCCAGCGCGAGCTGCTCGCCCAGTACCACGTGGACAACGCCGGCCAGTTCTTCTCGACCCAGACGTTCTGGGACGTGCCACCGGACCCGACGGGCGGCAACAACGAGGGTGCGGCCGCGCCCAACCAGCCGCCGTACTACGTGATGGCGCAGGTCCCCGGGCAGGACAAGCCGACGTTCCAGATCACCAGCGCCATGACGTTGCTGAACCGGCAGTTCCTGGCGGCTTGGGTCTCAGTGTCGTCCGAGCCGGAGGACTACGGGAAGTTCCGGGTGCTCCGACTACCCACCCAGGACCAACCCAAGGGTCCGGTCCAAGTTCAGAACGAGTTCGAGACCACCGATGAGGTGACCGAGAACCGGACGCTGTTTAACAACCCGAACGTCAACGTCAGATACGGCAACCTGTTGACGCTGCCGGTCGCGGACGGCCTGCTCTACGTCGAACCGATCTATATCGAGCAGAAGGACGAGAACGCGTTCCCGCAGCTCGCCCGGGTGCTCGTGTACTTCGGCGGCAAGGTCGGCTTCGCACCGACGGTCGACGAGGCGCTCGACGACGTCTTCGGCGCCGGGACCACCGACCCCACGGATCCGCCGGACGAGGGGCAGCCGCCGTCGTCGGAACCGCCGTCGTCGCAGCCGCCGGACTCCGGTGGTGGGTCTCCTGAGCTGGGCCAGGCCGTGCAGGACATCGCCAGCGCGCTCTCCCGGCTGAAGGAGGCGCGGGCGAACAACGACTTCGCGGCCGAGGGACAGGCGCTGGCCGACCTCGACAAGGCCGCGCAGGCGTACGAGGCCGCTCAGCAGGCCGCGGGCGGCAACGGTGGCAATGGTGGTAACGGCGGGCAGCCCAGCTCGCCGCCATCGTCGGGCAACGGCGGCGGCTGACGCGAAGAAACTCCGACACGACGAGAACGGCCCCCGTAACTCACGGGGGCCGTTCTCGTTGTTCAGGAAGGGGGAGCGATCGCCGGGAGCCGGCATCCGGGCAGGCGTCAGCGCCAATGTTGAAATCGAAACAAATCCTCGCTCGCGCCCGGCGACAGCTGGCCAGGGAGCCGGACTTCTACTGTGGACACTCGGTCCACGTCGGCCGCGAGAGTATGGGTGCTCGGCTCGTCAGCTCTTCTTCGCCCGGCTCCGCCGCTTGACGGGGGCGGAGTTCGTGGCCTTGCTCTTCGGCTTGCTGTCGGCCTGGGCCTGCTTGTACGCCTCGACGACGTGCGAGGGGATTCGGCCCCGGCCGGCGAGCTCGTAGCCGTTCTCGTTGGCCCACTCGCGGACCTGGCCGGCCTCGCTGGCGTTGGCCGACTTGCTACCGGCGGGCCGCGTGCCGCGCCGGACCCGGCCACCGACCCGGCGGGCGGAGTCGACGTACGCGGACAGGCTCTCCCGCAGCCGCTCGGCGTTCGACTCGGTCAGGTCGATCTCGTAGGTGACCCCGTCCAGACCGAAGAGGACTGTCGTGACGTCTACCGAGCTCGTCCCGTCCAGGTCATCGACGAGCTGTACCAAGACTTTCTGTGCCATTCGGGTCGCTCCCTAGGACCACCGCGCACGAGAATCGTGCACACCTGTTGGTATGTGACCGCACAGTAGCAAATTTTCCGTGTGTGTCGGAATCGTGGATGTGTTAATCCGGGGTGTATGCGCGGATGTGCCAAACGCCCGAATCCTGGCGCCGACATGGCGGAGTCCGCAATCCGAATCCGGTGCAACAGTCCAATCCGGATGGTGCTTCGGGTAACGAGTGTGACCACCGTTACCCGATGGCACCCGTGACTGAGTGGAAAAGCGAACGCCCCCTCGACAGGATCTTCGAGGGGGCGTTCGCCGTAGTAGCGGGGACAGGATTCGAACCTGCGACCTCTGGGTTATGAGCCCAGCGAGCTACCGAGCTGCTCCACCCCGCGTTGGTGTGAGGCCAACTATACGCGCGCCTCCAGGGGCCCGCACACCACCCCCCACTTGGCCCCCGGCAAGCCCCGGACCGGCGCATTCGGTGCACGCTGTGACGGTTCCGCCACGTTCCTCACACGGGCCGTTCCGCCGCCCGATGATTCGTCCGGCGAGTGGTCAGGTCCTTACGACTCGCCTCCCTTACGACTCGCCGGAAATGGAAAGGACGTTCGGGTTCGGGTGCGAAGTCGGGCAGCATGGGCGCGTGCGCACGGAACGGGTTCGATCATGGTGGGGCTGGGGTTGGGAGGACGCCGCGATCGGCGAGGCGGAACGCGCCGGGCTCCTCGCGCGACTGCCGCCGCACTGGGTCGCGGACGAGCTGCCGGTGCCACGCGTCGCGGATCTCGAGCTGCGCACGCCTCGGGTGGACGCACCGGAATCCGTCCGTCCCATTTGTACCGTGCATCCGCACGTGCGTGCCGCGCACACGTACGGCAAGGCATACCGCGATGTGATCCGCGCGCTGCGTGGAGACCTCGGTGTCGCGCCGGATGTGGTGGCATACCCGGAAACCGAGGCGCAGATCGTCGAGATCCTCGACTGGGCCGGCGACGCGAACGTCGCGGTGATCCCGTACGGCGGCGGCAGCTCCGTCGTCGGTGGGATCGAGTACCGGGGGGACGTCCACGCCGGAGTGCTCAGCCTCGACCTGACCCGAATGGACCGCGTGCTCGAGGTCGACCGCACCTCCCGCGCGGCGCTGATCCAGGCCGGCGCACTCGGTCCTGTCCTGGAGAGCCAGCTCGCCCCGCACGGCTACACGCTGCGCCATTTCCCCCAGAGCTTCGAGTTCTCGACGCTCGGCGGCTGGCTCGCCACCCGTGCCGGTGGCCACTTCGCCATGCGCCACACGCACATCGACGACTTCGTCGAGGCGTTGCGGGTGGTCAGTCCGAGCGGGATCAGCCAGACCCGCCGGCTGCCGGCGTCCGGGGCGGGACCGTCGCCGGACCGGCTGTTCCTCGGTTCGGAGGGGACTCTCGGCGTGATCACGCAGGCCTGGGTTCGCCTACAGGATCGTCCGGTGCACAAGGCATCCCGCGCCATATCCTTCGGCGACTTCGCCGTCGGGCTGGACGCTGTGCGTGCGATCGCCCAGTCCGGCCTGGATCCGAGCAACTGTCGGCTGCTCGACGAGGCCGAGGCGGCGATCAACGCCGGGCGCGCGGACGGCCGCGCGGTGCTGGTGCTCGGGTTCGAGTCCGCGGACCATCCTGTCGACACCGCACTGGTCCGAGCCCTCGAAATCGCGGCCGAACACGGGGGAAGTGTCGACGCGAAGTCCACTCAGGACTCGGTCGGCGACTGGCGGACCGCGTTCCTGCGAATGCCCTATGTGCGCGACGCACTAGCCCGTTCGGGCGTCATCGTGGAGACGTTCGAGACGGCGTGCACCTGGGATGCCGCGGTGCGGGTGTGCGACGAGATCCGGGACGGCGTGCGTGCCGCGACGGCCGAGATTTGCGGCGAACCAGGGCTGGTTACGGGTCGCGTCACACATGTCTACCCGGATGGAGTAGCGCCGTATTTCACAGTTATCGCGCGCGCTCGGCGCGGCGGCGAAGTCCAGATGTGGGACCAGATAAAGGCTGCGGCGAGCGACATCCTGAGTGGTCTCGGCGCCTCCATCACGCACCACCACGCCGTTGGTCGAGACCATTTGCGCTGGTACGAGGCCCAAAGGCCGGATCCGTACGGCGAGGTACTTCGCGCTGCGAAGCATTCTCTGGACCCCCGGGGCGTCCTGAATCCCGGCGTACTGTTCGCCTAGAAACGGGGCCTGACTGGACATCGCGGGGTCCGTTGCGCCACTGTGGACAGATCCCCGGCCACTGTGGACACCGACGCATCTTCGTGGCACGGTGGAGAGGTGTCTGAACTGAATGCAACCGCCGCCGCCCTATTGGGCCTGCTGCACGAAGGCCCGGCCACCGGCGGACAGCTCGTCGCCGCAGCCCGCGACCGTTTCGGCTCGTTCTTCAGCGTGACGCGGAGCCAGGTCTACCGCGAGCTGCCGGCACTGGCCGATGCGGGCCTGGTCCGACTCGGCAAGCAGGGTCCCCGCTCCAGCCAGCAGTACCTGGTGACGGCCGCCGGCAAGAAGGCGTTCAAGCAGTGGCTCGGCAGCGAGCCCGGCCCGGATCACCTTCGCAGCCCGTTGATCCTGCGCCTCGTCCACGCGAACGCGTTGACCATTCGGCAGCGCTCGGCACTGATCGAGTCCGCCCGGAGGGTCTACGCCGAGGAACAGGACGCGGCAAAGGCCGCGGTCAAGTCGGCGGACGATCCGTACGCCAAGGCCGTCGCGGAGTTCGGGGTCGCTCGGGCCCGGGCCGTGCTGAAGCTGCTGGACTCGATCCCCGCGTCCTGACCTGGTCCTCTGATACGCCGACGCCCGGGTTCACGTAGGCTTTTCGGTCGTGAACCCGGACGTCGCAGCAGACCTATCGGATTTGTCCGACACCCTCGCCAATGTGGAGGCGGTGACGGACCTGGTCGCGCTGCGCTCGCAGATCGCCGAGCTCGAGCAGCAGGCCGCCCGGCCGGACCTGTGGGACGACCCGGAGTCGGCGCAGCAGGTGACGAGCCAGCTCTCCCACAAGCAGAGCGAGCTACGCCGCATCGAGGAGCTGCGCCAGCGTCTCGACGACCTCGCGGTGCTCTACGAGCTCGCCGAGGAGGAAGGCGCGGCCGAGGAGACGGCCGAGGCCGACGAGGAGCGCGAGAAGCTCCGCTCCGACATCGCCTCCCTCGAGGTGCGCACGCTGCTTTCCGGGGAGTACGACGAGCGGGACGCGCTCATCACCATCCGCTCGGAGGCCGGCGGAGTGGACGCCGCCGACTGGGCCGAGATGCTGATGCGCATGTACCTGCGCTGGGCCGAGCGCCACGGCTTTCCCGTCGAGGTCTACGACACCTCTTATGCGGAGGAGGCCGGCATCAAGTCGGCCACGTTCAAGGTCGCCGCGCCTTACGCCTACGGCACCCTCTCGGTCGAGCAGGGCACCCACCGGCTCGTGCGCATCTCGCCGTTCGACAACCAGGGCCGCCGGCAGACCTCGTTCGCCGGCGTCGAGGTGCTGCCCTTCGTCCAGGCGGTCGACCACGTCGACATTCCGGAGAAGGACATCCGCATCGACGTGTTCCGCTCCTCGGGTCCCGGCGGGCAAAGCGTCAACACGACCGACTCCGCGGTGCGCATCACCCATCTGCCGACCGGCATCGTCGTCTCCTGTCAGAACGAGAAGTCGCAGATCCAGAACCGGGCCGCGGCCATGCGGGTGCTCCAGGTCAAGCTGCTCGAACGCAAGCGCCAGGAGGAGCGGGCCGAGATGGACGCGCTCAAGGGCGACGGCGGCTCGAGCTGGGGCAACCAGATGCGCTCCTACGTGCTGCACCCGTACCAGATGGTCAAGGACCTGCGCACGGACTTCGAGGTCGGCAACCCGGGCAACGTCCTCGACGGCGACATCGACGGCTTCATCGAGGCCGGCATCCGGTGGCGGCGCCAGCAAGCCGCCTAGGTCCTGTCCTGTAAATGACAGGTCTAGCTGCGATGCGGTTGGATCTTGGTCATGGTGGTTCGGGTTGACTGACCGATCGGGCGTGGGCGGTGATCGAGCCGTTGTTGCCGCCGGTGTCGAGTGGTGGTCGACGTTGACGTGATCACCGCCAGGTGATCAACGCGATCTTGTGGAAGCTGCGCGCTGGCGCTCCGTGGCGTGACCTGCCGGAGCGGCGTGGGCCGTGGAAGACCGCGCATGAGCGGTTGCGTTGACAGCGCCGGCCAGACCACGCCGTTAGACCGCTTGGCCTAGACCACGTCCGCCCGACCGCGTCGTGGCTGGCCGCCGTCGGCCGGCCACGGAGAGTGCCGTTGAGCGCGCGGAACGTGCCGCTCGTCGCCAGGGGATGCCAAGGCAACGGCTCGGTAACGGGCGGAGGTAGACTCGCGCCTCGTGATCCGGCTCGAACACGTATCCAAGGTGTACAAGACCTCCACGCGACCCGCTCTAGAGAACGTGACGGTCGACGTGGACAAGGGTGAGTTCGTCTTCCTCATCGGCGCGTCCGGCTCCGGGAAGTCGACCTTCCTGCGCCTGCTCCTGCGTGAGGAGGTGCCCACCAAGGGCCGGGTGTACGTGGCCAACTTCGACGTCGCCCGCATGGCCCGGCGCCGGGTTCCCCGCCTGCGCCAGTCCATCGGCTGTGTCTTCCAGGACTTCCGGCTGCTGACCAACAAGACGGTCGCGGAGAACGTGGCGTTCGCCCTTGAGGTCATCGGCAAGCCGCGCAACACCATCCGCAAGGTGGTGCCCGAAGTGCTCGAGCTGGTCGGCCTGGACGGCAAGTCGAACCGCATGCCGCACGAGCTCTCCGGCGGCGAGCAGCAGCGGGTGGCGATCGCGCGGGCGTTCGTCAACCGGCCGCTGATGCTGCTGGCCGACGAGCCGACCGGAAACCTGGACCCGGACACCAGCCAGGACATCATGTTGTTGCTGGAGCGGATCAACCGCACCGGCACGACGGTCCTGATGGCCACGCACGACCACTCGATCGTCGACTCGATGCGCCGGCGCGTCGTCGAGCTCGACCTCGGCCAGGTCGTCCGCGACGACTCACGCGGCGTATACGGCGTCGGCCGCTAGGCTTCCGTCCGCCCCCGACCCCGACGAGGACAACTTCCACAGATGCGTGCCAGCTTCGTGTTCAGTGAGGTCCTGACCGGCCTCCGGCGAAACGTGACGATGACCGTCGCGATGATCCTCACCACGATGATCTCGCTCGCCCTGCTGGGCGGTGGCCTCCTGGTCGTGCGGATGATCGACAAGACCCAGGCGGTCTACGAGGACAAGCTCGAGGTCAACGTCTACCTGACGAACGACATCAGCGCGAATGACAAGGACTGCCAAGAGGATCCGTGCAAGGGCCTGCGCACGGACCTGGAGAGCAACCCGGCGATCGAGACCGTCGAGTACGAGAACCGCGACGAGGCCTACAAGCGGTTCAAGGAGATCTTCGAGTCGCAGCCCGAGCTGGTGAAGCTCGCGCGGCCGGAGGCGCTGCCGGCGTCGTTCAACGTCAAGCTGCTCGACCCGGACCGGCCGGAAGTGATCGTCCAGTCCTACTCCGGACGGGTCGGGGTGGACTCCATCGCCGACCAGAGCGAGTTCCTCCAACGGTTCTTCGACGCGCTCAACGGGGTCCGGAACCTGACCTTCGCGATCGCGCTGATCCAGGCCGTGGCGGCGCTGCTGCTGATCTCCAACACGGTCCAGGTGTCGGCGTTCACCCGGCGAACCGAGGTCGGGATCATGCGGCTGGTCGGCGCCACCCGCTGGTATACCCAGCTGCCATTCCTGTTGGAAGCGGTGGTCGCCGGCGTCGTCGGTGCGATCCTGGCGATCTTGCTACTGACCGGGGCGAAACTCTGGTTCCTCGACGGAGTACTCGAAGGACCATTCGCGGCGGGTGTGGTCAGACCGATCGACGGGCTGGACATCCTGCTGACCGCGCCATGGCTGCTGCTCACCGCGATCGGGATCTCCGCGGTCACCGGCTACGTGACGCTGCGCCTGTACGTGCGGCAATAAGCGGGTGCGCGGCCACGTAGAGTGGTCGACATGTCCAAGGAGCGCGGCCACAAGGTAATCGCGTCGAACCGCAAGGCGCGGCACGACTACACGATCCTGGACACGTACGAGGCCGGGATCGCGCTGATGGGCACCGAGGTGAAGTCGCTGCGCGAGGGGCGGGCGTCCCTTGTGGACTCCTTCGCCACGGTGGACGACGGCGAGGTGTGGCTGCGCAACCTGCACATCCCTGAGTACGTGCTGGGCACGTGGACCAACCACACGCCGCGCCGGACCCGCAAGCTGCTGCTGCACAAGGGCGAGATCCTGCGGCTCATCGGCAAGACGAAGGAGAGCGGTCTGTCGCTGGTGCCGCTGTCGATGTACTTCAAGGACGGCAAGGTCAAGGTCGAGCTGGCGCTCGCGAAGGGCAAGAAGTCCTACGACAAGCGCCAGTCGCTGGCCAAGCGGGACGCGGAGCGGGAGATCGCCAAGGCGCACGGGCGGGCGCTCAAAGGTCGCTGGTGAAGGACGGCGAGGTACCGGCCTTCCTGGCCGCGCACGGGCTGCCCGGGCTCGTCGACCTCCACACGCACATCCTGCCCGAGCAAGTCGAGCGCAAGGTGTGGGCGTACTTCGACCGGGCGGCGCAGGCGTACGGCACCGAATGGCCGATCCGCTACCGGGTTCCGGTGGCCGACCGGCTCCGCGTTCTCGACGAGCTCGGCGTGCGGACGTTCGCGCCGCTGGTCTACCCGCACAAGCCGGGCATGGCGGAGTGGCTGAACGACTGGGTATTCGACTTCGCCGCGCGCACGCCGGGCGCCGTGCCGACCGCGACGCTCTACCCGGAGCCCGGCGTCGCCGACTACCTCGCGAAGGCGCTCGCCGCCGGGGCCCGGTGCGTGAAGTCCCATGTGCAGGTCGGCCGGTACGACCCGCGGGCGCCGGAGCTCGACGAGGCGTGGGGCCTGCTCGCCGAGGCCGGCGTGCCCGTCGTGGTGCACTGCGGCAACGGGCCGACGCCCGGCGAGTTCACCGGGCTCGACGTGTTCGAGCAGGTCCTGGTCCGACACCCGCGGCTGGTAGCGGTGCTGGCCCACGCCGGCGCGCCCGACTACGCGGACGCGGTGGACCTGGTCGAGCGGTACCCGAGGGTGCACGTCGACACCACGATGGTCGGCGTCCCGTTCAACGACGCCGACACCCGGCTGCCGGCCGACTGGGCCGCGCGGCTCGCCGGCGTGGCCGACCGGGTCGCGCTGGGCACCGACTTCCCGAACATCCCTTACGACTACGCCGTGCAGATCGAGGCCATCGCGTCGTGGGCCGCGGCCGACGACCGGCTCGGCGACGAGTTCCTGCGCGCCGTGCTGTGGCACACGCCGGCCCGCCTGCTTCGGTTGGTGGGCTCCGCTCACAGCGAACACGCTGCGGAAACATCCTGACCGATTTCCGGGTTGAGCTAGTCAGACTCAACTTTGGAGGGTGGTCTCATGGCAGAGTCGTTGACGCTCCCGGTGCTGCCGCTGGACGACACGGTGCTGCTGCCGGGCATGGTGGTGCCGATCCGACTCGGCGGCACCGACGGGGCAGACGTCCGCGCCGCGGTGGAGGCCGCGCAGGCGGTCGCCGGTTCGGGCGAGCAGCCGCGGGTGGTGATGGTGCCGCGGCTGGAGGGCAAGTACGCCCGGGTCGGGGCGCTCGGCGTGGTCGAGCAGGTGGGCCGGCTGCCCGGCGGCGACCTCGCCGCCGTGGTGCGCGGCACCGAGCGGGTGCGCATCGGCGCGGGCACGACCGGGCCGGGCGCGGCGCTGTGGGTGCAGGTCGACGTGGCGGTCGAGCCGCCGGTGTCCGACCGGACCCGCGAGCTCGCGAAGGAGTACAAGTCACTGGTCATCACCATGCTGCAGCAGCGTGGCGCGTGGCAGATGGTCGACTCGGTGCAGCAGGAGGACGACCCGTCCACGCTCGCCGACATGGCGGGGTACGCGCCGTACCTCTCCGATGAGCAGAAGGTGTGGCTGCTCGAGACGGCCGACGTCACCGAGCGACTGGAGAAGCTGCTCGAGTGGGGCCGCGAGCACCTGGCCGAGCTCGACGTCGCGGAGACGATCCGCAAGGACGTCAAGGAAGGTATGGAGCGCCAGCAGCGGGAGTTCCTGCTGCGCCAGCAGCTGTCCGCGATCCGCAAGGAGCTCGCGGAGCTGGACGGCAAGCCGGAGTCGGAGGAGCAGGACTACCGGGCGCGCGTCGAGGCGGCGGACCTGCCGGAGAAGGTGCACGAGGCCGCGATGTCCGAAGTGGACAAACTGGAGCGGACCTCCGAGCAGTCGCCCGAGGTGGGCTGGATCCGCACCTGGCTGGACACCGTGCTCGAGCTGCCGTGGAACACGCGGACCGGCGACGCCTACGACATCGTCGGCGCGCGGGAGATCCTCGACGCCGACCACTCCGGGCTCGACGACGTGAAGGACCGGATCATCGAGTACCTCGCCGTGCGCAAGCGGCGCGACGAGCGGGGTCTCGGTGTGGTCGGTGGCCGGCGCAGCGGTGCCGTGCTGGCACTCGCCGGGCCGCCCGGGGTCGGCAAGACGTCGCTCGGCGAGTCGGTGGCGCGGGCGATGGGCCGGAAGTTCGTGCGGGTGGCGCTGGGCGGCATTCGCGACGAGGCGGAGATCCGCGGACACCGGCGCACCTACGTCGGCGCGCTGCCGGGCCGGATCGTGCGGGCCATCTCCGAAGCCGGTTCGATGAACCCGGTCGTGCTGCTGGACGAGATCGACAAGGTCGGCGCGGACTACCGGGGCGACCCGACCGCGGCGCTGCTCGAGGTGCTCGACCCGGCGCAGAACCACACGTTCCGCGACCACTACCTCGAGGTCGAGCTGGACCTGTCCGACGTGGTGTTCCTGGCGACCGCGAACGTGATCGAGTCGATCCCCGCGCCGCTGCTGGACCGCATGGAGCTGGTCCGGCTCGACGGCTACACCGAGGAGGAGAAGGTCACGATCGCGCGGGACCACCTGCTGCCGCGCCAGCTGGAGCGGGCCGGCCTGTCGCCCGACGAGGTCTCGCTGTCCGACGACGCGCTGCGGCTGATGGCGGGGGAGTACACCCGCGAGGCCGGCGTGCGTCAGCTGGAGCGGTCGATCGCGCGGGTGCTGCGGAAGGTCACGGCGCGACTCGCGCTCGACTCGGTGGAACTGCCGCTGTCGCTGGACATCGGCGACCTGCGCGACTACCTGGGCCAGCCGAAGCACACGCCGGAGTCGGCGGAGCGGACGGCCGTGCCGGGTGTCGCGACGGGCCTCGCGGTCACCGGAGCCGGTGGGGACGTGCTGTTCGTGGAGGCGTCGGTGGCGCCGTCGTCGTCGGGTGCGTCCGGGGTGACGCTGACCGGCCAGCTGGGCGACGTGATGAAGGAGTCGGCGCAGATCGCGCTGTCGTACCTGCGCTCGCACGGTTCCGCGCTCGGCGTGCCGGTGGAGTCGCTGTCCTCGCAAGGGGTGCACGTGCACGTCCCGGCCGGCGCGGTGCCGAAGGACGGGCCGTCGGCGGGCGTCACGATGACCACGGCGCTCGCGTCGCTGCTGTCCGGCCGCCCGGTCCGCGCCGACGTGGCGATGACCGGCGAGGTCTCGCTGACCGGCCGGGTCCTGCCCATCGGCGGCGTGAAGCAGAAGCTGCTGGCCGCGCACCGGGCCGGCATCACGACGATCGTGCTGCCGAAGCGCAACGAGCCGGACCTGGAGGACGTGCCTTCGTCAGTCCTCGAGGATCTGGACGTGCATCTGACCTCGGACGTGCGCGAGGTCCTGGCCGTGGCACTGGCCCCGGCCCCGACGGCCGCGACCGTGGCCGCCTGACCCCCGACCGAGCCGACGCCCCC
>NZ_JBOHGA010000170.1:0-14292 GCF_050699915.1 Actinophytocola sp.
ACGTCGACCAGCTCCTCGCCGGCGATGACGACCTCGGCGCCGGCCGCCTCGAGGTCGGCGCGGCGGCTCTTCGGCGCGGCCTCGGTGGTCAGCACGATCGGCGGCACGCGGGTGTCGGCGACCAGCGGTGTCTGCGGTCCGATCGAGCAGCGGCCGCTCACCACGGCGATCGGCGGGATGTCGGACAGGCCCAGCCGGTCGCGGCGCTCGGCGCGCAGCTCGGTCCGCCTGACGCCCCGGTAGCCCTCGACGGTCGCGGTGCCGGCGCCGACCAGCACGACGTCGGCCAGGTCGCGGCCGAGGGCGAAGATTTTCTTGTCCGCGGGACTGGACAGGCCGCGGGACCGTCCGGAGGCGGTGGCCGCGCCGTCCGTGCTGCTCACGAAGTTGACCTGAACCCAGGGGCGGTCGAGCGCGGGTGGGTAGGCGTAGAGCTCTTCGAGCTCGCGATCGCTCAGCTCGGCGGTGTCCGTGCCAAGCGGCAGGAGGTGCATCGACTCATCTCAGCACGCCGCACGGGCGGCCGCGCGCTCAGTGGTGCTTGCCGTTGCGGTGCTGGTTGACCAGCGCCCACACGGAAACGGCCTGGCTCGACTCGTCCGCGCGGGATCGTCGCGCGATCGGCGGTTCGGCCCGGCCGGCACCGGCCTCGAGCTCCTGGCGGATCTGGTCGTAGATCGGAGTGTCGGTCAACGCCAATCCCTTCCGGTCGCAGCAGCCCACGTAGCGCCACGCAGCGTACCGCCTCGACTTCGTCGTGGTACAGCGCCACCCCTTACCAGGGAACGGAAAACCGTTCGCGCAGACCGCCCCCGTGCCGGACGATTCGTGGAATGGGCGCGGGATTCCTCGAGGCGATCGACCTCGGCCACCGACTCGACGACGGCCGTGAGCTCTTCGGCGACGTGTCGTTCCGGGTGGGCGCCGGTCAGGTGGTCGCGCTCGTCGGCGCGAACGGCGCGGGCAAGACGACGTTGCTGCGCATGCTCGCGGGCGAGCTCGCGCCGCGCACCGGTGGGATGACCGTGCAGGGCGGGCTCGGCGTGATGCCGCAGTTCATCGGCTCGGTGCGCGACGACCGGACCGTCCGCGACCTGCTGCTGGCCGTCGCGCCGCCGGCGCTGCGGGCCGCCGCCGAGGCCCTCGACGCCGCCGAGCTGGCGATGATGGAGACCGACGACGAGCCGACCCAGCTGCGGTACGCGAACGCGCTGCACGGCTGGGGCGAGGCGGGTGGGTACGACGCCGAGGTGCTGTGGGACACCGTCACGGTCGCCGCGCTCGGCGTGCCGTTCGACCGGGCGCGGTTCCGCGAGGTGGCGACGCTGTCCGGCGGGGAGCAGAAGCGACTGGTGCTGGAGGCGCTGCTGACCGGCGGCGAGGAGGTGTTGCTGCTCGACGAGCCGGACAACTACCTCGACGTGCCGGGCAAGCGCTGGCTCGAGGGCCGGCTCGCCGAGTGCGCGAAGGCGGTGCTGCTGGTCAGCCACGACCGGGAGCTGCTCGCGTCGGTGGCCACCCACGTGGTGGCGCTCGAGGGCGGCACGACCTGGACGCACGGCGGCGGTTTCGCCACGTGGCACGAGGCGCGGCTGGCGCGCTGGGACCGGATGGCGGAGCTGCGCCGGCGGTGGGACGAGGAGCGCGCCAAGCTGGTCGAGCTCGTCCGGACGTTGCAGCAGCAGGCGATGATCAGCGACTCGATGGCCGCGCGGTACAAGGCGGCGCAGACGCGGCTGCGGAAGTTCGAGGAGGCGGGCGCGCCGCCGCTGCCGCCTCGGGAGCAGTCGGTGCGGCCGCGGTTGCGGGGCGGGCGGACCGGGCTGCGTGCGATCACGTGTGAGTCGTTGGAGCTGACGGGCCTGATGAAGCCGTTCGACCTGGAGGTGTTCTTCGCCGACCGGGTGTGCGTGCTCGGGTCGAACGGGTCGGGCAAGAGCCACTTCCTGCGACTGCTGGCCGGCGAGCCGGTCGCGGTCGGCGGGTCGTGGCGGCTGGGTGCGCGGGTGGTGCCGGGGCTGTTCGCGCAGACGCACCGGCATCCGGAGTGGACCGGCCGCACGCTGACCGACATCCTCTGGCACGGCGACGGCCTGCGTTCCGGTATGGACGAGGGCCGCGCGTCGGCGGTGCTGTCCCGGTACGGCCTGGCGCCGGCCCGCGAGCAGCGGTTCGAGACGCTGTCGGGTGGGCAGCAGGCGCGTTTCCAGATCCTGCTGCTGGAGCTGTCCGGGGCGACGCTGCTGCTGCTCGACGAGCCGACGGACAACTTGGACCTGACGTCGGCGGAGGCGCTGCAGGACGCGCTGGAGTCGTTCGAGGGCACGGTGGTGGCGGTGACCCACGACCGGTGGTTCGCGCGGTCCTTCGACCGGTACCTGATCTTCCGTGCGGACGGCACCGTGGCCGAGTCGGACACCCCGGTGTGGGACGAAGGCCGGGTGCAGCGCACGCGCTAGCCGATAGGCTGCATCGGTGGCGTGGCGCGAGCGGAGTGCGACGGTAGCCACGTCAGTGGTCAGCGGTCTGCTCGTCGCGGCGGTCGTTAAAGCGTCGAACAGCGGCATCGCCGACGGCGTCGTGATCTTGTGGTTCGCGCTGGCGACGGTCGGGGCCGGGGTGCTGGCCTGGGTGACGGGCGTCTTGATACGGCGTCGCCGCCGCTCCTCCCGGGTGTTCCTGATGACCTCCGCGTTCAGCCAGAAGTACTACCTGGCCGATCTCGTGCAGCAGGTGCACAAGTTCCTCGACCGTGATGGTCTCGACATGGTGCTCAAAGTTCCCGCAGTCGACTACGACGCCATCGCTCAGTCACACAACTTGGATCGCATCGCCGCCAGAAGCCGGGACTATCTCGGGGGGATCATCATCGCGGCCGAGATGAAGCGCCTCCACAAGGATCTGGTCAGGTTCTGCCACCGGTCGGCGTTGCCGGTCGTGTTCACCGACCTCGAACCGTTCGACGGGGCCGAGGACTACCCGGAGAACGCCGCGTTCGTCGGATACGACACCGGTCAGCTCGGGGAGATGGCCGGGCGCTGGCTCCTGCCGCGGCTGAAGAACATTGACCGCCCGAACGTCCTCGTCATCGCCAGCGCCGATCACGAGGCCCGGCAGCAGCGATGCATGGAGGTACTGAAAAACGACCGGCCCGAAATCAACATCCCGCCGCCGAAACAATGCGCCTTCAGCCGCTCCCTCGCCCACGACGCGGTTCGTGCGCACCTCGGCGACATCGGTCCCACGCAGCGTCTGGACGCGATCTTCTGCACCAACGACGAAATGGCGCTGGGTGCCGTCGACGCCCTGACCCCGTCCACGGCCGCGACTCAGGACACGGTGGTGATCGGCATCGACGGGACAACAGAGGCCAAGGCCCTCATCGACAGTAGGAAGAGTCCGCTCCGCGCGACGATCGTCCAGGATGCGGAACGCCTCGCCGGCAACGTCGTCGGCGTGCTCCAGAAGCTGCGCGACGGCGACAAGGTGCCGAGGCGCACCACCCTGCCCGCCAGGGTCTACGAGGCCTGAGCGCTACACCGTCACGATGTCGGCGATCGTGTCGATGCCGTGGTCCAGGTCCTCCTGGGAGATGACCAGCGGGGGCGCCACGCGCAGCGTCGTGTCGTGGGTTTCCTTGCACAGCACGCCGCGGGCCATCAGGGTCTCGCTCAGCTCCCTCGCGTGCCGGCCCGGGGCGACCTCGACGCCGGCCCACAGGCCGCGCCCGCGGACCTCCGCCACGCCTCGGCCGACCAGCTCGCCGAGCCTGCGGTGCAGGTGCTCGCCCAGCACTCGCGACCGCTCCTGGAACTCGCCCGTGGACAGCAGGCGGATGACCGCCCGGCCGACGGCGCAGGCCAGCGGGTTGCCGCCGAACGTCGAGCCGTGCTCGCCCGGGCGCAGCACGCCCAGCACGTCCCGCCGCCCGACCACCGCGGACACCGGCATGATGCCGCCGCCCAGCGCCTTGCCCAGCGTGTACAGGTCCGCCCGCACGCCCTCGTGCTCCGACGCGAACAGCGTGCCGGTCCGCGCGAGACCCGACTGGATCTCGTCCGCGATCAGCAGCACGCCGCGGTCGTCGCACAGCTGGCGGACCTCGCGCAGGTAGCCGGCCGGCGGCACGAGCACCCCGGCCTCGCCCTGCACCGGCTCGACCAGGATCGCCGCCGTGCACGGCGTGATCGCGGCCTCGAGCGCCTGCGCGTCGCCGTACTTCACCACCTGGAAGCCAGGCGTGTACGGCCCGAAGTCGTTGCGCGCCACCGAGTCCGTCGAGAACGAGATGATCGTCGTGGTCCGGCCGTGGAAGTTCGAGCCGGCCACGATGATCTCCGCGGTCTCGTCCGGCACGCCCTTGACCTGGTACGCCCACTTGCGGGCGACCTTGATCGCGGACTCGACCGCCTCGGCACCCGAGTTCATCGGCAGCACCATCTCGGTACCGGTGAGCTCGGCCAGCTCGCGGCAGAACAACCCCAGCTGGTCGTGGTGGAACGCGCGGCTGGTCAGCGTCACCCGCCCCAGCTGCTCGACCGCCGCGGCGACCAGCGCCGGATGGCGGTGGCCGAAGTTCAGCGCCGAGTACCCGGCCAGGAAGTCCAGGTACCTCTTGCCGGCCACGTCCGTCACCCACGCGCCTTCGGCCTCGGCGATCACCACGGGCAGCGGGTGGTAGTTGTGCGTGCTCCACGCCTCGTCGAGCGCGATCAGAGCGGCGGCATTCGTCGGCATACGGACAGGCTAAGGCCCCGCCGCGATGGTTTCATCCGCAGACCATTGCGCGGAGCGTGCCATCGTTGCGCGATTCGCGCCGAACACGACCGATCGTTGTCAGGCGGTGAGCTTTGGGATGATTTCGTTGCCGTAGGCGGCCAGGGTCTGCTCCTTCGCGTCGTGCATGAGGTAGATGGCGAACTGGTCGACGCCCAGCTCGGCCAGTTCGGTGAGCCGGTCGACGTGCGACGACGCCGGGCCGAGCAGGCAGAACCGGTCGACGATCTCGTCCGGCACGAAGTCGGTCGACGGGTTGCCGGCCTTGCCGTGGTGGGCGTAGTCGTAGCCCTCCCGGCCGCGGATGTACTCGGTCAGCTCGTGCGGCACCGGGCCGGACTCGCCGTAGCGCGCGACCAGGTCGGCCACGTGGTTGCCGACCATGCCGCCGAACCAGCGCAGCTGGTCGCGCTGGTGGGCCAGGTCGTCACCCACGTAGGCCGGTGCGGCCACGCACATGGTGATCCCGCCGGGGTCGCGCCCGGCCTCACGGGCCGCGGCGCGGACCGACTCCACGGTCCAGCGGGTAATCGCGGGATCGGCCGTCTGCAGGATGAACCCGTCGGCGTGCTCGCCGACCAGCTTGAGCGCCTTCGGCCCGTAGGCGGCCATCCAGATCTCCAGCCGCCCGTCGCGTACCCACGGGATCCGCACCGGTCCCCCATGGTGTTCGACCTCCCGTCCCTCGGCCAGCTCCCGGATCACGTGCATGGAATCACGGAGCACTGACAAACTCGCGGGCTTCTGGCCGATGACCCGCCGCGCCGAGTCGCCGCGACCGATCCCGCACACCGTGCGGTTGCCGAACATGTCGTTCAGCGTTGCGAACAGCGATGCTGTGATCGACCAGTCGCGTGTAGACGGGTTTGTCACCATCGGGCCGACGACCAGCGACTCGGTCTGGGCGAGGATCTGCGAGTAGATGACGAACGGCTCCTGCCACAGCACCGCCGAGTCGAAGGTCCAGCCATAGCTGAATCCCAGCCCCTCGGCGGACTTCATCAGCCGGACGACCTCGCTCGCCGGCGGGTCCGTCTGCAGTACAACACCGAAGTCCATCGTGGACCCTCCGAATCAGACCAGGTACTGCGACAGGTCGCGGGACAGGAACTTGCCGTGGCCTTCGCGGCCGTGGAACGCGCCGCCGGCGATCACCACCGAGCCGCGGGAGAGCACGGTCTCCACCCGGCCGGTGATCGACATGCCCTCGTAGGCCGAGTAGTCCACGTTCATGTGGTGCGTCTCGACGGACAGCGTCTGCTGCGCCGCCGGGTCGTACACCACGATGTCCGCGTCCGCGCCCGGCGCGATGACGCCCTTGCGCGGGTAGAGGCCGAACATCCGGGCCGGCGTCGCCGAGCACACCTCGACCCAGCGTGCGAGCGAGATCTCGCCGGCGACCACGCCCTGGTGCAGCAGGTCCATCCGGTGTTCGACTCCCGGCATCCCGTTCGGGATCTTGGAGAAGTCGCCGCGGCCCATCTCCTTCTGGTCCACGAAGCAGAACGGGCAGTGGTCGGTCGACACCACCGACAGGTCGTTGGTGCGCAGGCCCCGCCACAGGTCGGCCTGGTGGTCGCGCGGCCGCAGCGGCGGCGACGCGACGTACTTCGACCCCTCGAAGTCCGGCTTCGCGAGGTCCTCGATGGACAGGTACAGGTACTGCGGGCAGGTCTCGGCGAACACGTTCTGCCCGGTGTTGCGCGCGGCGGCCACCGCCTCCAGCGCGTGCCGCGCCGACAGGTGCACGATGTAGAGCGGCGCGCCGGTGACCTTCGCGAGCTGGATGGCCCGCGACGTCGCCTCGCCCTCGAGCTCCGGCGGCCGGGTGAGGCCGTGCTCGACCGGGTCGGTCCGCCCCGACGCGATGGCCTGCGCGACCAGCTCGTCGATCGCGATGCCGTTCTCCGCGTGCATCATGATCATCGAGCCGGTCTCGGTGGCCTTCTGCATCGCGCGCAGGATCTCGCCGTCGGTCGCGTAGAACACGCCGGGGTAGGCCATGAACATCTTGAAGCTGTTCACGCCCGCGTCGATGCAGGACTCCATCTCCTTCAGCGACTGGTCGTTGACGTCGGAGACGATCATGTGGAACCCGTAGTCGACCGCGCAGTGGTCGTCGGCCTTCTCGTGCCACTTGTCCAGTGTGGACAGCAGCGAGGTGCCCTTGGCCTGCACGGCGAAGTCGATGATCGTCGTCGTGCCGCCCCACGCGGCGGCCGTCGTGCCGGTGGCGAACGTGTCGGCCGAGGACGTGCCGCCGAAGGGCATCTCCATGTGCGTGTGGGCGTCGATGCCGCCCGGCAGCACGTAGCGGCCCTCCGCCTCGATCACCTCGTCGGCCGTGTCGAACACGCCCGGCGCGGTCACCGCGGCGATCGTCTCGCCGTCGACGAGCACGTCGGCGGCGACCGCACCACCGGCGTTGACCACCGTCCCGTTCCGGATCAGGGTGCGCATCGGCCTCACGCCCCGGTCAGGGAGTCGTAGGTGTCCGGGCGGCGGTCGCGGTAGAACTGCCACAGGTCGCGGACCTCGGTCAGCACGCCCATGTCCAGGTCCCGGACCACGACCTCGTCCTCGGTGTCCGACGCCGCGTCGCCCATGAGCTGCCCGCGCGGGTCGGCGAAGTAGGTCTGACCGTAGAAGTCGTTGTCACCCAGGGGCTCCACGCCGACCCGGTTGATCGCGCCGACGAAGTACTCGTTGGCCACCGCGGCCGCCGGCTGCTCGAGCCGCCACAGGTACTGCGAGAGCCCGCGGCTGGTGGCCGACGGGTTGAACACGATCCGCGCGCCGCCCAGCCCCAGCGCTCGCCAGCCCTCGGGGAAGTGGCGCTCGTAGCAGATGTAGACGCCGATCTTGCCGACCGCGGTGTCGAACACCGGGTAGCCGAGGTTGCCGGGCCGGAAGTAGAACTTCTCCCAGAAGCCCTTCACCTGCGGGATGTGGTTCTTGCGGTGCTTGCCGAGGTAGGTGCCGTCGGCGTCGATCACCGCGGCGGTGTTGTAGTAGACGCCCGGCTGCTCCTGCTCGTACATCGGCACGACCAGCACCATGTTGTGCTGGTCGGCCAGCTCGCACATGAGCTGCGTGGTCGGGCCGTCGGGGATCTGCTCGGTGTAGGAGTAGTAGTCCGCGTCCTGCACCTGGCAGAAGTACGGACCGTAGAACAGCTCCTGGAGGCACAACACCTGGGCACCCTGCGAGGCAGCCGTACCGATGTGGGTGACCGCGTTCGCGATCATCGACTCCTTGTCCCCGGTCCAACGCTGTTGGACCAGGGCGGCCCTGACGATCTCAGACACTTACTTCTCCCTCTTGGACGCGAGTGGGTGTGCTCTCCGGGCGCTGCTGCGTGATCGACAACGCCCAGTAAACCGCGAACGACACGACCAGGCCCACCAACCAGCTGTAGTCGTAGAAGTCCTGGAGGAACGGGATCATGCCGTCGGCCGGGAACGGTCCGCCGTAGGCGCCGCCGACCGCGACCACCGCGCCGACGACCGTGGCCACCAGGGCGCGCCAGTTCCAACCGGCGGAGAACCAGTAGCGGCCGGTGTCGGTGTAGAGGTCGACGAGTTCGAGCTGGGTGCGGTACTGGAACCAGTACCCGGCGACCAGCACCCCGGCCACGGCCGCGAGCACGCCGCCGTAGAAGCCCAGCCAGGCGAAGATGTAGATATTCGGGTCGGAGATCAGGTTCCACGGCATGATCACCACGCCGACGACGCCGGTGATCAGGCCGCCGACCCGGAAGCTGATCTTCTTCGGGGCGGCGTTGGAGAAGTCGTAGGACGGGCTCACGACGTTGGCCGCGAGGTTGCACGACACGGTGGCGAGCACGAGCGCGATCAGGGCCACCACTACGACCACGGGGTTGGAGAACTCGGCGGCCAGCAGCGCCGGGTCCCAGATCGGGTTGCCGTCCTCGCCCGGCCCGTAGACCACCAGGCCACCCGACGTGGTCAGGATCGCCACGATCGCGATGAACGTCATCGTGGTCGGCAGGCCGAGGATCTGGCCGCGCACCTGCTTTTTCTGGCTGCCGCCGAACCGGGTGAAGTCCGGCATGTTCAGCGACAGTGTCGCCCAGAACGCGATCATCGCCATCAGCGACGGCGCGAACACCTTCCAGAACTCGGGGCCCCAGCCCAGCCGCGACGGCTGGTCGAGGATCGGGCCGAGCCCGCCGGCCTGGATCAGTACGTAGACCATCAGGATCAGGAACCCGACCGACACCAGCGGCGCGGTCCAGTTCTCGAAGCGGCGCACGGCGTCCATGCCGCGCCAGATGATCGCCATCTGGATCACCCAGAAGAGCAGGAACGACAGCCACATCGTCCACGGCTTGCCGGCGATCGCGGCCGCGTCCGTCCAGCCGGAGCCGACCAGCTTGCCCATGATCACGTACAGGGCGACGCCGCCGATCCAGGTCTGGATGCCGAACCAGCCGCAGGCGACGAACGCCCGCAGCAGCGCCGCGAGGTTGGCCCCGCGCACGCCGAAGAACGCCCGCGCGAACACCGGGTAGGGGATTCCGTACTTGGTCCCCGAGTGGCTGTTGAGCAGCAGCGGGACGAGCACGATCAGGTTGCCGAGGACGATCGTCATCAGCGCCTGGACCCAGTCCATGCCGAGGGCGATCAGCGATGCGGCGAGCGTGTAGCTGGGGATGTTGTGGGCCATCCCCATCCAGAGCGCGAAGTAGTTGTACGTGGTCCAGGTGCGCTTCTCGACCGGCACCGGAGCGAGCTCGTCGTTGTAGTAGCGGCTGTCGCGGATGGGGGCGTGGTCGTCGAGATCGACCCGGCCGTCCGAGAGAGTGCTCTGCGCCATCCCGGCATGGTGGGCGCCTCGCCGGGTGCCGAGGCAGTGTCACTGTGTACATCGTTGACGGACACGGTGGACACTCTGCCAATTGCGCGTCGTCGCCGCTCGTGCCCGGTCACGTCCAAGCTACGGCCAGGTCACGGGCGGTGCGACACACCTCCGATGTCGGACAGCACGATCCGGTCCCGGGCGCGTGGTGGCGCCGACAGGTCGATCTCCACCAGGACCAGGTGATGATCGGAGAAGGTTTCGATGATGCGGCGCTCGCAGTTGTCCGGCGCCCAGCTCAGCGCGACGTCGTCGAGCGAGAGGCCGGTGCTCGTCGTCTCGGTGTCCGGTGTGCAGAAGCTCCAGCTGCCCCGGCTGTACTCCTTCGCGGCGTCGGCGCGGCCCGTCTGGTTGTAGTCGCCGGCGAGGATCGTCGGCTCGTCCACCCCGTCCACGACGTCCCACAGCTCGCGCCACATCTTGTCGACGTAGCCGTCCTGGTCGTCGATGCCGAACTCGAAGAACGGGAACAGGTGCAGCGAGTAGACGTTGACGGCGACGTCCGGGGTGAGCTGGATCCGTGCGCCGACGAGCCCCTTGTCGTGCAGCTCCCACGCCTGGCCACGCACGTTGGCGCGAAGGCCGGGGTTGCTCAACGTTCGAGTCCCGAAGAACTCCAACACCGGAAAACGCGCGGCGATGCCGACTCCCAGCTGTGCCCGTTCGTCCAGATGTGACGGCGACAGCGGTGACCCGACGAAGTGACTCAGCCCCGCGGCGTCGAGCTCCTCGCGCAGCTGTGCGTCCGCTTCCCCGTCGTAGAAGTGAACCTCCTGGAGGCAGAGGATGTCGGTACGAGCCTTCGATACCGTCTCGTACACCGCGCCGTCGTCCGCGACACGTGAGTCGTGGTGACGTTGTCGGCCGAGAATGTTCCACGTACCGATTCTCAGTTTTCGAAGTCTCACGGTATCTCCTCTTGCGCCGCGTGGTAGAGCGTCCCCAAGAACTCATCGCTCGCGTGCGCGCGAATGGCGTCCATCAGAGAGTTGTCGGCCTTGTCTCGTAACATGGAGCGAATTCCGCCGTCGGCGCTGATGCGGATCGCGTACGGTCCCTCTTGGTGGTCCTTCAAACTGTTGGGGAAGCGTCCGTGCTTCAACGCCTCGAACGAGATCTTCAGCCCGTCGAGATGGACGCCGAACTCGACCTTCGGATACAGCTGGCTGGCGAACTGGCCTCCTATCCGGGCCAGGATGTCAACGGTGGCTTCGGGGGATGGGCAGCCGTTGCGCGAGAAGCAGGCGATCAGTGCAGCTCTCATCGTCTGTGAGAAGAAGTGGTAGTACTCCTCGAACTCTGGGAAGTCGTCGTGTGCGATGAGGGTGAAGAACCTCACTTCGTCCACCCGATGTGCTCTGGCGAAGCTGATGAGGTGGTCGATCTCGTTGAGATTTCCGATGTTGGCCTGCTCGGAGTGGAAGACGGGAATGTTGAGTTTGAGGGGTCTCAGGTCGGCGTCGCGGGCGCTGTCGATGCTGGAGGTAATTCTACGGAGAAGTGTGGCGTCGGGTGCAATAAATCGCTCGAAAGTGTTCTGCGTCATCGTGCTCAAACTGACGGTGATGCGATCCAGGCCCGCTTCGGCGAGCGGTTCGGCCAGTCGTGGCAACAAGGTTCCGTTGGTTGTCATCGAAAGGTCGAACGTGTTGTCCCGACGGACAGAATTGAGCCGTTCGACGAGATCGACGATTGTCGATCTGCCGTCCGGTGATCGGTACAAGAGCGGTTCGCCACCGGTCAGCTTGACGCTCCTGGTGCCATGCCTCGCCGCCACCCGCACGAGCCGGGTCAAGGTCTCCGGGTCCAGAGCGGTGACCTTTCCCCGGGAGATCGGGCCTTGGCCCTCGTTGTGGCAGAAGAAGCAGGAGAGGTTGCATCGGTCGACCAGCGACACGCGCAGCTTCCGCTGCACGTCCTGCCGGTCCTGCAGACGTATCCAGATGTGTCCGGGAAGCTCGCGTGTCAGCGATGTCACCTGTTGCGGTCACCCCCTGTCGGGATGTTTGCCTCGAACCGCGCGATCGCGGCGCGTCCGGCTTCGGTGATCTCACCCGAGTCGAGGATCTTCTCTGCGCGGTCCCACAGGACGTCGAAGAAGTCCCGGACCACGTAGACGAGGTCCTTTCTCTTGATGTGAACCGCCCAGTCGAGGCTGTGCGGGGTCCGAGTGGAAGCGAACGAGATCGACGCGCCCCGGCTGTCCACGATCAACAGTTCGGGCATGAGATGGTCGGCCACGCCGAAATAGGCCCGGATGGAATGGTTGGTGCGGCCTTCGTACCGGTGCAGCAGTAGCTTGAGCCGTTCGGCGTCGGCGGCCGAGCTGACGTTCCAGATTCTCCGGACGTCGGCCCCTTCGTCCACGATCGCCTGCTCGAGCTCCTGGCGGAAGTTCGTCCGGTTCGAGAGATCTTCGTTCGGTGGCCAGCGGCCGAATCTCGTGGACCGGATTATCCTGCTGCTGGCGTCCACCCGCCGGCGGCTTGCCAGGAGCGCGACGTTCGACTTGGTGGCCTGGCGCCTACCTCGAACGACCGAAGCGCGTTTGCTCGTGACGTAGACGAATCCGGCCGTCCCTATTCCCCCGGCGGCGATCAAGAGGATCAACCAGGCGGGAACCCTGATCTCCGCGGCGAGCCCCTCGCCCTCCGTTGCTCGCAGCACGAAAATCACCGAGAGCGCGGAGAAAACCACGAGCAACTGCCATATGAGGTTGGCGGTCAGGTTCAGCGCCACGTTGCGCATGTCTTGCTTCAACTGACCGTCAGAGCCCATGCCCGCTCCTCACCCCAGTGCTGCCCCCGCGCAGCTGTTGTCCAGCATACGCGGAGAGTTACAAGAAACCTGGAGTATTTCAGTTTCAAGCTGGCAAACATCGATGCTGGCCATGAATTGTCCAGTCCGGTCGGCGACAATTACGCCGGTCGGATGAAAATGCGCGATTGATCAAGAAAGCTGGTTCAGCAGCCAGCGGGGACCGGCGACCTCGGCGCCTTCGGCGACGCACCTGCGGCGCAGTTCACGGTCCGCCGTGACCACCACGCACACCGCGTCCGGACCCACCAGCGACGCCGTGGTCGCCACGATCTCGTCGTCGCCGTCGGCCTTCGCGGATACCACTCGCACCGAGGTGTCGCCGGCGCCGATGTCGCGGGCCTTGCCCTCGACGACCAGGACTTTCTCCGGGTACGCCACGTCGAACGGGCCCAGTCCCGTCACGCCGTCGACGGCCGCCACCTCGTCGCGCAGCCGCGCGGCGGCGCCGGCCCGGTCGCGCCACCAGCCGTCCGCCCGGGAGCCCATCACGTTGGCCGCGTCGACCACGAGCACCGGCCAGCGCAGGCACTCCCGCAGTCGCGGCCAGGCGTTCGCGAACGGGGCGAACAGGTTGTGCCCCGCCACGTCCTCGACCGGCACCCACGCGGCATCGCGGCTCTCCCACGACGCCGGCCGCACGTCGAGCAGCGTGGGCACCGTGGCGAGCACCGTGTCATAGCGCCAGCCGCCGTGGTCCTCGTGCATCAGTGCCCGCACGGTGACCTCGCCAGCGTCCAGAGTGGACTCCTCGGCCGTCTCCCGCAGCGCAGCGGCGATCGGCTCCTCGTCGCGGTTGCGAGCCCCGCCGAACACTCCCCACGTGCCCCCGCCGATGGTCATCTTCGCCCGGTGCTGCAGCAGCACGTGCCCGTCGTGGTAGGCGAGCAGGCCCGCCGCGCCGTAGCGACCCCAGTGCGTGTGCCCCTGCTCGCAACGCACGAACCGGTCACCATCTCCCCATGTCACGCGCTGCCTCCTGGTCGCTCCGCCCCTGGTGCATCATCCGGCATGCCACCGACAGCCCCGTCAGCCGATGTCGCTGACCAGCAGCGCCACGTGCAGCGACAGCACCGACTCGGGGTCGTCCAGCGACACGCCCAGCACCTGCTCGACCCGCGCGAGCTGCTGGTAGTACGCCGTGCGGGACATGTGCGCGGCACTCGCCGCGGCGGACTTGTTGCCGCCGTGTTCGCAGAAGTGCCGCAGCGCCTCGATGAGCCGACTGGAGTGCGCGGCGTCGCGGGCCAGCAGCGGGCCGAGCTCGCGCTCGGCGAACGCCGTCACCCGGTCGTCGTCGGCCAGCAGGTGCAGCAGTCCGCGCAGGCGCACGTCGTCGAGGCGGTGGAAGAGCGGGCCGGCGGGGGAGCGCAGCGCCGCCTTCGCCACGTGAGCCGCCTCGGCCAGGCTGCGCCGCGCGTCGGACACCGACTCCACGGTCGTCCCCACGGCCAGCACGACCGGCAGCGCGCGCGCCGAGGCCGCCGCGGCCTGGTGGATCTCCTTCGCCAGCCGCCGCACGATCGTGGCCGCGTCGGCCTGCGGGGTCAGCGAGAGCAGCGCGCGCACGGAGATGTCGTCGACCACGCCCACCAGCGCCGCGACCCGGGCCCGACGCGCGGCCAGCGCGGTCGCCTCGGCCAGGTCGCGCAGCACCTCCTGGGTGGCCATCGTCGGCGAGGGGTTCGTCGCGGCCACCGCCGAGGGCCGCACCGAGACGCCGACCAACCGCCGGCGCTGCAGCGGAACCCCGAGCGCGGCCGAGCGCGCGGTCAGGTCCGCCGGCGTCGTCGCGGACGAGAGCAGCTCGGTCAGCAG
>NZ_JBOHGA010000171.1:0-14281 GCF_050699915.1 Actinophytocola sp.
GGCTCGCCGCGGCGGACCTGCCGTGGCACACCGACCGCGGGCCGGTCGCGGACTTGGCCGGCGCGCTCGGCCGGCTGTGCGGGAGCGTGGCGAAGACCGCCGGGGACGTCGTGCTGCTGGCACAGACGGAGGTCGGCGAGGTGAGCGAGTCGGCCGGCGCCGGGGTCGGCGGTTCGTCGACGATGCCGCACAAGCGCAACCCGGTGGCGGCGGTGTCGGCGCGGGCGTGCGCTGCGCAGGCGCCAGGCCTGGTGGCGACCCTGCTGGCGGCGATGGCGCAGGAGCACCAGCGGGCGGCGGGCGGGTGGCACGCGGAGTGGCGGCCGCTGCGGGAGCTGCTTCGGGACACGGGCGCCGCGGTGTGGTGGCTGCGCACGAGCCTGTCCCGGCTCGTGGTGGATCCCGAACGCATGCGATCCAATGTGGACCTGCTCGGCGGGGCGTTGCTGGCGGAGCGGGTGACCACGGCGCTGGCCCCGTCGATCGGCCGGCAGCAGGCTCACGACGCGGTGGCGGAGTGCGTGCGGGCCGGCGGCGACCTGGTGGCGGCGCTGGCTTCGCACCCGGCGCTGGGTCTGGACCGGGCGCGCGCCGCCGAGCTGCTGGACCCGACGGCCTACCTGGGCGCGGCGGAGACCTTCGTGGACAAGGCACTGGCGAACTACGAACGCGACCGCTGACACGGGCTCGCGCCCCGCACGACCTCGCAGACCGCCCGACGAACGACCCCTCTGGATGGCAGCCCCCACCCTCTCCGGGGCGGCCCCGGTTCCAATTCTACCGGTGGGGGCTGACAAATCGGGGGTGGTGGCGTTCGCTGTGGACAGGGTCGGTGGTTGTGGACAAGTAAGGAGCGCGGTGTGAGTGTTGAGGTGCGGCATGTCGTGGCTGGGTCCGAGGAGGGGCCGGTGGTAGTGCTCGCCGGGGCCTTGGGCAGCGACCTGCGGATGTGGGATCCCCAGGTCGAGCCGCTCGTCTCGGCTGGGTTTCGGGTGGTGCGTTATGACCAGCGGGGGCATGGTCAGTCACCCGTGCCAACCGGGCCGTACACGCTCGACGAACTCGGGGCCGACCTGCTCGCGCTGCTCGATCGGCTCGAGCTCGCCCGCGTCTCGCTCGTCGGGTTGTCGCTCGGCGGGATGACCGGGATGTGGCTCGCCCAGCACCATCCCGAGCGGCTCGACCGGCTGGTCCTCTGCTGCACCTCCGCGGAGCTCGGGCCCGACTCGATGTGGGTCGAGCGGGCGCGCACCGCCCGCGAGGACGGGCTCAACGGCCTGGCCCACGCCGCGGTGGAGCGCTGGCTCACGCACGCCGGGCGCGCCGCGAACCCCGCCCTGTCCGCGTGGCTGCACGAGATGTTCACCGGCCAGGACGCCGAGGGCTACGCCTCCTGCTGTGACGCCGTCCGCACGATGTCCATTGTGGACGAACTCGCCAAGGTTTCAGCGCCGACGCTCGTGATCGCCGGGGCCGAGGACCGGGCCACGCCACCCGACCACGCCCGCCGGATCGCCGCCGGGATCCCCGACGCCCGGCTGGAGATCGTCGACCGCGCCGCCCACCTCGGCAACGTCGAGCGCCCCGCCGAGTTCACCGCGCTCCTGCTCAACCACCTGCGCTCGCGCCACGCGGCTGGCATGGAGGTGCGCCGCGCCGTCCTCGGCGACGAGCACGTCGACCGCGCGGTCGCCGCCACGACCGACTTCACCCGGCCCTTCCAGCACCACCTAACCGAGGCCGCGTGGGGCTCGGTCTGGACCCGCCCCGGCCTCGACCGCCGCACCCGCAGCGTGATCACGCTGACCGCCCTGACCACCCTGCGCAGCCACGACGAGCTCGCCATGCACGTCCGCGCCGCCGTCCGCAACGGTCTGACCCCGGCCGAGATCTCCGAGATCCTGCTGCACACCTCCGTCTACGCGGGCATCCCGGCCGCCAACTCAGCGTTCGCCGTCGCCAAGAAGGTCCTCGACGAGCTCGGCTAGGTCCGGGGTGCCGTCGGCGATCACCACCGTGTAGCGGTACGACAGCGACTCGCCGGGGGCCACCGGGACCTCGGAGGAGAAGAACGGGGCCGGGCACACCGCCGCGAACGGGGTCGAGCGGACGAACCACCGAACGGACGCGGAGGCCACGAACAGCAGCGTCGAGAACCGGCCGTGCTCGTCGTGCTGGCCGCGGAAGCCCAGCCACGGCGCGCGCACCCCCATCAGCTCGTCGCCACCCACACCGTCCGGCACGAGCACCCGGCCGCCGGTGAACGAGCGCGGACCGCGCCAGAACAGGCCGCCGTAGCCGGCGTTCTCCCGGCCCTCGGTGGTCGGGCTGCCGAACACGATCTCCTGGTCGGTGACGTTCGTGAAGCTCGTGGCGAAGCCCAGCGTCCACGCGGCGTCGCGGACGGCGAAGGTGAGCGTGCGGGCCTCGGTGAACCAGCGCTCGCCCTGCTCGGTCTCCCACGCCAGCGACTCGGTCACCCGATCCGCCGTCACCGAGTCGAACGACAGGTGCCGCGTGGACCCGTTGTTCGGCAGCTGCTCGTAGCCGCGGCCGCGCCGGTAGGTCGGGCCACCCCAGAAGTTCGCGGTGCCGGAAGAGTCGCTCACATTGGGCAGCGACCACGCGATGCCCTTGTGCCACACGTGGTCGTGCGGCCGGTAGAGCGACACCACGTCGCCGGCGAGTGTCCGAAGTGGATGGAGGTACGGCCGCGGCGACTCCAGCTGGACCTCGGTCGGCTCGTACACGTACCGCGCCAGCTCCGTGTCCCCGTGGGAGAACCGCAGCCGACCCGGCTCGGCCGTCAGGCCCATGGCGCGCCAGTCCCGTCCATCCGGTGGTAGAACGGCGAGTCCGGCCCCAGCTCGCCGCGTGCGACCGGCCGTCCGGTGAACGCCGACGCGTAGATGCCCGCGACCAGCTCGACGGTCAGCCGGGCGTCCACAAGAGACACAGGCGGCGGGGCGCCGGCGGCCAGCGCGTCGAGGACGACCGTGAGTTGCGCGTCGTGCCCGCTGCGCACGCCGGCCGGGCCGGCCGCCCACGCTTGCGCGACCGGGTCCTCGTGCCCCGGCGCGGCCGTCACCGTCCAGTCGTCGTCCCCATAGCCGTACACGTGGTCCAGCTCGACCGTCGCGTGCTCGAAGTCGAACCGCAGGTAGCTCGACTCCCGCGGCGACACCAGGCTGTTCACAACGGTCGCGATCGCCCCGTTCGCGAACGTCACGATCGCGACCGAGAGGTCCTCGGTGGCCGTCGGCTTCGCCTGCCGGACCGCCACCGCGACCACCGACTCCCACTCCCCCATGATCGACAGCAGCAGGTCGAACTGGTGGATCCCGTGCCCCATCGTCGGCCCGCCGCCCTCGACGTCGAACCCGCCGCGCCACGGCACCGCGAAGTAGGAGTCCGGCCGGAACCACAGCGTGTGGCACACCGCCGCGGTCGGCCGGCCGAGCCGCGAGTCGCCCATCAGCCCGCGCAGCCGCGCCGCCCCGCTGCCGAACCGGTGCTGGAAGACCGTCGCGAAGAACGCCCCGTCCGTCTGCGCGGACCCGATCGCGTCTAGCTCGGCGAGGCTGCGCGCCGGCGGCTTCTCGCACAGCACCGACGCCCCGCGACCCAGCGCGGCGACCGCCTGCGGGGCGTGCAGGCCGGGCGGCGTGCACAGGTGGACCAGGTCCGGCGACTCAGCGGCGAGCAACGATTCGAGGTCCGGGTACAGCCGCGGCACCGACCACTTCTCGCCGAACGCGGCGAGCGCGGCCGGGTCGATGTCGGTCGCCGCGACGAGGCGGGACCGGTCGAGCCGCCCGAGACTCGCCGCGTGGAACCCGGCGATCGCCCCGGTGCCCACGATCGCGCTCTCGATGGTCTCCATGTCAAGCCACGGTAACGGCGACGACCGCCGGCGCGCCCGGCTCGACCGGAAGTTCCGGGCCGACCAGGCGCACCGGCACCGTCGCGCGCACCGCCGTGCTCGAGGTGGCGAGCCGCAGCGAAAGCTCGCCCGGCTCGACGACCCGGTGACCGGCCCGCCCGGTGAACGCGGCGGCCGCGGCGGGTACCCGGAACGAGACCCGCGCCGAGGCGCCGGCCGCGAGCCGGACCTTCGCGTAGCCGATCAGCCGCACCACCGGCCGCGTCACCTGGGCGACCGGGTCGTGCAGGTACAGCTGGACGACCTCGGCGCCGGCCCGCGACCCGGTGTTGGTCACCGTCACCGCGACGATGACCTCGCCGTCCGTGCCGGTCTCGACCGCCGAGGCGGCGACGCCGGACCAGGTGAAGTCCGAATAGGACAGACCGTGGCCGAACGGGAACGCCTGCACGATCGCCGCCGACCGGCCGGCGAAGTCGCCGAGGGCGTAGGGCCGGCCGGTCAGCAGGACCAGCACGACGGGAGTACCGGTGGCGAGCACGGCGTCGAGCAGAGCGGCCTGCACACCGGGAAGCCGCAGGTCGGACAGGTCGCAGCCCTCGCCGGAGGTGCCGCGGCCGAACAGACCGGCGCGGTCGCCGAGGGCCACCACGCACACGTCCGCCCGTTCGGCCGCGGCCACCGCGGCCGACAGCTCCGCGGTGTCCGCGCCGTCGACCGAGCAACCGACGACGTGGTCCAGCTCGACGTCCTCGCCGGCGAGCGCGTCGCGCAGCGTCGGGATCGCCACGCCCGGCGCCGCGTCCGGATGCAGGGCGCCGACATGGCTCGGGAACGTGTAGCAGCCGAGCATCGCCGACACCGCGTCCGCCTGCGGGCCGACCAGCGCCACCCGCAGGCCGTCGCGCAGCGGTAGCGTGCCGTCGTTGGCGAGCAGCACCACCGACTCCTCGGCGAGCCGGCGCGCGATATCCCTGGCGGCCGGCGGGTCCAGCGTGGTCGATTCGTCCGAGATGTACATCCAGGGGTTCCGGTCCTTCGACTTCGGCTACGCGTCGGCGATCGCGACCGTGCTGGTCGTGGTGGCCACGGCGATCTCGCTCGTCATCGTGAAGTTCTCCGGGTTCGCCAAGATGCGGTCCACCATGGAGGGACTGTGAAGGATCGGCCGAACTGGGTCGCGGGGGCGTTCGCGGCGCTCTGGCTGGTGGTCGTTGGCGTGCCGATCTACACGATGATCTCGTGGAGCCTGCAGACACGGGACGACTTCCTCGACCACGGCCCGATCGCGCTGCCGCGGGCACTCACGCTCGAGAACCTGGTCGAGGTGGTGAACACCGGGTTCCTGCGCTACCTGGTCAACACGGTGGTCGTGACGGTGGCGTGCGTGGTGCTCACGCTCGTGGTCGCGATCCCGGCGGCGTACGCGATCGTGCGCTCGACGACCCGGCTCGCGAGCGCCGCGTTCCGGATCTTCCTGTTCGGCCTGGCCATCCCGGCGCAGGCGACGATCATCCCGCTTTACCTGATCATCAACCGGATGCAGCTGTACGACTCGCTCACCGCGATCGTCCTGCCGACCGTCGCGTTCGGACTGCCGCTGGTGATCCTGGTGCTGGCCGGGTCGCTGCGGGACGTGTCGAACGAGCTCTACGACGCCATGACCGTGGACGGCGCCGGGCCGCTGCGGATCCTGTGGCAGCTCGTGATCCCCATGTCGCGCGGCAGCATCGCCGCGGTCGGCACCTACACCGCGCTCGGCGCGTGGAACCAGTTCCTGTTCCCGCTGATCCTCACCCAGGACCCGGACCGGCGGGTGCTCACGCTCGGGCTGCAGAGCTACCGCAACGAGTTCCAGATCAACCTGCCGGCGATGATGATGGCCGTGCTGCTGACCGCGATCCCGGTGTTCGTGCTGTACCTGCTGGCCCGGCGGTGGCTCATCGCGGGGCTCGCCGGCGTGGGCAGCAGGTAGGCTCGGCGGTCGAAAGTTTCGGTTCCCGAGGGGGTCAGGTGAGCGGTCGGAAGGTCACCATCAACGTGATCGCCGAGGCGGCCGGGGTCTCGGTGCCCACGGTGTCGCGGGTGCTCAACGGCCGCTCGGACGTGTCCCCGACGACCCGCGCGCGCATCGAGGAGCTGCTGCGCCAGCACGGCTACCAACGCCGCAACTCCCGGCGGCGGGAGAGCGCCGCGCTCGTCGACCTGGTGTTCAACGACCTCGACAGCCCGTGGGCGGTGGAGATCATCCGCGGCGTCGAGGACGTGACGCACGCGGCGGCCGTCGGCACCGTGGTGAGCGCCGTGCACCGGCACTCGGGCGCCACCCGGCAGTGGCTGGAGAACCTGCGGGCTCGCGCGTCGGACGGGGTGATCCTCGTGACGTCCACGCTGGCGCCCTCGCACCAGGAGGAGCTGCGCCGGCTCAACGTGCCCACCGTGGTGATCGACCCGGCGGGCGGACCGGCGCTGGACGTGCCGACGATCGGAGCCACGAACTGGGCCGGCGGGCTTGCCGCCACCGAGCACCTGACCTCCCTGGGGCACCGGCGGATCGGCTTCGTCGCCGGGCCGCCGGCGCTGCTGTGCAGCCGGGCACGCCTGGACGGCTACCGCGCCGCACTCGACGCCGCGGGCATCGCGATGGACGACGCGCTGGTCCGGCCCGGCGACTTCTATCACGAGTCCGGCTTCACCGGCGCCGGCGAGCTGATGGACCTTCGCGAGCCGCCGACCGCGATCTTCGCCGCGAGCGACCAGATGGCCTTCGGCGTCTACGAGGCGCTGCGCCGGCGCGGGCTGCGGGTGCCCGACGACGTCAGCGTCGTGGGCTTCGACGACCTGCCGGAGGCGCGCTGGGCCTCGCCGCCGCTCACGACCGTGCGCCAGCCGCTGACGGAGATGGGCATGCTCGCCGCGCGGACGGTGCTGCGCCTCGCCCGGGGCGAGCAGCCGGACAGCCCGCGGGTGGAGCTGGCCACCGACCTCGTCGTCCGGGACAGCACAGTCGAACACAAAGCGTAGTTGTGCGCGCGCTGACAGTGTATGATTGCTCCTGTGGAACAGGACGCGTACGCGCAGGGCAACCAAGTCCTCAACCATCTGGTCGGTGCCGCTCCGCATTCGGCTGAGACCCCGTGACAGCGGGAAAGACCAGGCTGCACGGTTAAGGGCATGGTCGGGGACACGCTGGGTGACTTATCGGGTCGGCTGCTGGTGCAGTGCCGGCTGGGACAGGCGAAGAACGCGGCGCGGGTGGCAAGCGCGCACGGCACCGGGCTGGTGCTGACGGGGCGCACCCCGCGGCAGACGGTCGAGGCCTTACGCGAGCACGGCTTCACCGGCCCGATCCTGTGCGACGCCAACAGATACTCGGGCCGCCGGCGCGCGCCGGCGGCGGTCGGCGTCCGGGAGTCGTGGATCGCCGAGCAGCACGACCTTGGGCTCGTCGCGCTGACCGACTCCGGCTATCTCGCCCCGCACGACTGGCGCGGGCTGCGCCGCATCCTCGCCGAGGCGGCCCGCCAGCCCGGCCCGACGGTCGCCATGCTGCCGTTGTCCGCGCGCTGGTTCGAGCACTCGGTGGACGGACTCGCCGAGGAGATCGAGCACCACGGCGTGCCGGTGGCGGTGGCCATCGAGCACACGAAGGACCCGTTCGGCGTGCGGTACGTGACCCGCGGCCTGCTCAGCCTGCTCGACGTGCGGGTCCCGGTCCTGCTGCTCCGCTCGGACATCTCGGCGCTCGGCGCGCTCGCGCACGGCGCCCACACGGCGGCGATCGGCACGACGGCACGGCTGCGCCGCGTCCCACCGCGGGCCGGCCGCGGCGCGGTGGGTTTCCGGTCGCTGCGGGCGTTCGTGCCGCCCCTGCTGAGCCACCACCCGCTCGACGAGGCGGGCCGGCTGGCCCCGCTCTGGCACTGCGACTGCTACGAGTGCGCCGGCGCCACGCTCACCGACCTGACCCGCACGCAGCGGCCGGAGGTGTCGGCGTTCCGCCACTCGCTGTCCGCGCAGCTGACGCTGTGGTCGTCGCTGCACGCGACCGAGTCCCCTGTGGACGGTTGGCTGGACCACTGCGCCCGCGCGCTGTCCGTGCACCGCCGGCTCGCCGCGACCCAGCCGACCTGGTACCCGCCGGCGAACCTGCACAGCTGGATCCAGGACCCCGTGCGGGGCGGGCGCGCGGCTAGGCCGAGCACGCCCCCTTCGCACGCAGGACGCGGGTAAGCGAGTCGGACACCCGCTCCGGGCGCAGCGTGCCGTCGGACACGGCCTGCTCCAGCGTGTCGAGCACCTCGTCGACGTGCTGCTCGCCGGAGGACCAGAACGCGATGTCCGCGCCGGCGGTGAGCGAGGCCAGCACCGCCTTCGGCAGCGGGTAGCGGTCGGACACCGCCTGCATGCCGCCGAGGTCGTCGGTGATCGTGATGCCGTCGAAGGCGAGCTCGCCGCGCAGCAGGCGATAGGTCGCCGGGCTCAGCGTCGCCGGGACGCCGTTCGTCAGGCCGGGCACGGACATGTGCCCGACCATCACCGCGGCCCGGGTGGAGCGCAGCACCTTCTGGTACGGGAGCAGGTCGACCTTGCGCAGCTCGGCGAGTGCCGGCGTGGACACGGTCGCGACGTGCGAGTCGCCGGACGCGCGGCCGTGCCCGGGGAAGTGCTTGACCACCGGCAGGACGCCGCTCTCCTGCAGCCCCTGGGCGAAGGCGGCCGCGTACTTGCTCACCACGGCGGGGTCGGCGCCGAACGAGCGGTCGCCGATGACGTCCTCGTCCGGCTGGGTCGTCACGTCGACGACCGGCGCGAAGTCGATCGTCACGCCGCGCTCGCGCAGTGCCGCCCCGCGTTCGCGGGCGAGCCGGTGCACCTCGGCGACGCTCATCGTGCGGGCCATCTCCCGGGCGCTCGGCACGTCGCCGTCGAGCTCGTCGACCCGCTGCACCCGGCCGCCCTCGTCGTCCACGCTCACCGCGAGCGGCAGCGCGGCGGCGTCGTGCACGCCGGCGAGCTTGTCGTCGACCAGCAGCCCGGTTTCGTTGCCGCCGAGGAAGATCCCGCCGATCCCCTCCTCGCCGGCGACCTTCGTCGCGGAGTCGGCGGAGGTGGGATCGACGCCGACCATGAGGATCTGGGCCAGCCGCTGCCGCGGCGACAGGCTCTCGACGATCGCGGCGCAGGTCTTGCCCGTCGGCTTGTCCGGCTTGTCCGCCTTCTCCGGTGGGGCGCTGCTCTGTCGCGGCGGTTCGCTCGGCGGGGTCGTGCCGGTGGCCTCGTCCCGTTGCGCCGACGACGATCCGCTGACCGGGTCGGACGCCAGCTGCGCCCCGAGCAGAGCCAGCGCTGCGCCCGCGGTGACCGCCAGCAGGACCGCGGCGAAGCGGGTGCGCAGTGGGTTTGTCTTCGGCAATTTCACGCCCACATCGGTAGTTGTCGAATTCCGGACACAAATGGGTTGGCTTTCCCGTTGCCGCACGCCGGGCGGGCGCGGGTAACGCCGCCGCCCGTGTCGCGACACTTCTTTCGGCGAGGGTTTCGAAAATCGTGGACCGGGGCGGAGTGCGCCATGACGGCATGTCGAGAATGCGGGCAGGTGCCAGGCCCGGGCACCCAGTTCTGCACGCGATGCGGCGCGGTGCTTCGGCCGCCGGATGCCGTGTCGCCCCAGTACTCGGACCCGTACGCGCCGGCCCAGTACTCGCCCGCGGCGCCCGCCGCGCCGTCGCGGCAAGGCGTGCTTGCCGCGGTCGCCGCCGGCGTGGCCGCGCTGGCCGTCGTCGGGTTGTTCGCGATGTTCGCGTTGTTCGGCAAGACCACCACCCCGGGCGGGCCCGTCGCCGCCGACGAGTACGTCCCGCCGGTCGCCGCGCCGCCCGAAGTCACCGAGTACACCACGCAAGACCCTACGACACCGTCGCCGCAGCCCGTGCCGGCCGACCCGGCCACCGCCCTGGACGAGCTGAACCTGCAGGTCGAGGCGGATCGGGCGAGCGTCGAGGCCCTCGTCGACCGGTGGGTGCCGCAGCTGTCGGCCAAGCGGCCGGGCCTGGTCGCGAACGGCATCACGTACGACTACGAGGAGATCCTGCGCGACTTCCGGGCGACGCAGGCCCGGTACCCGGACGCCCTGCTGCTGTACTCCGGCGACTACTCCAGCTTCAAGTACGGCGACTTCTGGATCACCGTGATGCCGCTGCCCCACGCCGACGGCGCGGCGGCGAACTCTTGGTGCGACGGGCAGGGCATCGTCCCGGACGACTGCTACGCCAAGATGATCTCCCACACGGTGGACTACGACGGCGCGACCGTGCTGCGGAAGTAGTCATCTCTTCGGCCAGTGCCACGACGGCTCGTCGAGGCGGCCCTGACCGTCCAGTGTGGTCTCGCTGAGCTCCTTGACGAGGGTCAGCGTGCTGGCGCGGTCCTCGGCGACGACCTCGATCGAGCGGATCAGCGGGCGGGCGTGGGTGACCACGATCAGCTGCATGCGCTCGGCGGCGGTGGCGATCAGGGCGGCGAGCGGGACGAGCAGGTCCGGGTGCAGGCTCGTCTCCGGCTCGTTGAGCACCAGCAGCTCCGGCGGGCGCGGGGTGAGCAGGGCGGCGACCCACAGCAGGTAGCGCAGGGTCCCGTCGGAGAGCTCGGCGGCGTCGAGCGGGCGGAGCAGCCCGCGCTGGTGGAAGCACAGGCCGAAGCGGGTGTCCTGGTTGGCGATCTCGACGCGGGCGCCCGGAAAGGCGTTCGCGACGGCCTCGTCGAGCGCGGCGGCGTTGCCGACCTCGCGGATGGTCTGCAGGTCGGCGCCGTCGTGGTCGAGGACGGGGGTGCGGGTGCCGATGGGGCTCGCGCGGGCGGGTGCGTCGGCGTCCGTGCGGAACTGGTCGTAGAAGCGCCAGGAGCGGATGCGCTCGCGCATCATGAGCACCTCGGGCGAGGCGGACTCGGCGAGCATGCTGTCGGTGAGCCGGATCTTGCGGGGTGGAGCCCAGGCGCCGTCGTCGCCGCGGGCGCGGACGGTGCCGTTGGCCCGGTCGGCGAGCAGGGTGGCCGGCTTGAGCACGGGCCCGCGCCAGAGGCACTCGCGCTTGAACTCGGGGTCGAGGTTGAACTCCGTGACCGCGGGGATCGGCATGCCGAGGTCGAGCGCGTAGCCGAAGTCGTCGCCGGCGAAACCGAGCCGCAGCCCCACGCGCTTCGTCCGGACGGTGCCCTGGGTCCCTGCCCCGGTCTTACTGCCCGCCTCTGGCCCGGCCCAGAGGGTCGACTGGAGGCCGCCCTCCCGCGCGAGCGCCGCGACGGCCCCGTTGCGGGAGGCGTCGGCGAGCAGCCGCAGGGCGCGGTAGAGGCTGGACTTCCCACTCCCGTTGGCCCCGGTCACGACCGTGAGCCGGGCGAGCGGCAGCACGAGATGCCGCAGGGACCGGTAGTTCTCGACGGCCAGGGTGGTGAGCACGGCCAGAGAGTAGGCGCAGGTTTCGCTCTCTGGCGAAACACTTGTCGCCGGCCGCGGTGCGCGGGAGGTTTGCGACATGGCGGAATTCGATCCCCGACTGTACGGGGCACGTTGGGCGGAGCAGTACGACGAGTTTCACGCCGGGATGATGGACGACGACGGCGCGGTGGCGACGCTGTCCGAGCTGGCCGACGGCGGGCCGCTCCTCGAGTTCGGCGTCGGGACCGGGCGGCTCGCGGTGCCGCTCGCCGAGAAGGGGCACGACGTCGTCGGCGTGGACGTCAGCGAGGAGATGCTCGCCCAGCTCACCAAGAAGACCGACGCGGTGACCACCGTCGTCGGGGACATGACGACCGTGCGGATCGAGCGCGAGTTCGCGGTGGCCTACATCGCCTTCAACTCGATCTTCGTGCTCAACACCCAGCAGGACCAGGTCGACCTCTTCCGCAACGCCGCCGCGCACCTGCGGCCCGGCGGGCGGTTCGTGCTGGAGACGGCGGTGGGCGCGACCGCGAAGCCGGGCGACACGAGCCGGTTCAAGGTGTTCAAGGTCGAGGCCGACAGGCTGACGGTGACCGCCGGGGTGGTCGACCCGGTGACCCAGCTCTACACGGGCACGTGGGTCGTCCTCGAACCGAACGGCACGAAGTTCTACCCCATCGGCGGCCGCCACGTGACCCACGGCGAGATGGACCTCATGGCCCAGCTGGCCGGCCTCGAGCTCGAGCACCGCTGGAGCGACTGGCAGCGCGGCGAGTTCACCGGCAACTCGACGATGCACATCTCCGTGTACCGCAAGTGACTCGGTGCCCGCCGCGGCACGGATCACCGGCCCGCCCGTCGGGCAAGCTGTGTTCATGACGATCGATGAGCTGATCAGCAGGGTGCGGGAGTCGCTGCACGCCCGGGTGGTCTACGCCGAGCCCGTCGAGAAGGACGGGCTGACCGTGATCCCGGCGGCCGTGGTGCTCGGCGGCGGGGGCGGCGGGTTCGGCAGGATCGGGGACGAGAGCCGGCGCGAGGGCGAGGGCGGCGGCTTCGGCCTGGTCGCGCGGCCGGCCGGTGCGTTCGTCATCCAGAACGGGACGGTCCGCTGGCAGCCCGCGCTCGACGTCACCCGGCTCATCGGCGCCGGCGTGCTCGTGGTGCTGGCGCTGACCGGGCGACGTCGCCGCCGGCGGGCTAGGACGCGGCTTCGGGGATGACGACCTCGGCCGGAGCCGGAGCGGGCGCCGGCTCCCTCGGTTCGCAGTGCTCGACCGCGGTCGGCGTACACGTCGCCGACCCCGGCTCCGGCGCGCCGCCGAGGCCGACATAGAGCCCCACGACGATACCGAGCGCGAACCCGAGCGCCACCATCCGCAGCAGCGTGGAAAGAGAAACCAGCACACCCATCGGAACCTCCGGAATTCGACCTGGCTCCAGTGTTCGACAGGGCGAGCCGGGCGAACAGGAATTTCCCACCGCGTCCCGCAAGGGGATACGGGAAACGCGTATCTGCCCTGGGGCGAAGAGGAGCGATGTGGCCACCCCCAGCGGCCACATCGCGCCGTCCAGGAGTGCCTGCGGAGAATCCCGGCGGTCAGAAGCGCCTTTAACGTGCCTCGTCCGCAGAATGACCGTCGCCCACATATTCACGCTGGATCACTTCCGCATTCGCGCCGGTAAGCGCTTCCAGCCAGGAGTCCGCGGGCGGCCGCGCACCCGGCCGCGCGGCACGCAGGGCCAGCGCGCTCAGCTCCGTACCGAGCGTCGCCCGCAGGGACGCCGACGAGCGCACGTCCTCCGGCGTCACCGCGTGCGCCCCGAGCAGCAGCCGCACGGTGAGCAGCGCCAGCTTGTACCGGTCCGAGTCGACCGTGGCGTCCCCGCGCCGCGCCGCCGGGTCCGCCCAGCCCACGGTGTCCAGCGACCGCACCGCCGGCGGCCGGTCGGCGATGCGGAAGCCGTCGCAGTCGAGCGCGAACACGGCCGGGCCGCCGGCGAGGGTCCAGAGCAGGTTGCGCATCGACACGTCCGCGACGACGACCCCGTTGCGGTGCAAGACCTCGAACAGCCGCAGGTAGTGCACGGCGAGCCAGGTGCGCTGGGCCCCGGACGGCAGCTCCAGCGCGTCCCACATCGCCCGTCGCGGGTAGAGCAGGAACTGCAGCTCCAGCAGGCACGAGCGGCCGGCGAGCCGGGTCGCGAACCGCGCGGGCGCCTCTCGCATGAGCAGCCCGACGCACCGCCCGTCGCGGAACACCCGCCCGGTCGGCCACGCGGTCGTGGCCGTGACCAGCCGGCGGTCGGCGGCGGTCATCCGCGCGGGCAGGTCGATCAGCCGGCCCAGCTCGCCGGCCAGCACCTCGACGTCGTCGTGGTAGCGCTTGAGCACCATGCCGGCCGGTCGCGTGAGCCGGTACACCGTGCCCTGCCCGCCGTCGGCGAGCCGGTCGGCAAGGCCGAGGTCGTCGAGCTCCGCGTCGTCGGTCACGGCTCGTCCCAGGCCCAGACGACGGCGGCGGTCCGGTCGTCGTCGTAGCTGCGCAGGTCGAACTGCAGCTGGTGGAGAAAGGCGACCGGCCCGGGCGGCTCGGCCCACGCCCGCGCCAGGTACGGCCCGGCCGGCGTGTCCTGCAGCGGCACCCCGATCCCGTCCGAGGTCAGCACGAGCGCCTGCCCGGCCGCCAGCTCGCCCTCCGCCCGCTCGGCCGGCCCGCTCGGCGAGGGCAGGCAGTCGGTCGCCGCGTCCCACACGGCCCCTGCCCGCGCTCGACCGTCCGACCCGAACAGCGGCAGGAACGCGCCGTCGGTCAGCAGGAACCCGGGGCTGTCCCCCACCCGTGCCACCCGGTACCGCCGCTGCCGGCCGGCCCCACCGGCCGACTCGATCGTCGCCACGGTGAGCGTGGTCGACCGGTCCCCCGGCGCCGGCCCGGCCCCGCGCACCGCCCGGT
>NZ_JBOHGA010000172.1:0-14221 GCF_050699915.1 Actinophytocola sp.
GGCGCTGTGACGGTTTCGATGCGGGGTGATGTCCGCGGGTGACGGCTTCCGCTACATGTTGAAGTCGCAGCCGCCGAAGACGGCGCCCGTGATCAGTGTCAATGAATTAATGACGCGCGACACTAGCTCCACCGCGTTGCGCAGGAGCGAGCTCAAGCCTACGTGGCTCAATAAACAGCGTTGACTTATATAAGCGGAGACCGGTACGGTCTCCGCTGTGCACGCGTTCGACATCCTCGGCGACCAGCGTGCCCGCCGGCGAGGCATCCACCATGGAGCTGCGGCTTGGCGGATACGTACCCGACCCGACCTGACGTCCCAGGAAGAGCGATGCGCGCCATGAAGCACACCGACTCGATCGAGATCGCCCTGCCGCGGGAGCGGGTGGCCCAGCTGCTCGCCGACCCGGCACACCTGCCGAAGTGGCTGCGGGGCCTGGTGCTGCAGGAGCCGCTGAGTGGGATACACGGGCAGCTCGGTACCAAGTCGCGGATCGTGATGCAGATGGGACAGCGGAAGATCGAGTGCACCGAGACTGTCACACGCCGGGAACCCGCAGACCTGCACGGGATTCCGAAGGGGAGCGTCGTTCACTTCGACCGCGAGATCGTCGGCGAGGGCATGTGGAGCGCCGTGCGCGACCGGCTGACCGAAGCCAGTCCGGAGACGACGCTCTGGGTGAGCGAGAACGAATACTGGTTCAACGGCTTGCTGATGCGGCTGGTGGGGCTTCTGATGCCCGGCGCCTTCCGCAAGCAGGCTCAACAGCACATGCAGGACTTCAAGGCGTTCGCCGAGCAGGGAAAGGACGTCCGCGAAGGCATGGGCTGATCTGAGGCGGGCTGGTCAGCCGGCCTGGTGGAAGCAGCACGTGGCGGTCGAACCGCTCGCCACGTTGACCAGGCCGCCGTCCAGGTCGGTGGTGCCGCGTGCGATGGCGCCGCCGTAGCCGCGGGCGCACAGGAACACGCCCCAGTTGAGGACGTGCGGTAGCACGCCGTCCTCGGTGCGGAACGGCTCGGGCTCCGGCCGGATCCGCTGCTGCAGCACGAACGGCTCGCCCATCGCGGCGTCCACACTGGACTCCCAGTCCCCCGGCTCGGTGAGCCAGCCGGGGCGCACGCCGCTGCCGCCGTGCAGCAGGGTCGGCTTGAGGATCAGCTCCTCGCGCTGGGCGAGCGCGTACTCGCGCAGCTCCACCCGCTCGCCGGCCACGGTCACGTCGCCGGGGCGCACCATCCTCGTCCAAGGCAGGATCCGGTCCAGGCTGGCCAGCTCGTCCGCGCCGAACAGGCCGCGGTTCTCCTCGTCGGAGAGCATGGCCAGCGCACCCTTGCTGCCGTAGAGCTCGGAGTCCATCGGGGTGAAGATCCGCACCGCGCCGCGCTCGGCCGCCTGCAGCACCGGGTCGATCAGCTCGGGCGCCCGGGGGTCGAGCAGGTCCTCCACCATGAAGATCCGGTACAGCAGGTCCACCTTGCGACCGTCCAGATGGACCAGTCCATCCTTTATGGACAGTTGGCCGAGGTGGCAGGGCACGATGTCGACGCCGAGCGGGGCGAGCTGTTCGGCGCTGTAGCGAAGCCGCGGCTCCAGCGTGGCGAAGCTGTCCGGCCAGTCGGCCGCCACGATCAGCGGGCGTTCGTTGCTGGGCACCTTGCACTCGGTGAGCAGGGTGTGGGCCAGCTCGGCCATGGTGTCCGGGAAGGCCAGCCGGTGTCGGGCCGTGAAATCGGCGACGAACGGGTCGGCGGACACGGCCCGGTTCAGGATCGCGTTGTCCAGCCCGCCCACCGTGCTGCCCATGTTCAGCTCGAGCAGCCGGAACGCCGAGCCGTCGTGGTAGAGGTCGGCGCGCCCCAACCGGGTCGGCGCGTCGCCGCGGCCGCGCATGATGCCGGTGACCTGGGTGTCGGTCATGCCGACCGCCTTGGCGAACGCGGTGAGTTCGCCGCCGAACAGCCGGTCGGGCAGTCCGGTGAGCGCCGCGTGCAGGTTCACCAGGTCGTTCGCCAGCACCGCGTGCTCGTCGGCGGTCAGCAGGACCGGTCGGCTCAGGCACTTGTCCTGGTACATGGTGGCCGCCAGGTCGACCTGGCTCCGGGCCAACCTCAGCAGCTCGTCCGGCTGCTGACCGTCGGACTCCCGCAGGTACAGCTCGGTCAGGGCGTTGCGGGTCATGTGGGCTGCGGTCCTTCCTGCCGGTCGGCGACCGCGGCGGGCGCCGCGGGTGGGGTGGTGCTGGTTGGTGGGGTTTCCTCGGGCTCGGCCGGGTCCGGCTCGGTTCGGGCCGGCTCAGAGTCGGTCGGGCGGCGCATGCCGAGCAGCGCGAACACCATGCCGACCAGGCACGTCAGGCCGAACAGCAACCACACGTTGCGGCCGAGCAGGTGGTAGCCGGCGGTGCCGAGGGCCGGGCCGACCGCCGCGCCGAGGCTGAACATGGTCTGCATCGAGGAGATGTAGCGGCCGCGCAGACGTTCCGGGGCGACCACGCCCGCGTAGGACATCATGGTCGGCCCCCCGACGATCTCGGCGATCGTCCACAGCAGGGTGCCGATCACGAGGATGGCGACGCCCAGCGGCAGCGCGTAGAGCGCCTGGCCGATGCCGAACAGGGTGAACCCGGCGATGACGACCAGCTTGATCGGGAGGTGCTGGGTGACCTTGGTGACCAGCAGCTCGCAGGTGATCACGATGAACCCGTTGAGCGAGATCAGGATGCTGTACCAAAACGTGGCGATCCCGGCGTCCTGGATCGTGAGCGGCAACGTGCTGACGTACTGGATGTAGACCAGCGAGTTGATGAACAGGGCGGCCAGGTACAGCACGAACCGCCGGTCCGCGAGCACCGCCCGGTAGCCCTTCGGCCCGCCGTCCAGCGCGGCCTTGCCGGACTTGTCCGAGGACTTCCGCCGGGGCAGGGTGATCGCCGCGATCACGGCGTACACCAGCGCGGCGCCCGCCTCGACCCAGAACAGCAGGTCGTAGGAGAACGTGATGAGCAGCGCGGCCAGCAGCGGCGCGGCGGTGGTGCCGACGTTGATCATCAGCCGGTAGATCGCGTAGATCATCACCTGCTGGTGCTGCGGAGTCAGCTCGGACAGCAACGCGGCCGCCGCCGGCCGGTACAGCTGCGCGACGAGCCCGCACAGGAGCACCGAGACGTACACCGCGGGCAGCGCGCGCACGTACAGCACCACGATCAGCAGCAGCGCGGTGCCGATCATGGACAGCAACGTGGCGTAGCGCGGGCCGAGCCGGTCGGCCAGCGCACCCCCGAGCACGATCCCGGCGAACGAGCCTGCGCCGTAGCAGGCCAGCGCGAACCCGGCCTCGACGTCGGTGAAGCCGCGGTTGGTCAGGAACAGGACCAGGAACACCTGGAGGAACGCGCCCAGGCGGTTGACCAGGACGCCGACCAGCATCGCCCGAACCGGGACCGAGGAGTCACGCAAGGTGGCCCAGATGCCGTCGTCGCCGGGTCTTTCGCTCACCATCTACCGGTCACTTGTGACTCGTTCCCCCACTCCGCTGTCGTTGCGGTCGCGAGGCATCCTCGCAACGGAACCGCGGCGCGTCAACGGAACCACGCCACCCGTTGACAGGTTGTTGCTCGTGGCCGAATCCCAACGCGGACAAGGGATTCAGCACCTCGCGCGAGTGGACCGTTCGGACTAGTTCACGAGGGTCCGTTGGCGTGAACCCGAACCCTCAGAGGTCGCGGCGTTTGAAGGCCATCGTCGCCAGTGCGAGGGCGACGAGGACCCAGAGCGCGGTCCACGCGAGGTAGGTGGCGGCGAGCGGGGCCTCGCTGACGAACGGCGAGCCCATGGCGGCCCGCCCGAACAGCCCCAGCACCGTCGGGTCCTGGATCGCGTGCATGGCGCCCTGCCACAGGCCGTCGGTCGGCAGGAGCATCCGGGAGACGGTGCCGACCCGGGCCACGCCCTCGTTTCCGAGCGCGCTCCCCACCCCACCCACCACTCCCGCGATCCACGTGGCGCCGAACAGGCCGACCGCCACGATGCCCGACGCCATCGGCGACATGAAGGTCGACAGCAACAGGCCGAGCGTCAGCAGCACGGTCGTCTGCGCCGCCAGCAAGGCCAGCCCGGCCACCGGCTGCGGCGGCCAGTAGCCCATGGTCACCTGGACGATCACGAACTGGGCCAGGCCGGCCAGCGCGACGAAACAGCTGCCGAAGACCACGAGCCCCAGCCACTTACCCACCAGCACCGCCGAGCGGCGGACCGGACGCGCCAGGACCGCCAGCGCGGAGCCCGACTCGACCTCGCCGGCCAGGGTCGGGCCGGCGAGGAACGCCGTGCCCAGCGCGGCGATCAGGCTCAGGCCGAACATCACGAGGTTGAGCACGTTGGACGCCGCGAGCCGGGCCTCCCCGCTGGTGAGCGAGCCGAACTCCGCATCGAGCCGGGAGAAGCCCCACGCGGACAGCGCCAGCAGCACGAGCGTCATCACGACGATCGCGCGGAGCACGCGCCGGCGGGCGGCTTCGCGGAGGGTCAGCGCGGCGATGGTGCGCACGGTCCGAGTCGTCATCGGTCACCACCGGCTCGTTCGGTTCGAAGGATGTCCAGCAGACGTTCCTCGAGGCTGATCCGGCCGGGCTCGACGGCGTGCACGCGCACGCCGAGGCGGATCAGGTCGGCCACGAGATCCGGCACGGCATCGGTGTCGGTCTCGGCATCGGCGGGCAGCGTGACGGTGAACGCGTCCCCGGTGTGGGTGAGCTCGCCGGCGGCGGCCAGCCGCGCCTTCGCCGCCGCACTCACCTCGGCCAGCCGCAGCCGCAGCTCGCGGCGGCCGAGCAGCTCCGCCAGCGTGCCGGCGGCGGCGACCTTGCCCTTGTCGAGGATGACGACCCGATCGCAGACCCGCTCCACCTCGCCGATGAGGTGCGAGTTGAGCAGGACGGCGACCCCGCGTTCCTTGAGGGACAACAGGATGTCGCGGACGTCGGCCCGGCCCACCGGGTCCAGCGCGCTGGTCGGCTCGTCGAGGACGACGAGCTCCGGGCGGGCCACCAGCGCGACGGCCAGCCCGAGGCGTTGCTGCATGCCCTTCGAGAAACCGCCCACCCGGTCGCCGGCACGGTCGGCGAGACCGACGAGAGCCAGGGACTCGCGCTGCTCCGCGGGCGGCACCGGCACGCCCGCGAGCCGGGTGTGCAGGACCAGCACCTCGGTGGCACTGAGCCAGGGTTGGTAACGGAAGAGCTCAGGCAGGTAGCCGACGCTCGCGCGGGTCTGCGGGTTGCCCGCCGGCTGCCCGAGCAGCAGCATGTCGCCCGCGTCGGGCCGGACCAGACCGAGCAGCATCTTGATGACGGTGGTCTTGCCGGCCCCGTTCGGGCCGAGCAGACCCATCACCTCGCCGCGGCCGACGGTGAAGGACACGCCGTCCACCGCCGTGCGCTTCCGGTACCGCTTGCGCAGGCCCGAGCACCACACCGCCGGCGTGGGCGGCAGCTCCTCGAGCAGCTGCCGCGCGGCGTCGAGGGACGCGCTCATTTCTCCCACCCCAGACCGCGCGCCACCGACAGCGCCTCGTCGGCACTCACCAGGCCGGCCACCGCGGTGATCTTGCCGCGATCGACCCAGACCACGGCAGTCATCGTGCCGTCGTGCGAGGTGAACACCGTGGCCGGCGCGCCGGCGACGTCGGCGGTCGAGCTCTCCAGCTGGTCGACCGACAGGAACAGGGGCAGCGCCGGTCCGTCCGCGGAGATGCCGCGCAGCTGTGACACGACGTTCTCGGGCAGGCCGGGCAGGGACAGCAGGTAGTCGCGGGCGGTCTCGAACGGGATGCCGGAGGAGTACACGGTCGGCGCGGTCACCCGCGCCACGATCAGGGCCGGCACCCCGCGCGCCTCCGGCCAGACCACGGCGAGCCCGGGGCCGGCGACGAACCGGAACTGGCTGCCGTCGAGCCCCGGCGGGGGCGGTGGCAGCGGCTCGCCGAGCGTTCGCGCCGTCTTCTCGGCCGAGAACGTGAGCACCGCGCTGGCCCGGGTGCCGACGAAGTAGGTGGGTTCGCCGGTGACGCCGCGGGGCCGCTCGCTCACCTGGGGGACCTCCAGACCGCTGGCCTTCTTCGCGGCGTCCGCGTCGTCGACCGGGCGGACGTCGATCGGTTCGGTGATCTCGAGGTCGCCGATGTCGGACAGCTCGGGCAACCGGACGAGGTCCTCGTCGGGTGCGGTGACCGGGGCGATCTGCTCGGCCTGGAAGACCCGCAGCCAGTCCGCGGCGGCCGCGACCCCGGCCCCGGTCAGCAGGGCGACCGCGCCGATGATGGCGAGCACCGGGCTGCGCAGGGCGGCATGCCACCGGCGTGCGGAGGTGGGGGCGGCCACCCGCCGGTGGCCCTCCGTGGAAATCGCGTGTGACAGGCGACGCCACGCCGCGTCGGTGTCAACGGCGGCGTCCACATCGGACGGAACGGTCAGTGCCGCGTCGGCGGCCGCCGCGTCCCGCTGGGCTTCGGCCAGTCCGGACAGACACACCGTGCAGCCCGCGACGTGCTCGCGATCGGCGTCGGCGACGCCGGCGGGCTCGTCCACGAGCCGGCGCAGCGTGCCGTCAGTCGGATGACGCATGACGGTTCAACTCCTCGCGCAGGGCGGACTCGGCGCGTCGCACGGTCGTGCCGACGCTGCCTGGAGAGAGCTCGAGAGCGGCGGCGACCTCGGCGTAGCTGAGGCCGCTGTGCCGCAGGACGAGTGCCACGGCCTGCCGGCGGGGCAGCCGCGCGAGCGCCGCCCGCACGCGGCGGCGCTCGTCGAGGGTCACCACCGCGTCGGCGACGTCCGGGGCGACGGCACCACCGTCGCCGACGGCCTCCTCCCGGACGGCGCGCCGCCGGCCCGAGCGGAGATGGTTCAACGCTGTGTGTGCCGCGGCGACCGACAGCCAGCCCATCGCCTGCCCGGCTGGCACCGAGGAGTGGCCGAAGGTCAGGAAGACCTCCTGCGCCACGTCCTCGGCCTCGTGCCGTGACCCCAGCACGCGGGCGGCGACCGCGACGACGCGCGGGTAGGTGGCTCGGAAGACCTGTTCGAGGTCGGCTCGGACAGCCCCTCGTTCCCGAGGACCCGACAAGGCCACGCCGCCGTCCTTCCGCTCCGCTCGCCCGACCGCCGTGCCGCCTCCGCGGGCGGCGGCGGACAGGGCTATCGCCAGGGCGTCGACCGGTGCGCGCCCACCATGCACTATGTCCACATCTGTACAGCACCGCCGACGCCGATCGTGTGACAGATCCTGTGACAGGTCGTGTGTCTTCGCCTGTCGAGAACCCCGTCGGCCGTTCGTCCTCGTTGCGTCACGACCCACGTCACGAGAGGACGGACCCATGTCCGGAGAGATCAACTGGGTGGAGCTGCCCGCCGCCGACACCGCCAAGGCCCGCACCTTCTACGGCGGCCTGTTCGGCTGGACCACCACCGAGTTCGGCGACGACTACCACACCATCGACAATGGACCCGCCGGCGGCATCGCCCCCCGCGAGGCCAAGTTCACCCATCCGCGCGTGTACTTCGCCACCGACGACGTCGACGCGTCGGCCAAGCGCGTCCACGAGCTGGGTGGCACGGCCGACGACATCGCCGAGGTGCCCGGCGTCGGCCGGCTCGTCCACTGTCAGGACGACCAGGGCACGCCGTTCAGCATGTTCGAGCCGGCACCTCGGGGCTGACCACCGGCGGTGGCGCCGCGCCGGTCAGCTTCCGACCGGCGCGGCGCGGCCTCATTGGACGATCGGGCGGTCGGCGAGGCCACTGAGCAACCAGTGACGCGCGGGTGCGTCCACGGGGGCATGAGGTTCCTCGTCGCGCAGTTGGTTCGGTTCGCGTGGCTCGAGACTCGTTGTTGTGCCTTCGCCGTGGCCGTGTTCGGGGGGCTGGCGCTCTCGCGGGTCGTGCCGCTGCCGATTCCCCGCTACGACGCGCTGCTAATCTACTGCGTGCTCGTGACCGCGGCCTTTCGGCTCGTCGGTTGGGAGAGCAACAGGGACCTGCTGGTCATCGCCGGGTTCCATCTCGTGGGGCTGGCGTTCGAGCTCGTCAAGGTGCCGCTCGGGTCGTGGTCCTATCCCGAGGACGCGTTCACCAAGCTGCTCGGCGTGCCGCTCTACAGCGGATTTCTCTACGCGGCCGTCGGCAGCTACGTCGTCACGGCCTGGCGGTTGTTCGACCTGCGGCTCTCCGGTTATCTCCCGTGGCCCACCGCCGCGGTCGCCGGCGCCATCTACGTCAACCTCATCACCCACCACTGGCTACCCGACCTGCGGTGGCCGCTCGCCGGCCTGCTCGTCGCCGTGACCTGGGGAGCGGTCGTGCACTTCACGGTCGGCGGCTTCCGATATCGCATGCCGCTCGCCTTGTCGTTCGCGCTCATCGGGTTCTTCCTCTGGGTCGCGGAGAACATCGCGACATTCTTCGGCGCCTGGCGGTATCCGCATCAACTCGAAGGGTGGCGACTCGTGGACCCGGCGAAAGCCGGCTCGTGGGCGATGCTCATTAGCGTCACCTTCGTGCTGGTCGCCGCATTTCGGTCGCGCACAGGCCTCTTGCGGGAGCCTGTCCTCGAGTACCGGTTCGGCATTAGACGATCACCGGGAACGTGAGGGGTCGGGATATCACCATCGGTTACACGATCGGGTGATCCTCGGTCCCGATGTGCGAGAACGGACCTAACCTCTGCGGACACGACACCGCGCACCCGGCTGCCGCCGAGGACAAGACGTACCCACCTGACGTCCGACGACAAGGTCTTCAAGCTGCATCTCGGTTCCAAGAACTACAGGGTTCGAAATGAAGACGGCGATACTCGTTACCGTCTCACGAAGAAGGGCCGCCAAGTAGCCGAGACAGGCGGTTTCTCACCGGAGCACGAGGAACTCGTCCGAGCGTTCCCGGAAATTACCGGAGCGGGCCACGGAACGCGCCAGTCGCTGCCGCGGCGAACGCTTCGGATCTGAGGCTCAGCGGGCTTCGCGGAATATGCACACCCGACGCCTCATCGAGAGCGCCCGAACTAGTCGGCGCGGACATTCCCGGAGGTACGGTGGCGGCGCCGTCCAGGGGGCTTGGGAGGCGTCGTGCGACGGACACTGGGCAGCGCGCTGTTGGTCACCGCGCTCGTCGCTGCCGGACTGACCGCCGGCCAGCCCGCCACCGCCGTACGGCAGGAGCCGGTGGCGCACTTCGTGGTCCTGGCCAAGTTGGGCACACCGCTGGCCCGCACCGAGGCGTCGGTGCGGGCCGCCGGCGGGCGGGTGCTCACGAGCTGGCCGCAGATCGGCGTGGTCGTGGCCACCGCCCCGGGCGCCGGTTTCGCCGCCGCGGTTCGCCGGCTGCCCGGTGTGGTCGCCGCCGGCGCGACGCGCAACCTGGCCGAGCTCGGCACCGGTCCGGCGAGCGCGAGCTCGACGTCCACTGTAGATAGACAACCGATGCCGACCGAGCCGCTCGCCGCGAACCAGTGGAGCATGCGCCAGATCCGCGCCGACCGCGCCAACGACATCTCGGGCGGCAGCCGCAAGGTGGTGGTCGGCGTGGTCGACGGCGGGTTGGACGCGAGTCATCCCGACCTCGCACCGAACGTCGACGCGAGCAGGTCGGTCGGCTGCGGCGACGGCGTACCGGACACCTCGCCCGAGGCGTGGGGACCGCTGCACCCGGACTTCGGCCACGGCACCGCGGTGGCCGGGATCATCGCCGCGGCCCGCAATGGCATCGGTGTCGCCGGGGTGGCGCCGAACGTGCGCATCGCCTCGGTGCGGGTCGGTGACACCGACGGGTTCGTCTACCCGGAGTACCTGATCTGCGGGTACGTGTGGGCCGCCGAACACGGCATCCAGGTGACCAGCGCGTCGGTGTACGCCGATCCGTGGATGCGTTGGTGCGACGATGATCCCGACCAGGCCGCGGCGGCCGAGGCGATGCGCCGCGCGATCGACTACGCCAACCGGCGCGGCGCGGTGAACGTGGCCGCGCTCGGCAACGCCAACTGGGACCTGTCGTATCCGGTGGTGGACCCCTTCAGCCCGAACAACGGCGAGCCGATCGAACGGCTCACCGGTGACGACTGCCAAATGGTGCCCGGCGAGGTGCCGGGCGTGGTGATCGTGTCCGCGGTAGGTGCGCAGAAACGCAAGGCGCGGTACTCGAACTACGGCATCCGGGACGTCGACGTGACCGCACCAGGCGGAGATGTCGGCCAGATCCCGAACACCCCGGACGGCAACACCGGCGTACTGACCACGATCAACAACGGCGGCTGGTTCTACTTCGGCGGCACGTCGGCGGCCGCCCCGCACGTCGCCGGCGTCGTGGCACTGATCCGCAGCACCCACCCCAGGTGGTCACCAACCCGAGTGACCGCCGCGCTGACCCACCAAGCCGACCGCATCCCCTGCCCACCAGACGGCGTCTACGACCCCGACGGCACCGGCGCCTGGCTCGCCCACTGCCAAGGCGCCCGCTCGGGACGGGGCTTCTTCGGCCACGGCCTGGTCGACGCCCTGGACGCCGTCACCCGCTGACCCGACAGCGCCACAGAGCGTTGCGCCGGACACGTAGTCCGCGTAGTCGCCGCCGACGGTTGCCAGATCCTCGGACATGTTGGGCGCGACGACTCGGCGGGTAATCGCGCCGTCGCGCGGGTCGACGGTCAGTTCACTGTCGTTGTCGCGGCCACGGGAGCGGCTCCACACGTGTAGCGGTAGGCGGTGCCGGTCGTGTCGGCATGCAACCGACATACATCCGGTTGCCGTGATCTCGACAAAGAGTGCGCCTCGAGCACGAAAGTCCGCGTTCTCGGGCAACATCGCGCCGTCGGCGGTCAGCAGCGCGTCGAGCCTGCGGGAGATGCCCTGGTGGCGGCGGCGCACGATCGGGTCGGTGCGGCTAATCGGCGCGACCGTGCGGTGGGCGGCGACCATCTGACCACTGCCGACTCTGAGTGACCAGAGGTCACCCACGATGTCCGGCACCTCGACTCCGCGCAACACGCCGGGGTAGCTATGCTGCGCAAGGCTCCCTCGGGTGCACGCCCGAGACGGTACGGACGAACGGGCAGGGCAGAACGATCGTCGGACAGTATGGAAGCTCCACAAGGCAGAAGCAGGCGTTCGGAAAGGTCGACCCGTTCTGTCTGTTCGCGGTGCTGCCGACCCTGGTCATCGCCGCCCTGTTCATCTGGGGTGACATCCCCCTCCTCGGCGTCGTCCTGATCCTCCTCTCGCTCCTGGTCGTGGTGTTCGACGCCTGGTCCAACCGGCCGACCGGGACGTCCGCCCCCCGCTTTCGCAGGAACCTCTGACCTGCTCGTTGGTTCCCCGGTAAGTGCGCCCCGTCTCGTTCGAATCTACGTACATCGCGGGATGTCTCGGGTCGCCGCCGGGTGCAGGCTGGGCCCTCGTATCAGGAGGTGCGAGGAGATGGATGACAGAGCGCGCCGAGCGCTGGAGCAGGTCGCGTCCGGCCACGTCGAGTTCCACACCGGCGCCTGGGGCGGCCCGGCCGGCTACCGCTGGAGCGGCGTGGCCGGCGGAGTCCCGACCACGTGGGACGGCGAGTTCGAACGACTCGAGGCCAAGCATCTGATCGCGATCGAACAACGGCTCGGCCCCCTCGAACGCCGGGTACGCGTCACGTCGGACGGCCTCGCGGCACTCGGCACCTGAGCCTCGTCATTCGTCCTTGCCGAAGAGCCAACTCCCTGGCGATGTTCGCCGCGTCGGGGTTGCAGCACTTCGAACCCCGCGACGGCTTCCTCCAGGGTCACCCGACCGTCACCATCGGCATCGAACTGCCGGACAAGCTGCCAGCCGCCGTCGACCAGCTGTCGGTGCAGCTGCGCGTACTCCGGCGATCCTGACTCGAGCCCGCTCGTTCCGACCATGCGCCGCGCGGCCACGGCGTCCTCGAAGGCCCCGTCACGGTCCGTCGCGCCACACTTTGCTCAACACCCGTTACACTTCCGAATTTCCGAGATCGACCCTGCCTAGAATTCCCGAGTTAGGCGACGGCATCTCGAATGATCGCCATCTTCATTTTGCTCTATTCCAGCCGCCAGGATATCCGTCAAGGGCAGAATTTTTCGAGAATATCGTACTCCACCACGCGCCTGGCGCCCTTACGACGAAATTGGCGTTCCAAGGGTCGGATCGAGACCGGCCCGTTTCCGCCCTCGTGCCGGGTCAACATGCCAAGATCCGCGCGACCGCATGAAAATGCCCGCTGATCTGGTCGTCCGTCCAGAGTCAGCGGGCTAAGCCGCAGCCCATGGTGATGACCACGTGCAGCTGGATTCCCTTTGCTGCCGACGCGGTGACGATGGCCGCGATCTCCGCCGAAGAGTCACGGCGGCACACTGACCCCAAGCCCACGAGGGGTTCTTGGGTCAGGTCGATCCGGCGGCGCGATGCATTGCCTCGTGTCGAAGACAATCCTCCACGTGCCAGCCCTGGAGAGTCGGCAGCCACCTGGCGTGTGGGAACTCGGCCCGCAGGTACAGCAGCGAGTCGAGGTCAGTGAGCCTTTTCATCCGGCGGTGAGTTGATGGTTCTGTAGCACGTGGCCGGCTTGGCGAGCCGGTGCGGTGCGGGCTGCCGTTCCTGCCGGGCAACTTGTGCTTGCCCGAGTAGTAGAACGGGCGGTCCGCGGCGATGCGGTCGATCGGGATCAAGGTGCCATCGGTGATCACGTGGGCCATCACCCTGGAATGGGTCGACTGGTTCAACTACCGGCGCCTCTTCGAAGCCTGCGGCGACATCCCACCCGCCGAACTCGAACACGCTCACTACCGTCAACACGCCGCCCTCACCGAGGCCGGCCACTCAACCCCATAGGCCTCCGGACACGCCGGAGCGATTTAGCCGGCGAACGGTGGCAACCGACTGGCGCAGGCGGTCCAGACCTACCCAGGCAGGCCTCGGGCCACTTCGGCGGTCAGCCGGTGACCAGGCAGAAGGGGTGACCGGCCGGGTCCAGGAGCACCCGCCACCGGCCGCCGCCGGGCTGGTGGTCCGGCCTGACCGCGCCGAGCCCCAGCGCCAGCTTCTCCGCCGCGTCGAGGTCCTCGACCCTGAGATCCAGGTGGAACTGCTGCGGCACGTCCTGGCCGGGCCATCGCGGCGCCCGGTATCCGTCGACCCGCTGGAAACCCAGGTCACAGCCGGAACCACCGGTCAGGGCGACGAACCCGTCGGCGTTGTACCCGAGCTCCATGCCTGTCATCTCTTGGTAGAACCGGGCCAGCGCCTGCGGATCGGCACAGTCCAGGGTCACGCCTCGCAGCGTGGCGATCGGCATCGTCCACTCCTCCTCGTCCATGTCCGCGGGCCGCGCGGCGGCCGCAGGTAGCCATCCAACCGCACTGTGGTGGCCCGGCTCCGCTCATTTTCGGGCCGGACAGCGCTCGTCCCGGGCAGCGGTCGTGCGCGCCGTCGCGCCACCAACCCGAACGGTCCCGGCCCGAACCGCCGACGACGGTGAGCGGGACACGCGCGTGCCGTCACGCACCCAGGCCGGAAGTAGCGGTACACGGTGTGCCAGGGCGGGAAGACGGCCGGCAGCGCCCGCCACACACAGCTGTTGTGATCCAGGTAGCGGATCGCATCGACGATGTCGCGACGCGGGTGGAGCACCCGGCCGACCACCGCACCCACCCGGCACCGGGTGGGGCGCGATGAGCTGCCGCTCCGCGTCGGTCGGCGCATCTTGCCCCCACGGCAAGGTAGAACTCATTTGAGGTCTTGGGAGTGAGCGGGATCAGTGTGGTCAGCTCCGCTCGTACGTCAAGGCCCCACCCACTGTCAGCCCGTCACGCCGCGACGGCTATCGATCTGCCCGGTCCCCAGCGACCACACCAGTGCCCCTCACTTCACAGGCACTTAGGGGTCCTAACAGAGCTGTGGGTTGATCTTGCCAGTTGTTGATCATCTGGTGGGAGGGCAGGGTAGCCCAGCGCAGGCCGTGGGAAGTCGAGGACGAGCTGTGGGCGCTGATCGAGCCCGTGTCACCCACGGTCGAGCGCCGCTTCCGACACCCGGGCCGCAAGCGTCTGCACGACCGCAAAGCGTTGTGCGGCATCCTGTTCGTGCTGTACACGGGCATCCCGTGGGGGTTCCTGCCCCAAGAGCTGGGATACGGCTCGGGCATGACCTGCTAGCGACGCCTGCGAGACTGGACCGA